>JAPLOH010000228.1 GCA_026400845.1 Alphaproteobacteria bacterium
CATGGCATTGAAAAAACTAGGCTTCTTCAGCCGCCTCCTCGATGACGTGCCCGCCGGCGAGCGCTATCGGCTCGCCATGGAGCAGATCATCCACGCCGAGCGCATGGGCCTCAGCAGCGCCTGGGTGGCGCAGCATCACTTCGATGCCGACGAGGGCGGGCTGCCCTCGCCCTTCGTATTCCTGGCCCAGGTAGCGGCGCGCACGCGCACCATCCGGCTCGGCACGGGGGTGGTGACGCTGCCGTTGGAGAACCCGATCCGGGTGGCGGAGGATGCGGCGGTGCTCGATCTGATGTCGGGCGGGCGGTTGGAGTTGGGGGTCGGCACCGGCGGCAACCCCTCGGCTTTCGCGGCGTTCGGCCACACCAACGAGGCGCGCGGCGAGATCTACGCGAATTACTACAGCACCTTCCGCGGCGCCCTGCGCGGGCAGGACATCAACGCCAGCGACAACCGGATGTATCCGGACGGCAGCCAGTTGGACGCGCGGATCTGGCAGGCGACCTTCTCGGTGGAGGGCGGCCGCCGCGCCGGGCTGGCCGGCGACGGGCTGCTGCTGTCGCGCACCCAGCCGCGCCCGGCCGACGCGCCGAAGGCGACCCTGGCGGACATCCAGCAGCCGATCGTGGATGCCTATTACGCTGCCCTCCCCGCTGGTGCCGCGCCGCGCATTCTCGGCTCCCGCAGCGTCTTCGTCGCCGACAACCGCGCCGAGGCCCGCCGCTACGCCGAGATCGGCTTCGACCGTTTCATCCGCCGCATCGCCAAGGTCGGCCGCGCGGTGCCGAGCGGCTCGCTCGATGACATCATCGCCGCGTTCGACGTGCACATGGGCACGGTGGAGGAGGTGATCGAATCGCTGCGGCGCGACACCACGCTGCACCGCGTCACCGACGTGGCGGTGCAGGTCCACTCCGTCGATCCGCCGCATCCGCTGATCCTGCGTTCGATCGAACTTTTCGCGACCAAGGTGGCCCCCGCCATGGGCTGGGCCGCGCAACCCCTTCCCAAGGTTTCCGCCGCATGAGCATCGATGTGATCGACCACCTCGCCGGCCTCGCGCCGGGGAGCCCGCTCGCCACCATCCGCGACGTGCGCCGCCAGGCGCGCGAGCAGGCGCAGGCGAGCTACGTGGCGCTGTTCGAGGCCAGCGAACTGGCCGACATGTCGCGCGACGAGCGCCACGCGGTGGCCACCTTCGTCGCCGCTTTGCATCGCGACACCACGATTGCCGCCTACTACGCCAAGCCGCTGGTGCCCGATCTCGCGATCACCATCGCCACCGAGGCAACGCGGGGCATGGCGAGCGGGCCGTTCGGCGCCTATCCCGCGGGCAAGCTGTCGGCCGAGGACACCACCGGGCCGGTCTACGCCGCCTCCCCCGGCGTGGCGCCGCGCCTCGCGGCGGCGCTGAACCACGCGCATATGCTGGTTTTCCATCTGCGCGACGCCAGCCCGGAGCATCTCCAGGCGCTGCTCGATGCCGGATGGTCCACGACGGGCATCGTCACCCTCTCGCAGCTTGTCGCCTTCCTGTCCTTCCAGATCCGCGTGGTGCACGGGTTGCGCACGCTGGCCGGAGCATAAGCCATGACCGAGCACACCATCCCGCAATCCGGCCACGCCGTCCCCACCGTGTTCACCCAGGCGCAATTGGACTGGCTGCCCTGGCTGGAGCCCTTCCCCGAGGCCGCTCTCACCGAGCGCCACTGGGCCGGGCTGGTGGACGCCTCGCGCGCCAAATCGCCCTATTTCATGTTGCTGGTGCGCGACCCCGATATCCTTCAGGCCCGCACCAAGACCGACAAGGACATCTTCTACAACCCCGAGGCCGGCCTGCCGCGCGCCGAGCGCGAACTCGCCGCCGCCGCCGCCTCGCGCCTCAACGGCTGTATCTACTGCGCCTCCGTGCACGCCCGCTTCGCCACCCATTTCTCCAAGCGCGGCGACGACGTGCAGCGCCTGCTCGACGACGGCCTCACCGCGGACCTCGGCCCGCGCTGGAACGCCATCACCTCCGCCTCCGCCGCGCTCTCGGCCACGCCCTCCAGCTTCGGGGCAGCGCACGTCGCGGCCCTGCGCGCGCAAGGGCTGGATGACGCGGCGATCGTGGATGTGATCAACGGCGCGGCTTTCTTCAATTGGGCCAATCGGTTGATGCTCTCGCTGGGGGAGCCCGAACTGCCGACGACGTAATTCGTCATTGCGAGGCGAAGCCGAAGCAATCCAGGGGCCTCGCACGGCCTTGCGCCGCTCACACTGGATTGCTTCGCTGCGCTCGCAATGACGGCGGGGGCGATCCCGCAAATGCAACACCCAACAAGGGAGCAAACAAAATGTCCGAGAAAACCCTGCGCGAAAAAGGTGCCAAAGTGCGCAGCGAACTCATGGGCGAGGGCTTCGCCGCCTCGCTGGAGCCCACCATCTACGCGGATCCCGGCATGCGGGAATTCCGCGATCTCGCCCAGGAGATCGCTTTCGGCACGGTGTGGTCACGGCCCGGGCTCGATCTCAAAACCCGCACGCTGATTTGCGTGGTCTCCGACGTCGCCACCGGGCGGGACCCCGAGTTGGCGATCCATCTGCGCATGGCGATCCGCCAGGGCTGGACGGAGGAGGAGCTGCGCGAGGCGATCCTGCATCTCTCGGTCTATGTCGGCCTGCCCCTGGTGCGCGAGGCGATGCTGACGGCGCGCGATACGTTTGCCGCCATGCGCGCCGAAGGGTAGAGACGCGCGACCAACAGGAGACCCACCATGTCCTACGATCCCGCCGGCACGTTCCTGCAACTGCGTTCGCTCGTCAGCGAAGGTGGCCAGCTCGAAGTGTCGCTTGCCCGCGTGCCGAACCCGGTGCCGGGCGCCGATGAGGTGGTGGTGCGCGTCGAGGCGAGCCCGATCAACCCGTCCGACCTCGGCCTGCTGCTGGCGGCCGGCGACATGGGCACGGCGACGTCGAGCGGCGGCGTGCTGAGGGCGGCCATTCCGGCGCCGTTCATGAAGGCGATGGCGCCGCGCGTCGGCCAGTCGCTGCCGGTGGGCAACGAGGGCGCCGGCACCGTGGTCGCCGCCGGCGCCAACGCGCAGGCGCTGCTCGGCCGCAAGGTCGCCATCCTCGGCGGCGCGATGTATGCGCAATTCCGCGCCGTCGCCGCGGCGGACTGCCTGGTGCTGCCCGATGACGCCACCGCGGCGGAGGGCGCCTCCTGCTTCGTCAACCCGCTGACGGCACTCGGCATGGTCGAGACCATGAAGCGCGAGGGCCACACGGCCCTCGTCCACACCGCGGCGGCCTCCAACCTCGGGCAGATGCTGCAGAAGATCTGCCTCAAGGATGGGGTGCAGCTGGTCAACATCGTGCGCTCCGCCGAGCAGGAGGCGCTGCTGCGCGGCATCGGCGCGACCTTTGTGTGCAACAGCAGCGAGCCCGATTTCACGGCGAAGCTGACGGATGCCCTGGCCGCCACCGGCGCCACCCTGGCGTTCGATGCCACCGGCGGCGGGCGCCTGGCGGGGCAGATCCTCACCGCCATGGAAGCGGCGATCAACCGCACGTCGACCACCTACAACCGCTACGGCTCCACCGTGCACAAGCAGGTCTACATCTACGGCGGGCTGGACGTGCGGCCCACCGAGTTCAACCGCGGCTTCGGCATGGCGTGGGGCATCGGCGGCTGGCTGCTGATGCCGGTGCTCGCCAAGATCGGCCCGGCCGCCGCCGCCGGGCTGCGCGCGCGGGTGGTGGCGGAGCTGAAGACCACCTTCGCCAGCCACTACACGGCGGAAATCTCGCTGGCCGAGGTGCTCGATCTCGCGGCGGTGGCGCAATACAACGCGCGGGCGACGGGGAAGAAGTATCTGATCGTGCCGCAGAAGGCTTAGGGAAGTATCACCACAGAGGCAGTAAGGCAGTGAGACGCGCTGGCGATATTGTGCCACCGCTCCCTCATTGTCTTATTGTCTCTGTGGTAAATCTTAACTTCCTATACTTTCTTCTCGAACTCCCTCAGATCCAACCGCCTTAGCACCGGCGCTTTCCACGCCGTGATGGCGGCGACGATCAGGGTGATCACGCCCCCGGTCCAGATCGCCGGGGCGATGCCCAGCGCGACGGCGGCGAGGCCGCTTTCGAAGGTGCCGAGCTCGTTGGTGGCGTTGAGGAACAGGCCGCGCACTGAAGATACGCGGCCGCGCATCGCGTCGGGCGAGGCCATGCGGACGATGGCGCGGCGGATGATGACGCTCACCCCGTCACACGCGCCGACGAAGAACAGGGCGGCGAGGCAGAGCCACAAATTCCTCGACAAGCCGAACACGATGATGCCGATGCCGAAGCCGGCGACCGCGAGATGCAGCGCAAGGCCGGCCCGCGCCCGGGGCGGGATGCGGGTGGCGATCAGCATCGAGGTGAGCGCGCCGGCCGAGGCGGCGGCGCGCATCAGGCCGACCGCCCAGGCGCCTTCGTGCAGCACTTCATCGGCGAAGGCCGGGAACAGCCCGGCGGCGCCGCCGAAGAACACGGCGAACAGGTCGAGCGCCATCGAGCCGATCAGGATCTGGCTGTTGAACACGAAGCGCACGCCCTCGGCGATCGCGGCGATGACGCCGACGGGGGTGCCGGAGCGCGCGGGGGCGGCGCGCGGCTTGATGCCGAGCAGCAGCGCGAGGGTGGAGAGGCTCAGCAGCACGGCGGCGGCGAGGAAGGTGGGGAAGGGGCCGGCCATCTCATAGGCGATGCCGCCGAGCACCGGCCCGCTCAACCCGGCGACGCGGCCGACCGAGGCGACGAGGGAGACCGCGTTCATCATCCGCTCGCGCGGCAGGATTTCGGCTTCAAGCCCGGTCACCGCCGGTTCCTCGAAGGCACGGACGGTGCCGAGGAAAAACGCGATGGTGTAGAGTGCCGCGACCGAGTTGCCGCCGCCGAGCGCCAGCATCGCGGCCAGCGCCGCCATGGCGGCACGGGTGACCACGGCGGCGGTTTTGCGGCTGGTGCGGTCCGCGACATGGCCGCCCACCAGCACCAGCCCGATCGCCGGGATCGCCTCCACCAGGCCGAGCATGCCGAGCGCGAAGGCATCCCGGGTCAGCGCGTAGACATGCACGCCGAGCACCACCGCGAGGGCGCTTTCGGCCAGGCTGGCCAGCGCGGCCGAGATCAGAAAGGCGCGCAGTTCCGGCAGTTTGAAGAGGGCGATCACGCGAGATTCCTGAAAGTCGGTAGCGCCACGTTGCGCCGCGATGGCATGATCCCTACATCGGATTTGAAGAGGAGTCTGCCATGAGCGATGACGTCATTGCCCGTACCGACGAAGACTGGAAGCGCGTGCTGTCGCCCGAGGCGTTCAAGGTGCTGCGCAAGCACGGCACCGAGCGCGCCGGCAGCAGCCCGCTGAACTACGAGAAGCGCAAGGGCATATTCGCCTGTGCCGGTTGCGGCCAGAAACTGTTCTCGGCCGACACCAAGTTCGAGAGCGGCACGGGCTGGCCGAGCTTTTTCGCGCCGATCGAGGGCACGGTGGCGACCACCTCCGACCGTTCCTGGTTCATGGTGCGCACCGAGGTGCATTGCGCCCGCTGCGAGGGCCATCTCGGGCATGTATTCCCGGACGGGCCGGCGCCGACCGGGCAGCGCTATTGCATGAACGGGGTGTCGATGACCTTCGAGCCGGAGGAGTAAGGAAGCGGTTCTTTTTTGAAAAAAAGAACCAAAAAACTTCTATCCGTTGGCTTCACGCTCTCCGTGGAGAGCGCGAAGCCAACGGATAAAAAGTTTTTGCTTCTTTTTTCAAAAAGAAGCCCTTGCTGTCTTCACCAGCGCGATCCCCTCGGCGCGATAGGCGAACAGGATGAACGCCGCGGCCGCCCACACGCTGCACGCCTCCTTGAACAGCTTGCCGCCGTCATTGTACGGGTCGATCCCGAGCGGGCTCACCACATGGAAGAAAATCGCGCCCGACATCAGCGCGAGGGCGCCCGCTGCCCCCCACATCCGGCTCGGCTGGTTGATCACCAGCACCGAGGCGGCGATTTCGGCCCAGGCGACGGTGAGGCGGAATGGCGCCTCGTAGGACGGGATGTGCAGCCAGGTGGCGAGCGTGGTGAATAATTCCACCGAACCGGGGTTGGCGGTGAGCTTGTATTGTTCGTACCACAGGAGAATGCCCGCGATGAACAAGGCAGCGGGCCAGGTGAGTAGTTTCAGAATACGGTCCATGTCGCGTCCCCTTCTTGAATTTGGCTGTGGGGGGAGGACGCGCCGCCCCGCTTGGCGTTACGCTGCGCCATGAGCGAACCCCACACCAGCGTCGACCTCGCGATCATCGGCGGCGGCATCAACGGCGCCGGCATCGCGCGCGACGCCGTGGGGCGCGGCTGGTCGGTGCTGCTGGCGGAGAAGGGTGACCTCGGCGGCGGCACGTCGTCGGCCTCGACCAAGCTTGTGCATGGCGGGTTGCGCTACCTGGAGTACTATGAGTTCCGGCTGGTGCGCGAGGCGCTGATGGAGCGCGAGGTGCTGTGGGGCATCGCGCCGCACATCATCTGGCCGCTGCGCTTCGTGCTGCCGCATCACCGTGGCCTGCGCCCGGCCTGGCTGCTGCGCGCCGGGCTGTTCCTCTACGACCATATCGGCGGCCGCAAGCGCCTGCCGGCGACCCGCACGCTCGACCTCACGCGCGATCCCGCCGGCGCGGCGCTGAAGCCGGACTTCACCCGCGGCTTCGAATATTCCGACTGCTGGGTGGAGGATTCCCGCCTGGTGGTGCTGAACGCGCAGGACGCGGCGGAACGCGGCGCCGAGGTGCTGACCCGCAGCGCCGTGACCTCCGCCGTGCGCGAGGAAGGCGCCTGGACGCTGCGGCTGGCGGGCGGGCGCGTGGTGCGCGCCCTCGCGGTGGTGAATGCCGCGGGCCCCTGGGTGGCCGACGTGCTGGGAGGCGTGCTCAGGGCCAATACGCCGGCCAGGGTGCGCCTCGTGAAGGGCAGCCACATCGTGGTGAAGCGCCTGGTGCTGCATGACCGCTGCTATATTTTCCAGAACGCCGACCACCGCATTTTCTTCGCCATCCCCTATGAGCGCGATTTCACCCTGATCGGCACCACCGACCAGGATTTCACCGGCGACCCCGCCGGGGTCACGATTTCCGACAGCGAGATCGCCTATCTCTGCGCCGGCGCCTCGGCGTATTTCCGCGCCCCGGTGACGCCGGCCGATGTGGTCTGGACCTACTCCGGCGTCCGCCCGCTCTACGACGACGGCGCCAGCGCAGCCCAGGAGGCGACGCGGGACTATGTGCTGGAACTCGATGCCGCGGCCGGCCAGCCCGCCGCGCTGTCGGTGTTCGGCGGCAAGATCACCACCTATCGCCGGCTCGCGGAAGCGGCGCCGGCCCGGCTCGCGCCGCATCTGCCGGTACCCCGTGCCGGCAAGGATGCCGGCTGGACCGCCGCCGCCGCGCTGCCCGGCGGCGACTTCCCGCGCGAGGGGTTCGAGGCGCTGGCGACGGACCTGCAACGCCGCCACGCCTACCTCGCCGCCCCCCTGGTCCGCCGTCTCGCGCGGGCCTACGGCACGCGGGCGGATACGCTGCTCGACGGCGCGACCACGCTGGGCGACCTCGGCACCGTCTACGGCGCCGGGATCACCGCGGCCGAACTGGCCTATCTCGCGCGCCATGAATTCGTCCGCACCGGGGCGGACGTGGTATGGCGGCGCAGCAAGCTCGGCCTCAGGTTGGGCGAAGGTGAAATCGCCAAAATAGACATGGCATTGCAACGGATTCTGTAGGAGACCAGCATGGAAAAGGGCGCGCTCGGCATCGTCCAACCCGGCGAGTCGGCCAGCCACTGGCAGCCGGTGCCGGCCAATGGCTTCGTCGAGGTGCTCGTCGCACCCCATACCGTGGCGATGGAGAACCCCGCCGGCTTCGGCCGCCAGTCCGTGCCGCCCGGCTGCTACGTGCGCGAACATTCGCATGACCGCAGCGAGGAGATCATCCACGTGATCTCCGGCGACGCGCACGCGATCATCGAGGGCGAGCGCCACGCCATGCGCCCCGGCACCACGTTCTTCCTCGGCCGCAACCGGGTGCACATGTTCGTCAACGACGGGGCGGAGGACCTGGTGTTCACCTGGCTGCTGCTGCCGAACGGGCTCGAAACCTTCTTCGCCGCCATCGGCCGCCCCCGCGCGGCGGGCGAGCCGCCGCCCGCCCCATTCCCACGGCCGGCCGACGTGCTGGCGATCGAACAACGCACCGTCTTCGCCGCGCCGCCGCCCGGCGAGGGCGTCGGCGGCGGAAGGAAACCCGCATGACCGACCTGCTGGCCGCCGACCTCACCCCCGCCAACCCCACCGAGGCGGTGATCCTGTCCCGCCGCGCCATCCGCGGCTTCCTGCCCACGCCGGTCTCGCGCGCGGACGTGACGCACCTGCTCGACGTCGCCGCCCGCGCCCCCTCCGGCACCAACATGCAGCCCTGGAAGATCCTGGCGCTGGCCGGCGAACCGCTCAGGACGTTCTGCGACGATCTCTCGGCCGGCTACCTCGCCGGTGGCGAGGACAACAAGATCGACCACATCTACTACCCCTCCCCGCTGTTCGAGCCCTATATCTCGCGCCGGCGGAAAATCGGCTGGGACCTCTACGGACTGCTCGGCATCGCCCGTGGCGAGACGGCGAAGATGAAGGCCCAGGTGGTCAACAACCTGCATTTCTTCGGTGCCCCGGTGGGGATGATCTGCACCATCGACCGGCGGATGAAGATCGGCTCCTGGATCGATTACGGCATGTTCCTGCAAAACATCGCCATCGCCGCCCGCGCCCGCGGGCTCGACACCTGCCCGATGGCGGTGTTCGCCGAATTCCCCGGCCCGATCCGCGCGCTGCTCGGCATCCCCGAGGATGACGTGATCGTCTGCGGCATGGCGATCGGCCATGAAGACACCGCCGTGGCGGCCAACACCCTGGTCACCGGCCGGGTGCCGGCCGATGGGTTCACCGAGTTCCGCGGGTTCTGAGCGTGGCCCGGCGCTCCCGTTCAGGCTTCCGCGCCACCCCCGGCCTGAAAATCCCGGCGACCTACACCATCACCCGCAAAGGCGGGCGGTTCGACCTGCGCGACCCCTACCACCTCGCGGTGCGCATCTCCTGGCCGCAATTCGTGCTGGTGTTCGTCGCCTTCAACCTGCTGATGAACGTCATTTTCGCCGGGCTCTACCTCGCCGTGCCCGGCAGCATCGCCAACGCCCAGCCGGGCTCCTTCGCGGATGCCTTCTTCTTCTCCTTCGAGACGCTGGCCACCGTCGGTTACGGCGCCATGTCGCCGGCCACCACCTATGCCCATGTCGTCGCCACGATCGAAATCATGTGCGGCATGGGCTTCACCGCGATCATGACCGGCATCACCTTCGTGCGCTTCGCCCGGCCCACCGCCAAGGTGGCCTACGCCGACAAGGCGATCGTCACGCTGCACGAGGGGAAGCCCACGCTGATGATCCGTATCGGGAATGACCGCGTGGGCCTGATCTCCGACGCCACCGCGCGGCTCACCGTGCTGCTGCTGCGCCGCTCGGCGGAAGGCCAATCCTTCCGCATGACCCACACCCTCGCGCTGCGGTCGGATCGACTACCGGTGTTCGCCCTCACCTGGACCATCATGCACATCATCGACGCGGCAAGCCCGCTCAACGGCATAGACCCCGAATGGCTGACCTCCCACAACCCCGTGTTCTTCCTCACCTTCGAAGGGCGGGACCCCGCGCTGGCCGCCCAGGTGCATGACGTGCACCAGTACGGCGCCGCCGATATCGCCTTCTCCCACCGCTATGTCGACGTGGTCGGCACCGATGCGCAGGGGCGGATTCTCGCGGACCTCACGCGGATCAGCCATATCGAGCCGGAGTGATGCTATAGCTCCTCCATGGTGACCGACACCGATACCGCCGCCGAGTTCTACGCGACGCCCCGCGGGGCGGTGGCCGCGCATTGGCTGCGGCTCAGACTGATGGCGATGTGGCCCGCGCTCCAGGGCCAGTCCGTCCTCGGCCTCGGCTATCCCGCCCCCTATTTGCGGTTGTGGCGCGAGCATGCCGCCCGCACCATCGCCCTCACCCCCGCCCAGATCGGCGCCGCGCGGTGGCCGCCGGGGGCGGCGAATTTGGCCTGCACGGCGGAGGAGACGGCGCTGCCCTTCGCGGATTTGAGCTTCGATCGGGTGTTGCTGGTGCATGGGCTGGAGGCGGCCGAGAATGCGCGGGCGATGCTGCGCGAGGTGTGGCGGGTGATGAAGGATGATGGCCGCCTGCTGGTGGTGGCGCCCAATCGCACCGGGCTGTGGGCCTATGTGGAGAGTACCCCGTTCGGCCAGGGCCAGCCGTTCTCGCCCGGCCAGATCAGTCGCCTGCTGACCGACAGCCTGTTTCGCGTTGAACGCCGCGATACCGCGCTCTACCTGCCGCCGAGCAACAGCCGCATTCTGCTGCGCGGGGCGAAGCTGTGGGAGGGCGCCGGCCATGCGATGGCGCCGCGGTTTGCCGGGGTGATTCTGACGGAGGCGCGCAAGGACCTTTATGCCGCCGTGCCGTCCAAGGCGCGGCGGGTGCGGCGGCTGGTATTCGCGGAGGCGGGATAGTATTGCGGCGGGATATCCTGGAGGCCCTGCGATGAGCGATTTCCCCACCCATGCCCGCGCCGTCATCATCGGCGGTGGCGTTGTCGGCTGCTCGGTGGCCTATCATCTGGCCTTGCAGGGCTGGACGGATGTGGTGCTGATCGAGCGCAAGCGCCTCACGTCAGGCACCACCTGGCATGCGGCGGGGCTGATTGGCCAGCTCCGCGCCACCGCCAACATGACCAAGCTGGCGAAATATTCGGCCGATCTCTACGGCAATCTGGAGGAGGATACCGGGCTGGCCACCGGCTTCCGCCGCACCGGCTCGATCTCGGCGGCGCTGAGCGAGGCGCGGTTTTCCGAGCTGAAGCGGCAGGCGTCGATGGCGCGGGCGTTTGGCATTGATGTCGATGTCATCACGCCGTCCGAGATCAAGGCGCGCTATCCGCAGGTGAATATCGCGGGCATGACGGGCGGCGTCTGGATCCCCTCGGATGGCAAGGCGGACCCGGCGAATATCGCCCTCGCGCTGGCCAAGGGCGCGCGGCAGCGCGGCGTGAAGATTTTCGAGAATGTTGTCGTGACGGGGATTACCACCACCAATGGCGCGGCGAGCGGCGTGGTGACGGATCATGGCGCGATCGCCGCGGATTACGTGGTGAACTGCGCCGGGCTGTGGGCGCGCGACGTCGGGCTGATGGCCGGGGTCAACGTGCCGTTGCAGGCCTGCGAGCATTTCTACGTGTTGACCGGCGCCGTGCCCGGCCTGCCGCGCGACCTGCCGACCCTGCGGGTGCCCGAACAGGCCACACACCGCATGCCGCTGCTGGCCGAGCACGGTATCGCCACCTTCTTCAACGGGCCGGAAAGCTTCACGCCTGACGTGCGCTATCTGCTCGGCGAGGCGCCGGAACTGCGGAATTTCTACGTCGCCGCCGGGTTCAACTCGGTCGGCATCCAGTCGGCCGGCGGGGCCGGGCGGGTGCTGGCGGAGTGGATGGCGGCGGGCGGGCCGACGATGGATCTCGGCGACGTCGATATCCGCCGCATGCAGCGGTTCCAGAACAACAAGACGTATCTCACCGCCCGGGTGCGCGAATCCCTCGGCCTGCTCTACGCCGATCACTTCCCGCACCGGCAATACGACACCGCCCGCAACATCCGCCACACGCCCCTGCACGAACGCTGGCAGGCCCGTGGCGCGGTGTTCGCGGAGGTGGCGGGCTGGGAGCGGCCGGGATTCTTCGAGCCGGGCGGCGGCGCCTACGACTATTCCTGGGGCCGGCCGGCGTGGTTCAAGCACACCGCCGCCGAGCACATGGCGATCCGCACCGGGGCCGGCGTGCTCGATATGTCGCCCTTCGGCAAATTCCGCGTGCTGGGCCGCGACGCCGAGGCGGTGCTGCAACGCATCTCCGCCAATGATGTCGCCGTGGCGGTCGGCCGCTGCGTCTATACCCAGTGGCTGAACCACACGGGCGGCATCGAGGCCGACCTCACCATCACCCGCCTCGCCGCCGAGGAGTTCCTCGTCGTCACCTCCGGCGGCGCCGCCATTCGCGATTTCGCCTGGCTGCAACGCCATATCCCCGCCGACGCAAATTGCATCGCCATCGACGTGACCGCCGGCGAGGCCTGCCTCGCCATCATGGGGCCGCGGACGCGGGAGGTGCTGCAACGCCATACGCCCGCCGATCTCTCCAACGCTGCCTTCCCCTTCGCCACCGCGCGGACCATCGAATTCGGCATGGCCCATGTCCGCGCCCACCGCATCACCTATGTCGGCGAGCTCGGCTGGGAGCTCTACGTGGCCGCCGACCAGGCGCGCCACGTATTCGACACGCTGATGGCAGACGGCGACGTCACCCCCGTCGGCATCCACGCCATGGATTCACTCCGCCTCGAAAAAGCCTACCGCCACTATGGCCACGACATCTCCGACGAAGACCACGTGCTCGACGCCGGGCTCGGCTTCGCCGTGCGCACCAAGAAGCCCGACGGCAAGTACGGCCCCTTCATCGGCCGTGACGCCGTGCTGGCGCGGCGCGCCCAAGGCATCACCCGCGTGCTCGCCCAGTTCCTCCTGCACGACCCCGAGCCCCTGCTGTTCCACAACGAGCCGGTGCTGTGCGACGGCGAAGTGATCGGCCACCTCACCTCCGGCGGCTACGGCCACCATCTCGGCGCCGCCATCGGCCTCGGCTACATCCCGGCCGGGCGGCTCAACGGGCGCTTCGAAATCGAGGTGGAGGGGCGGCTGATCGGGGCCACGGCAAGCCTGAAGCCGCTGTACGACCCCGAGAGCGCACGCATCAGGGTGTAGTTTCGCTGCCCGTCCGCAAGGCCTGGATTGCCTCGCGCAGCCCTGCCGGATCGGGCAGCCAGTCGCCGGCGACTTCGAGGGCGTTGTCGAGGTGCGCCTGATAGTCGGCGCGCGGGATTTCGATGGCGCCGAATTGGGTAAGATGTCCGGTGAGGAACTGGGTGTCGAGCAGGCGGAAGCCGCCCGCCTTCAGCCGCGCCACCAGATGCACCAGCGCGACCTTGGAGGCGTCCCGCGCAACGCTGAACATGCTTTCGCCGAAAAAGGCGCCGCCGATCGCCACCCCGTACAGCCCGCCGACCAGCGCGCCGTCGAGACGGCATTCGACGGAGTGGGCGCAACCCATGCGGTGCAGTTCGAGGTAAAGCCGGCGGATTTCCGGGTTGATCCAGGTTTCCGAATGGCCGGGCCGGGGGGCCGCGCAGCCATCGATGGTGGCGGCGAAATCGGTATCCGCGGTGACGGCGTAGTGGCCCGACAGCACGGTCCGGCGCAGCCGGCGGGGGAGGTGGAAGGCGTCGAGCGGCAGAATGCCGCGCTGCTCGGGGTTCAGCCAGAACAACTCGGCGGAGCCGCGGGTCTCCGCCATCGGGAAATACCCGGACTGATAGGCCCGCAGCAGCAGCTCGGGCGTCACCTTGGTTTGGCGGCGGGGCATGGTGCCATGTTGCACTGAACGGCGCGGGGGTGGAAGCCGTTTCCGGAGATTTAACAGCGAAATGACTTGCAGCGCTTTTGGCCGACTGGTTGACTGCATCAACAGCCAAGGGAACACCGACCATGCCGAGCGCCGCCAACCTCGTCGCACATTGTGCCCCACATGCGCTACCGGCCTATGTCAGCGCCTTCCAAAATGGCGATGCGGCGCTGGCCGCCGCCGGGATCGACACCCCACTGCGGCTCGCCCATTTCCTGGCGCAGATCCTGCTCGAATGCGGTCGTGGCCGACTCGAATGGGAGGACATGACGCATTATTCGGCCAATCGTATTGATGAGGTCTTCGGCGTCGGCCACCATTCCGCCAATGTGACGCCAGCGGAGGCGGCACAGCTTGCCGGCGACGGGCCGGCACTGGCTGAGCGGGTCTATGGGCTCGGCAACCCCACCAAGGCGCACGATCTCGGCAACACCCAGCCCGGCGACGGCTTCCGCTTTCGCGGCGGCGGCCTGATGCAGACCACCGGGCGCGGCAACTACCGCCGCATGAGCGTCCCCGGCGTGGTTGATTTCGAGGCCACCCCCACCGCTATCATCTCCGCCCAGTTCGCCCTCGCGCCGGCGATCAAGGAGTGGAGCGCGGGCAATCTCAACATGCTTGCCGACGCCAACTGCATCAAACGCATCACCCAGGTGATCAACGGCGGTCTCAACGGGTTCCAGGATCGCTGCGACCTCTTCGCCGAACTTTGGCCGCTGGCGAGCGGACAGCCGGCCGTGCCGGCGTTCCTCGACTATCCCGACGACGGGCTTGAAGACATGCAGCGGGACCTCAACCGCCTCCATGCCAATCCGCAGCTTGTCGTCGACGGCAAGTATGGCCGCGGCTCGAAGGCCGCCATCGCGGCGTTCCAGCACGCCAACGGCCTCGCCGAAACAGGCGTT
Source organism: Alphaproteobacteria bacterium (assembly GCA_026400845.1). Lineage (GTDB taxonomy): Bacteria > Pseudomonadota > Alphaproteobacteria > Acetobacterales > Acetobacteraceae > CAIYPH01. The sequence continues at coordinate 14,538 of JAPLOH010000228.1, forward strand.
CCCAATGACGAGACCCGCGCTGCCATCCAGGCGGCGCTTACCGGCGTGTGATCAGCCCGCCGCGAGGCGGCAGATCGTGTCGGTGAGCCGGTAGGTCACGAGGAAGGCCGGCACCGGCAGGAATTCGTAGCGGGAGTGGAAGTTGAGGCCGCCCGTGAAGTAGTTCGGCGTCGGGATGCCGCGCATGGAGAGCATGGCACCGTCGGTGCCGCCGCGGAGCGCGATCACCTTGGGGGTGATCCCCTCCGCGGCGAAACCGCGCTCGAGCAGCTCGACGCAGCTTCGGTCATTGCCGAGGCTGTCGGCGATGTTGCGGTAGCCGTCCTCGATCGCGGCCTCCACCTTAGCGCGGGGATGGGCGGCCTGGACCTCGGCGACGATCTGTTCGACGCGGGCTTTGCGGGCGGCGAGGCCACCGGATTCGAAATCCCGCAGCGAGACCTTCACGGTGGCGGTGTTGGCGTTGGAGGCCATGGAGTTGACGTAGCAATAGCCTTCGCGGCCCTCGCTGTTCTCCGGCGTATCGAGCGGATCGAAGCGGCTGACGAGGTCGGCGGCGACCAGCACGGGGTTCACCATCACGCCCTTGGCGGCGATGGGGTGGGCGGGGACGCCGGTGATGGTGATGACGGCGTTGGCGGCGTTGAAGGTCTCGTAGACGAACTCGCCGAGTTCCGTGCTGTCGATGGTGAAGGCGAAATCGACGGGGAAGTAGCTGAGATCCATCACCTTGGCGCCGCGCAGGCCGATCTCCTCGTCCGGCACGAAGGCGACCACGATGTCGCCATGACGGCGGCCGCCTTTGGCGAGTTCGCCGAGGATGTCCATCAGGATGGTGACGGCGGATTTGTCGTCGGCGCCCAGCACGGAGGTGCCGTCGCTCACCAGGAGTTCCTGGCCGATATAGGGCAGCACCTCCGGGTGGTCGGCGACGCGGAACCAGATGTCCTGCTCCTGGTTCAGGCAGAAATCGGCGCCGGTGAACTGCACCCGCTGCGGCTTGATGTGGGGGGAGAGGCCGACATCGACGGTATCGACATGGGCGCAGAAGCCGAGGCGCGGCGCGCCGGGGACGTTGCCGGGCACGCGGACGGTGAGGCAGGCGTGCGGATCGACATGGATTTCGGTGGGGCCGAAGCCGCGCAGCTCCTGTTCGAGCAGGCGGATCATGTCCCACTGCCATTCCGTGCTCGGCACCGTGGTGCCCGCGAAATCACTCTGGCTGGTGACGGCGAGGTAGCGGAAGAACCTGGCGATCAGCCGTTCCGCCAGCGCCGCATCATCGCCCGACATACCCATGGTCATCTCCCGTGCATCCGTGGCGCGAGGATATACGGGTTGGCGGGGATTGGAACCCGGGCGGGGATCAGTGGCCCAGCAGGTCCGCCCCCTGGTAATAGGCCTGCACCAGCGGCAGGAACCAGGGCCGGCCGGTGTAGAGCGGCATGGTTTTGTGCGGGATGTCGGCGAAGGCGCTTTTGCCCTCGGGCTGGCCGAGCAGGCGCTGCGCCGCCTTGCGGCCGAGCCAGGTGGACATCACCACCCCCGAGCCGCAATAGCCCATCGCGTAGTGCATCCCGTCGAGCGTGCCGACATGGGGCAGGCGGTCAAAGCTGTAGCCGATGAAGCCGGACCAGGAGTGGCTGAGCTTCGCGTCGCGCAGTTCGGGGAAAATGCGCGCCATGTAGCCGCCGAGACGGCGGGCGGCGGCCTCGGGGCCGATCTCGGTATAGGCCGGGCGGCCGCCGAACAGGATGCGGGTATTGTCGGGCGAGGGGCGGTAATAGACCAGTAGGCGATTGCTGTCGGTCAGCATGCGGCCCTTCGGCATCAGGCGGGCCATGGTTTCGGCCGGCAGGGGTTCGGTGGCGATGATGTAGCTGGTCACCGGGACCACGCGCCGCCGCAGATTTTGGGTCACCTTGCCGGTATAGCCGTTGGTGGTGACCACCACGTCGCGCGCGGCGATGGTGCCGCGTGGGGTGGTGACGTGGACGCCGGAGGGGTGGCGTTCCAGCTTGGTCGCCGGGCAGTTGCCGAGCACCAGGGCGCCGGCGGCGCGGGCGCAAGCGAGCAGGCCGCCATGGTATTTCCCGGGATGGACCGCGCCGCGATGATGGGCGATGCGGCCGCCATAATAGAAATCGGTGCCGACTTCGCCGCGCACGTCGGATTTGGCGACCATGTCGGCCTTGAGGCCGGTGGTGCGGACGAGGATTTCGGTATCGCGCGCCATCGCGTCATAGGCGGCCTGGGTGTTGGCGCCGGTGAAGCCGCCGCACCAGGAGAAATCGCAGGCGATGCCCTCCTCGGCGAGGAAGGCCGCGAAGAAATCCAGCGCGTCGCGGGTTTCGGCCAGCAGGTCCTGCGCGGCGTCGGCGCCGTAGCTGCGGGTGAGTTCGCCGAGCGAGGGTTTCAGCACGTCGCTGCACATGCCGCCATTGCGGGTGCTGGCGCCGGCGCCGGGCAGCCCGGCATCGAGCACGCAGACCGAGCGGCCGGCGCGGGCGAGGGTGAGGGCGGCGGAGAGGCCGCCATAGCCGGCGCCGACCACCACCACGTCGCAGGTGGACGGGGGCGCCGCCGCATCCAGCGGTGCCAAACGTGCGTCATCCCACCAATACGCGGTGTCCTTCATCTCGCCTCCAGGGGCCACGAACCTCCAGGCTGCGTTTGCCGGCGGGGGATGGCAAGGAGGGCGGGCAAGGCTTCACCGAGGTGTCACATGAAATGCGGCGCGCCGCTTCCCAGGGTTGGGCAATCCGCGCTTGCCGCAATGCGGGAGTGCCCGTAACAACCGGGGATTGGCTAGATTTGGGATGGGTTTGGGTTGATGGCGGACGAGGGTAGCGGCGAGGCGACGCGGGATTTCATCCGCGACATCATCCAGGCGGATCTTGATGCCGGGCGGGTGCAAACGGTCGTCACCCGGTTTCCGCCGGAGCCGAACGGGTATCTGCATATCGGGCACGCCAAGTCGATCTGCCTGAATTTCGGCGTCGCGGCGGAGTTCGGCGGGCGCTGCCATTTGCGGTTCGACGATACCAACCCGACCAAGGAGGAGCAGGAGTTCATTGACGCCATCGCGGCGGATGTGAAGTGGCTTGGCTTCGACTGGGGCGTGCATCTCTACCATGCCTCCGATTACTTCGAGCAGCTCTACGCCTGGGCCGAGCATCTGATCGGCAAGGGCCTCGCCTACGTGGACGACCAGTCGCCCGACGAGATGCGCGCGGCGCGCGGCACGTTGACGGAGCCGGGGCGAAATTCGGCGTTCCGCGAGCGCGGCGTGGCGGAGAATCTGGACCTGTTCCGCCGCATGCGCGCGGGCGAATTCCCCAATGGGGCGCGGGTGCTGCGGGCCAGGATCGACATGGCCAGCGGCAACATGAATTTGCGGGACCCCGCGCTGTATCGCATCCTGCATGCGACGCACCCGCGCACCGGCGACGCCTGGTGCATCTACCCGACGTATGATTTCGCGCATGGCCAGTCCGACGCGATCGAGGGGATTACGCACTCGGTTTGCACGCTGGAATTCGAGGACCACAAGCCGCTGTACGACTGGCTGCTTCAGCATCTGCCGGTGCCCTCACGGCCGCGCCAGTACGAGTTCGCCCGGCTCAACCTCGGCTATACCGTGCTCTCGAAGCGAGTGCTGACGACGCTGGTGCGCGATGGGCACGTGAACGGATGGGACGATCCGCGCATGCCCTCCATCGCCGGCCTGCGCCGGCGCGGCGTGCCGGCGGCGGCGATCCGCGATTTCGCGCGGCGCATCGGCGTGGCCCGCGCCTTCTCGTTGGTGGATTACGCGCTGCTGGAGCACTGCATCCGCGAGCACCTCAACCGCTCCGCACCGCGCCGTATGGCGGTGCTCCGCCCGTTGAAAGTGGTGATCGAGAACTACCCTGAAGGGGTCACCGAGACCCTGCCGGCGGTCAACCACCCCGACGATCCCGACCAGGGCCAGCGCGAGATCACCTTCGGCCGCGAAATCTACGTCGAGCGCGACGATTTCATGGAGGACGCGCCGAAGAAGTTCTACCGCCTCTCGGTGGGCCGCGAAGTGCGGCTGCAAGGACGATGCCGGTGAGGTGGTGGAACTGCGCTGCACCTATGATCCGGCGACCCGCGGCGGCAACGCGCCGGATGGGCGCAAGGTCCAGGTGACCATTCATTGGGTGGAGGCCACCACGGCAGTGCCGGCGGAAATCCGCCTCTACAATCAGTTGTTTACCCGGCCGGACCCGGGCGCTGCCGGGGATATTTTCGCCGACATCAACCCGGCATCGCTGGAAGTGCTGGAGGGCGCCCTGGTGGAGCCGGCGCTGGCCGCGGCCAATACGGCGGAGACGGTGCAGTTCGAGCGCACCGGGTATTTCTGCCCGGACCCCGACAGCACCTCGACGCGGCTGGTGTTCAACCGGACGGTGGGTTTGCGCGATACATGGGCCAAGGTGAAGGCCGGTTAAGGGAGCGTTCCATGCGGCACAAGATCGCGAAAGTCGACGTTCATCTCGTTTCCTACCAGGTGGCCAGCGGCTTCGCCGATGCCACGCGGACGGTGGAGACGGTGGGCTATACGGTGGTGCGCGTCACCACCGATCAGGGGCTGGAAGGCCTCGGCATCACCTATCACGAGGTGGGCGGCGAGGCGACGGTGGCGCTGATCCGCCACAACATCGCGCCGCGGCTGATGGGGCGGGACCCGTTTGAGACCGAGGCGCTGTGGCAGGAATTCTTCGGCTATCTCAGGGGCGTCGGGCGCAAGGGGCTGACCTTCTGCGCGCTGAGCGCGATCGACATCGCGCTGTGGGATCTGAAGGGCAAGATCCTCGACATGCCGCTCTACCGGCTGTTGGGCGGCAACCGCACCTCGGTGCCGGTGTACAGCAGCGGCGGCTGGACCTCCTATAGCGACGAGGCGCTGGTGGCGGAGATGGTCGACATGGTCGGCCAGGGCTACCGGATGATCAAGTTCAAGGTCGGCGTCGAAGGCGGCCACAATCCGCGTCGGGATCGGCTGCGCGTGCAGAAGGTGCGGGACGCCGTCGGCCCCGACATCAAGCTGCTGCTGGATGCCAATAACTGCTGGGATGCGGCGACGGCGGCGCAATTCGCCAACTCCATCCGGGAATGCGACATCTTCCTGTTCGAGGAGCCCGTCTTCGCCGACGACATCCCCGGCCTCGCCCGCTTCCGCCGCGCCACCGATATTCCGCTGGCGACCGGCGAGCATGAATACACCAAATGGGGCGTGCGGGACCTGCTGCTGGCCGAAGCCGCCGACATCGTGCAGGCCGATGGCGCGCGCGCCGGCGGCTACACCGAAATGCTGAAAATCGCCGCGCTGACCCAGGCCTGGAACGTGAAATTCGCGCCGCATGCGATGGAGAACATCCATCTGCACCTGGTGGCGGCGACGCATAACGCGCTGTTCCTGGAACGGCTGAAGCTGTTCGAGCCGATCACCGAGTTGGTGTTCCTCGATGCGCCGAAGCCGGTGGATGGGATGATGACCATTCCGGATCTGCCGGGGCTGGGGCTGGTGTTGAATATGGATTTCATTCGGGAGAATGACGAGGCTTGAGGAAGGGTGTTCTTTTTGTGAACAAAAAGAACCAAAAAAACTTCATCCGGGCAGGCTGCTCGTTGGCAGCCTGCGGGGCGGAGTTAGCTCAGTCGTCTTACCATCAGGCCACCGCATCTAGCCCCTTGCGGGCGACCAGGGATAGCAGTTTGAGCGATGCGCCGGCCGGGTGCTTTTCGCCGCGTTCCCACTGGCTCACCAGGCCCGGCGTAACGTTGAGGTAGCGCGCGAACACCGCCTGGCTGGCGCCTTCGCGGTCGCGCAGGGCGCGGATTTCGGCGGGTGACAGCGGGGTGATCGGCGTCAGGCAGGCCGCGTCGAACTGGCGCAGCGTGCGGCGGTCCATCACGCCGGCGGCGTGGAGGTCTTCCGCGGTGGCGTGAATCGCCGCCATCACGCGGCTACGGTATTGTTTGGTCGTCGTCATCACTCACCTCGATTAGTGCCCCTTCCGCCAGCGCGTCCGCGATGGCGGTGTCGTCATAGCCCAGCATTTCGGCGGCCAGCATGCGGAATGCCGCCAATTCCTCCGCGTTGATGTTGTCGCGCTCACTCTTGGCAAACCCGTAGACGAACACCGCCCGATGGCCCAGCCGGAACAGCACGATGGTGCGCCAACCGCCGGACTTGCCGCCTCCGGGCCGGGCGATACGCTGCTTGATGATGCCGCCCCCGAGGTCGGCATCCACCAAGCCGCGTTCCGCCGCTGAAATCGCCGCACGCAGCGCATCGTCGGTCAATCCCGAGCGCCGGGCGAAGCGATGAAAGACCTTCGTCTTGAACGCCCGTGTCACCAGACGATGACCCTCCTTGTGGTGATCTATAGCACTCAGTGCGATGTTTATCAAGATTGGCCTCCCCTTCCTCCATCGCCGTCGAGGCGTCTGGCGAGTGGCGCCTCCGTGTTTTCTATGCCTCTCCGGTGAAACCTGCTTTCGTCGCATGCGGCGAGCGGTTGCTGGGGCTGGGGTGGATTGACGCCGTCAATAAACGTAGTTACAAAAATACATGCGGATCACCTATGATGCGGTCAAGCGGGCCGCCACGCTGGCCGAACGCGGATTGGACTTCGCGGACGCGGCAGAGGTGTTCGCTGGGGTTCACGCCACGCTGGACGACGATCGCATCGACTACGGTGAGCCTCGATACATTACCGCCGGCTATCTTGGCGGGCGGCTGGTCGTTCTGGTTTGGACGCCGCGCGGCAACGCCCGGCGCATTATCTCAATGAGGCATGCACATGGCAAAGAAGAGCGCCGCTGGATCAAGCATTTTGGATGAGGCGGATGACGCCCCGGAGCTCACTGATGCGTTCTTCGCCGCGGCGACGGTCCGCGACGGTGACAAGATTGTGCGCCGCGGGCGCCCGAAGCTGGCCGCGCCGAAGCAGCTGGTGACCATCCGGTTCCCGGCGCGGACGTTGGAGCGGCTTCGCGCGTTGGGGCGGGGGTGGCAGGGCGTTGTGGTCAAGGCGGTGGAAAAGGAACTCGGAGGGGTGGTGGCGACGACAGACGCACCGAAGGGCGCGGGTTCTGACGGGCACCGCCCCGCTCCCGCGGCCGGTCGTGGGCGCCGCCGGGCGGCCGCATAATTGCGCGGGGGCGATTTCGTCTCCCTTCGTCCCCCGTGGGGAAAAGTCGCAGTGAGATTTCGCTTGCGTCTAACGCGATGATTATATAAATTACTGTTGTTGATAGCAGGAGTGACCAGGACCACATGCGCCCGCCCTATGCCCAGCAACCCGAGCGTACCCACGGCATCGCCGCCTTGATTGGTGGCATGCTGGGCGCGCTGCTGTACGCATTGCTGGGCGGGCGGGGTGTCCGGCGGCGCGATGCGGTGCTGGACGGGGCGTTGGCGGGGGTGATGGCGGCGCAGGCCGCGATCAGGCTGGAGCCGGAGCCGGAGATCGAGTGGGAGTGGGTGCCGGCGCCGTGGCGGAATGGGCGGTTGCTGCCGGTTCGGCATGCGCGGGCGCTGGGCGTGGCCTTGCCGCTGCGCCGGGCGCGGCCGTGCGTGTTGGGGCGGGGGCCTCCGTGTGGCTTCGCCATGCCCCTGGGCCTGGGGAACCGGCATCGATTGGGTTCGATGCGCGGGGGTTTTGGCGTGCCCTAGTGGAAGAGGACGGGCCGTTTCGGCACGTAGATCGCCACCGCTACGACGGCGGCCGACAGCATGGCGGCGGTGACCAGGAACACCCAGTGCAGGCCGAAGGCGGCGCCCACCACGCCGCCGGTGATGGGGCCGAAGGAATTGCCGAGGAAATAGGCGGATTGGGTGAGGCCGAAAGTGTAGCCGCGGGAGTCGGGCGAGGTCATCTTGGCGATCAGCGTGTTGGTCATCGGCACGATGGCGCCGACGAAAATGCCGACGCCGAAGCGTTCGGCGACGAACACCCAGTAGCTGTCGGTGAAGGCTTGCGGGGCGGTGGCGAGTGCCGCGCCGGCGATGGAGATCAGCAGGACGGTGCGTTCGCCGATCCGGTCGGACATGCGGCCAAGCAGGGGGACGGCGACGACGCCGGCGATGCCGGAGGCGGAGAAGGCGAGGCCGGAGAGGGTCGCGATGTCGGGCCGGTTGCCGATCATCTCCTGGATGAAGATGGTGACAATGGGGGCGATCGCCTGGACGCCGAATTGGGAGAGCAGCAGCACCATCACGAGCGCCGCCATGGCGGGTGCGCGGGTGAGTTGGCGCAGGCCGGTGATCACGGAGGGCCGGGATTTCACCTCTGTGGGGCGGGTGAAGCGCTCGGGCACCATCGCCCAGCACAGCACGAAGGAGAGCAGCGAGACGCAGCCGGCGACGAAGAAGGGCTGGCGGTAGCTGCCGGTGACGTCCGCCAGGACGCCGCCGATCAGCGGGCCGAGCAGGTTGCCGACGGTCTGCCCGGTGGACATCCAGCCGAGCGAGGAGCCGAGCTTGCCGCTCGGCACCTGGGTGGTGACGAGCACGATCGCCGCCGAGCTGAAGCCGGCCAGCGCGCCCATCAGCACGCGCAGGCCGAGGAGGTGCCAGGGGGATTGGGCGAGGCCCATCACGATGGTGATGATCCCGATGGAGAAGGCGGCGCGCAGCACCATCGGTTTGCGGCCATAGACGTCCGACAATCGGCCCCAGATGGGGGCGGCGAAGGCGGCGACGAAGGAGGTGACGGAGGCGAGCGCGCCCGACCAGAGATCGAGCGCGGTGATGGTGGTGACGCCGACTTCGGGTAGGAACAGCGGCATGATCGGGCTGAGGATGGTGAAGGACAGCGACATGATGAGCTGCACGCTCACCATGGCCCACAACGTCACCCGCCAGTTCGGGGAGACGCCATCTTCGTTCGGTTCCGCTGGCGGTGCCGCCATACCGGGAGAAATCCTTGCCTCAGCTCAACGTCGCAGGATCGTCGGCGGAATCACCGGTGTAAACCCCTCACACCAGATGGCAGGCCACCGATTGCCCGCTGGTTGCTTCGCGCAATTGCGGCTCCTCCGTTTTGCAGCGCGCCACCGCCAGCGGGCAGCGCGGATGGAAGCGGCAGCCGGGGGGCGGGTTGAGCGCGCTCGGCACCTCGCCCTGCACGGTGATTTGTGGGCGGGTTGCCTCGATCTCGGGATCGGGGATCGGCACGGCGGCCATCAGGGCCTGGGTGTAGGGATGCAGCGGCGCGCGGTAGAGCGTGTCGCGGTCGGCGATTTCGACGATGCGGCCGAGATACATCACCGCGATGCGGTCGGAGATATGGCGGACCACCGCGAGGTCATGGGCGACGAAGAGGTAGGTGAGGCCGAATTTGGCCTGGATTTCCTGGAACAGATTGACGATCTGCGCCTGGATCGAGACGTCGAGCGCCGAGACCGGTTCGTCGCAGATCAGCAGGTCCGGCTTCATGGCGAGTGCCCGGGCGATGCCGATGCGCTGGCGTTGGCCGCCGGAGAATTCGTGGATGTAGCGGCTGGCCATGTCGGCGCGCAGGCCGACCATCTCCAGCAGTTCGCGCGCCCGCTCCGCCCGCTCGGCGGCGTTGGCGGCGAGGTTGTGGACGATCATCGGCTCGGCGATCAGGGCCGCCACGCTCATCCGCGGGTCGAGCGAGCCGAAGGGGTCCTGGTAGATCATCTGGATGCGCCGGCGGAAGGGGCGCATGGCGGCGCGGTCATGCTTCGTGATGTCGGTGCCGTCGAACACCACGCGCCCGGCGGTGATATCGAGCATGCGGAGCACGGCGAGCCCGGTGGGCCGAGGGTTTCGCCACGGTTGACGGTGAAGGACACGCCATCCACCGCCTTCACCGCGCCGACCTGCTTGGCGATGACGCCGCGGTAGATCGGGAAATGCACTTTGAGGTCAGCGACCTCAAGCAGGGGGGCGTCAGGCGGCATCGTTCAGGCATGCCTTCCAATGGCCGGGCGCGGCTTCGGTGAGCGCGGGGCGGGTGGTTTCGCAGTCGGCGGTCGCGCGGCGGCAGCGCGGGCGGAAGGCGCAGCCGGCGGGCAGGCGGGTGAGGTCGGGCGGCTGGCCCTCGATCGGGATCAGCCGCCGCCCCGCCGCCTGGTTGAGCC
>JAPLOH010000273.1 GCA_026400845.1 Alphaproteobacteria bacterium
CCCGGGCACGGTGAATTCCGCCAGCGCGCCCGTCGGATAGCCCTCCGACAGCCGCAACATCGCCGGGTTGGCCGGGTCGATCGCGCCGACCAGCGCGAGGGCGAGTTCATGCATGCCGGGGTTGTGGCCGATCAGCATGACGCTGCGCGCGGTTTCGGCGACGGCGTTCAACGCGGCGAACAGCGCCTCGGGCGCGGCGAGATAAAGCGCGTCCATCGGCTCGATCAGCGGCGTCTCGTCCCATGGCTCCAGCGCCTCCAGCGTCTGCAACGTGCGCCGCGCCGAGGAGACCAGGATGACGTCAGGGGCGAGCCCGAGGTCGCGCAGCACTTTGCGCATCGAGAGTGCCGCCGCCCGGCCGCGTGGGTTGAGCGGGCGCGTGTGGTCGGGCAGCTTGGGATCGTCCCAGGACGACTTGGCATGCCGCATCAACAATAACTGCCGCAAGAATCACCCGCTCGGTTGCGTGAACCCGATCCTGCCACGCCACCTCAGCGGGCGCAAAACACGGCTGCGTTTCAGCGCGACGCCGCCCAGCGCAGGCCGGAGGCGATGTCAGGCGCAAACAGCGAATGCCCGCCGCTGCGCAGGCAGAGTTGCAACCGCCGCCCGCCGGCACAGCCGGACCAGCTCTGGCATTCCAGCCCGTCGGATTGCACGAGCGTCACCGTCCCGCCGCGGCACTGGTCAGTCGCCGCCCAGATATCGAAGCCCCGGACGATGTCACCCTGGCGGTACGGTCCGAAGAGCGCCCGTCCGGCGAGCGGCACGGTCTTGTCGTCGCGACCATGGACATGGCGCAGGTCGATCGGGCCGGACGCGCAGGAGGCGGGCAGCGGTTCCCAGAATCCGCCGGAGAAGGGCAGGAAGGCGGTGAAATCCCCCGCGGCGTGACAGGCGAGATCCCACACCATGCTGCCGCCCTGGGAGAACCCGGCGGCCACGACAGTGCGGGCGTCGATCGGCCAGCGGGATTTCACATCCGTCACCACCGCGCGCAGGAAGGCGATGTCGTCGCGCGCCCGGCTCGGCGAGCCGGCATGGGCCCAACTGCGCAGAACGCCGTCCGGTGCGACCAGCAGGTAGTTCGATCTGCCGGCCGGAACCCGGATACCGGCGTCCTCGATGATGTCGCCGCCTTCCATCATCCAGCCGTGCAGGAACAGCAGTAGACGCAGCTTGGAGCGCCCGTTCCAACCCGGCGGCGCCACGGTGTGGTAGGTGCCGCCGGCGGCGGTGCAGTCGGCACAGGGCGTGCCGGCCATCGCGCCGCAGGACAGCAGCACGAGCACCAACGCCGCGAGGCAGCGCCGCATCAGCCGGCCTCGAACAGTTCCACGCAATTGCCCGATGGGTCGTCGCACAAAATCTGCCGCCCGCCAGGGCCAGCCAGGATCTCGTTGCGGAAGGCCACGCCGGCGGCGCGCAGACGGGCGACGAGGTCGTCGAGCCCTGTGACCTCCAGCACGGTCCGGTTCCACCCCCCTGGCGCCGGCGTGCGCCCGTCCGGCATCGGCTTGGAGGCGGAGGCGGGCGGGCCGGCGAGCCACAATGTAAGGTCCCCGCGTTCGAGGATCGCCATCGCCGGGCCGTACTGCTGTTTCAGCGCGAAGCCGAGAGGCCCGGTGTAGAAGGCGATCGCCGCGTCAACGTCGCGCACGATGTAGCGCATGGAGGCCATGGCCGGTTCCCCTTGTTGGTTGATGCGCCAATCTAGCCGCGGCAACGGCGCCCGTGCACCCTCTTTCACCGCCTCGCACCGAGGTCTAGGCTCCGCTCACCAGGAGAACCGCCATGCCAAACGACGCCCATCCCGATCCCGCGTTGCTCGAACTCGCCGGCGCCGTCAGCGGTCCCGCGATGTTCGCCCATCTCCAGGAATTCGCCGGTTGGGTGAAACTCTCGGGCTCCGCTGACGAGACGCAGAGCCTGCTCTACGTGCGTGCCACCCTGAACGGCTACGGCTACCGCACGAAGCTGGTCGAGCATGACGCCTATATCAGCCTGCCCGGCAGGGCCAGCGTCACCGTGGACGGAACCGCGCTCACCGCCATCACCCATTCGCACAGCCAGTCCTCCCCCGCCGGCGGGCTGCGCGGGCGCCTGGTCGATGTCGGCGACGGCACTGCCGCCGATTTCGCGGGGAAGGACGTGAAGGGCGCGATCGTGCTCGCCTTCGGCATCGCCAACCCCGCCACCGCCCGCCTCGCCTCGCTGGCCGGCGCCGCCGGGCAACTCCACATCTCCCCGCACGAACACATCCACGAAATGTGCATCTCCCCGGTCTGGGGCAGCCCGACCACGGCGACACTGGCCGACATGCCCACCACCGTCGCCTGCTCGATCGACCATGATGACGGCATGGCGCTGCGGGCGCTGCTGGCCAAGGGCGAGACGCCCGAGGTGGTGCTGCACGCCGAGGTCGACACCTCCTGGCGCTCGACGCCGATCCTGGTCGCCGAGCTCGACGCGCCGGGCGCCGGGGTCGACCATCCCTTCGTGCTGTTCTCCGGCCATCACGACACCTGGTACTTCGGCGTGATGGACAATGGGTCGGCCAACGCCACCATGCTGGAGGCCGCGCGCCTGCTCGCCACCCGCCGTCATGAATGGGTGCGCGGGCTACGACTATGCTTCTGGTCCGGCCATTCGCACGGGCGCTATTCCGGCTCGGTCTGGTATGTCGACGAGCACTGGGACGAACTCGACCGCCGCTGCGTCGCCCATGTGAACGTGGACTCCACCGGCGGCGTCGGCGCCTCGGTGCTGGAAAACGCGGCCGCGATGTCGGAACTCACCACGCTGGCCGGCGAGGCGATCCGCGAGCGCACCGGGCATCAGTATCTCGGCAAGCGCAAATCCCGCTCATCGGACGACTCGCTGCCCGGGGTCGGCGTGCCATCGATGTTCGGCGCACTGTCGGAGCAAGCGCCGGGGCCGGTGAAAATGCGCAACAGCCTGGGCTGGTGGTGGCACACGCCGCACGACACCATCGACAAGCTCGACGAAGCCAATCTGGTGCGCGACACCCAGGTATTCGTCCACGTGCTGTGGCGCCTGCTGGCCGACGCCGTTCTGCCGCTCGACTACGTCGCCCATGCCCGGGCCCTCATCGGCGAACTCGACCGCATCGCCGCCACGCTCGACGGTGGCTTTTCGCTCGCCCCGCTCACCTCGGCGGCGCTCGGGCTGCGCGACCGCGCCGAAGCGGTGGCGGCACTGGCCGCGGATGCCGGGCCGGAAGCCACGGCGCGGATCAACTTTGCGCTGATGAAGGTCTCCCGCGCCCTCGTTCCTGTCGACTATGCCAGCGGCAACCGCTTCGACCATGACCCTGCACTCCCCGCCGCCCCCTGGCAGACGCTGGACGCCATTCGCGCGCTGGCCAAATGCGCGCCAGGCTCCGATGCCGCGCAGTTCCAACGCGTCGCCGCCACCCGCGCCCGCAACCGCGTCGCCTTCGCGCTCCGCGAAGCCAACACTGCCCTCGACGGGGCGATTGAAGGAGCGGGGGCATGAACGACGCCCACGGCCGCAATGACGCCGCCGACCTGCTCTACCAGCGCTATCGCGACCCGAGCCTCCCCGCCCCCGGCGACTGGAACCCGGTGCTGGAAAACCTGCTTTCCCACCGCTCCACCCGCGCCTTCCTGCCCGAACCGGTAAGCGACGCGCGGCTGGCGACCATCATCGCTGCCGCCTCGTCCGCAGCCACCTCGTCCAACATTCAGACCTGGAGCGTCGTGGCGGTGCGGGATGCCGCCCGCAAATCGCGGCTGCGCCCGTTCTGCGCCAACCAGGCCCATATCGACGAGGCGCCCCTCTTCCTGGTCTTCCTCGCCGACCTCGCCCGCATCGAGGCGATCGCCGCCGAGCGCGGGCAGGATGTCGAGGCGACGCAGTTCCTGGAGATGCTCGTCATCGGCATCGTCGATGCAACCCTCGCAGCGCAGAATGCGGTGGTCGCGCTCGAATCCATGGGCCTCGGCAGCGTCTATATCGGCGGCATCCGCAACCACCCCGAGGCGATCGCCGCCGAACTCGGCCTGCCGCCGCAGGTCTTCCCGGTGTTCGGCCTATGCGTCGGCACGCCAGACCCGGGGCGCCCGACCGCCATCAAGCCCCGCCTGCCGCCGGCGGCCGTGCTGCATATGGAGCAGTACGACGCAGCCCAAGGCCCCGCCACCGCCGCGGCGTACGATGAGCGCATGTCAGCATTCCAGGCCGAACAGGCGATGACGCCGGAGGTCTGGACCAGCCGCACCATCAACCGCGTCCGCACGCCGGCCTCGCTGACCGGGCGGGATCGGTTGCGGGCGGCACTCGCCAATCTGGGGTTTGCGCTGCGGTAGGTCCTCAGTCCGCCAGGCCGATCATCACCGAGAGAAGGTTGCCCAAGGCCAGCACCTGAAGCGGCGACAGACGGCCGATTACCGGGCCGCATTTGGCGCGCGCACAGGGGGCCACCTTGTCGACCATGATTTGCGACACGGCTTTCAAGCCGGTCGCGTCCGAGGGTTCAATCGTCAGGCGGTAGAACGGCGCATCGCGCAGCGTGGTGGTGAACGGCACGATCAGCACGCTCTCGGACTCGCCGAGCGCGTCGGACTGGATGACGACCGCGGGGCGCGGCTTGCCATAGTCACCGGAAATGGCGACCGTGATGATGTCGCCGCGCCTCACCCTTCCGGCCAGTCCGCGAGCAGACCGAGAAACTCCAGCGTCTCGGCCTCCTCGGGCGCCCCGCGCAACAGCTTTCCCTGCCGCAGCGCCTCGGCCGCGAAGTCCGCATGGTGCGGATCGGGCACCCAGACCCGCAGCAGCTTCATGCCCTTGTGCTGCTTGTTTTGCCGATAGCGCTGGAATTTGGTCAGCCCATCATCGGCCCGTCGCGGTGTCGGCATGGCCCTCTCCATTTCGCTCACCCCAACTTAGACCATGGTTGCGCGCTACTCAATGCAAAGCGTTGCGCGCTACGTCTTCTCCACCTCCCAGAACATCGGAAAGCTCGTCTCGACCAGCCACGGCCTCGCCTCGCAATGACAAACTCTCGGCAGAGCCCGTTTTGCGGATTGCCAAGTAGACGGGGAATTCAGATACAGTCGTTCAACGCCACTGCAATGTCTTTATTCTACCAAATCTTCCGACCGAAACGGACCTGTTTCCTTGTTTCGGCCAAGATCAGGCGCGTATTCAACACGATAAAACCGATCCGCCGGATCGTCATACCTGAGCATCAATGCCCGACCATATTCTCTGTGCTCGGTTCGACTCTTGACTGCGCTGTCGGCCGTCTCGGTTCGCTCTTTCGTTTCAATTAAAGAAATTCCGTCCCGTTGCTTGCGAGCTTCAACGCACACGACGAAGTCAGGATAGAACCCCTTGCCGGTATCGGGCAGTACAATACGGGCCGACCAATCATCCGCCGCATTCGGGCGCGACAGGTTTCGCAGCCACCAGATCACACGGGGCTCCCGATCCAGCAAACTGCCAAATCGGCGCTCCCACTTGTTCATGCCTGTTGGCATGATCCCGTAGAGATTTTTGTCCGACGCAATCAACGGCTCCTGGCTCTCCCACGCCTCCGGAAGATCTGTCGCGTCAATAACCACCGCACAGGCCTGGGTCGCCCGGCGAAGCGCATCCTTGAGCAACGTCGGAAAGCGAACAAGAACCACATTCAGCGCACGCCGAAGCTCGCGCTCCTCGGGAACCTCCTGCCCCGCGTTCCGAATGGCCTCGCCGAACGTCACCAATAGCCGCCGCGCCAGTACCGAAGGGTCGATCCAAGTGCTTACACGAAGAATTTCGAAAGCGTGCTGTCGGGCGACAAGCTCGCTGATGATTGTTGTCGAAAATCTCGCGCTCCGTCCGCTCCACCTCCACACGGCTACGGCGCGCTTCGGAAATTTGCGCATCGCCAAAGCGAACCGCGCGAACCAGCGCATCAAGCAGATCATTGTTGCCCGGCGGCAGCTTCTCGGTTCGCAGGCACTTCGGTGCGGCAACGCCAGATCGCTTCGGATAGCGATGAACCGCGTGTGTCGCGCCGGTGGAACTCGATGAGGAGGCGCCGCTCGGCGGAGGGGCCGGCGCCGGGGCCGACTGCTCGGCGAGCCGGCCGAACAGCGAATCGGGAATCCGATACGGCTGGCTCTGCGCCTCCGATGGCGGCGGCCCTGGCGTCGGCGGCACCCAGGATTCCCGGCCCGGCGGTGGTTCCAATACGAAAATCGCCTGGCCATCCCCGCCAACGACGCTGATGCGGCCTTCCCCGCTGACGCCTGCCTCGTAGACCATGACGTTATCGGTGGCCAATTCCATTGCGTCGCGGATCGCCTTGATCCGTCCGGCCGCCGCGAGCAGCCCGGCCTGTCCTTCCGGCGCCCCCAGAAAAACCCAACCGGTATCCAACAGGGCCGGCAGGTTCGGGCGCATCTGGAGCAGCGGATGCACCCGCATGATGCGGCCGACCACCTGGAGGCCGAAATTCGCATCGACCACCGGCCGCAACGCACACAGGCTGAATGCCCTCGGCGCGTCAAATCCGGTTGCTACCGCCATTTTGAAGACCAGGACTTCGACGTCCGGGTCATTGGCCAGCGCCTGCAAATCAGGGTCCGGCTCATCCGCGGTGTGGGTCGCCACCGCGCCCTCGGCAAACCCGAGCGCATTGCGCAGAAAATCCCGCACCCGCGCCGGCGCCCATTCCGCGCTGGCCGCCTGCACCAGCAACAACGGCACAACCGGAATGCCATTATCCTTCAAGCCAGCCTTGAGCGCCCGGTGATGCTCGACCGCCTTGCGCAACGCCACCTCATTGAGGTCGATGAGATCACGCGCAGTACCGTAGGCGACAAACTGCACCGCGCGCACCATCGGCTTGTTCAGCCGCTCCGCCACCACCCGGTTGCGTGACACTGCGATACGCTGGAACCGGGTGACATCGAGGGCGCGCCGCAGGATTTCGACATCGCCGTCATCCGGCGTGGCCGTCGCGCACAACAGAATATCCGGATCAAGGCTGAGGTCGAAGAAGCGGAACGCCTCGGTGCCCGGCCGGAAGGAGTGATGCGCCTCATCCACAATCGCCCCGATCTGGAAGCCTGCCGCGCGCAGCCGGCGGATCAGCGTGTCGAGCGCCGGGGCGATGTCGTCGTCACTGCGCATCCGCCGCGTCGCGGCGTTCCTGGCGGCAACACTCGCCCACGTCGCGACGAATGCGTCGCCCGGACGTGTCCCGGTATCGGCCCGATCGACGGTTGGATTGCGCACGCGCAGCCCCGGCGCCACCGCCCGCAACGCCGCAGAGGTCTGCCCTACCAGCCCGGCGAAGGGCGCGAACCAGAACCAGACCACCGGCGCCGCGCGGCTGATCCGCTCGGCCGTCGCCGCCAGCATCACCGTCTTGCCCGATCCGGTCGGGGCCTCCAGCAGATAGCAGCCGATCCGGCGCGCGATCCGCCGCCGATCTGCCACCGCACGCCTGATCTTGCCAATCGTGTCGAGCGCGCTGGCGGTAAGAGCGCTGACCGCCTCCTCCTGGAATTCACGCAGGGTGATCGGGGTCAAGGTCCGCCGCGACATCGGCTATACCCCCGCCACAACGCGGGGGAATTCGGCCAGCAGCCGGTCGGGCGTCTGCTCGACCGGCACGCCAAGCAGGTCCATCCGGTCGCGCAGGAGGTCGGGCACCGGGCAATGGATGACGAGGACCCGATCCCGCAGCAGCGCGCCAAGCGCCTGAATTGCATCGTCATCGACCACCGGGAGATAGGCCACCGCCGGTTCGGCCGCTTCCGCCTCGGCAGGGAGGCTGAGTTGCAGCGGGGAGGCCGGATCGAACGCCAGCACCGGCCGCCCATAGCGGAGTTGGATCATGGTCCAGATATCCGCCGCTTCGAGATCGTAGACCACGTCATCCCAGTCGATCCGCTTTGTGCGCAGATAGGCGAAATCCCCCGCAAGGGGCGCGGCGCGGGTGCCCGCGATGGCCCGGCGGATGCGCTCGGCACACACGTCGCGGCAGATGTTCCTGCCGGGCTCCGCCTCGGTCGCTTCGGTACTGGAGACCAGGATGAACCTTCGGTCCGCGTCATCCTCCGCGTTCAACGCCAGGGCCGCGTGCGCCGTCGTGCCGGAGCCGGCGAAGAAGTCCATCACGATGTCGCCATCTCCGGCCGCGGAGCGCACCAGCGCGCGGATGAGGCTGGTCGGCTTGGGGAAGCTGAAGACCTTCTCGCCGAAAATCTGCTCGATCTCGGTGGTAGCAGTGCCCTGCCGGTCGCTGCGCAGCGTTTGGACGTCATCATCAGTGACCGCTTCACTTTGGCCGGCGATCCAACTGCCCACCGGGCGGGTCGCGGTCTCGTCCTCCGCCGTCCAGCGCACAATGCGCGACAGGCGCGACCGGCCGATGGGTTTGCCGATCCAGAAATCGAGGTCCGGTAGGTCGGCCCGCAGCAATGGCCGACGACGCCCGTCCACCGGGACATCTCCGGAGGCTATCGCGGTATCGAGCGCCATGCGATCCGCATAGAAAAACGGCGGCTCCTTTTCCACAGGAAAATTGATCTCGCCATTTCGAATCAGTGTCTCAATGGAAACGTCACGAGGTCGGACACGTGGTGGCCGGGTCTCGCTCCAAAACCGCCAAACCTGGTTCGGAGCACAGGGATACCAGAGGCCGGTTTTGGGGTTCTGGATCGGGTAATACGTATTAGACCTTGATCGAAATGTCTCGCCTTTCGTAATCGGGTCGAGCCGCACCGGAATATCTCCAAGCTCCGGAATATGGCGGAACTTTCCAGGGCCGGCATCTGGCCCGATGAACCCGAACTCCGATCCCGCGTAGACCAGTATATGCTCGTGGACGCCGCTCCAATTCCGCTTCTTGTCGCTATTGTTGGTATCCTTCGTCCGCCAGACGAAACTGCCGATGCGCATGCCCGGCAGCGCCTGTTCCAGCAGCAAATCCAGGCGCGCGCGGTTCTCGTCGTTGATGCAAACCAGCATCACCCCATCGGGCGCCAGGAGGTCGCGCGCCAGCACGATGCGTCGCCACAGGAATTCAAGCCAGAGGCTTTGCCGGTAGCGATCGGTGGCGCCGATGTAGCGGTCATTATAGGTGAAGTCGCGTCCGCCGGTGTTGTAGGGCGGATCGATCAGGATGCACTTGACCCGTCCGGTATAGGCCACGCGAAGCGCCCGCAGCGCGTCCCAGTTGTCACCCTCGATGATCAGGTTGCGCCAGCCGCGTGCATCCGTGGGGGCGGTGGACAGCGCGGGATCAAGTTGCAGCGCCACAAAGTCGTGGTTCGCCGCGCGATCTGCCTCGATGCCCTCGCGTTCCCACACCAACCCGTAGCGCCGGTCGCCATCCCTGCGCTCCAGAATCCGTATCAGGTCTTCCCGGCTGTAGTGGTCGTATCGTCCCTGCTGCGTCATCGCCTGATGATAAGCGGCTTTCCCGTGAACGTCAGCCCCTATTGTCCGGGATCGGCCTGGACGGCCGCGCGAGAAGCATTCGGCATCACGCTCCGCATGTGACATATTTGCCACAAATATGCTTATTATCCTTCAATGCCGAAAAATAGCTTATCTACCTCTGACTCGAAAGTTATATTAAATCCCATGAACCCCGCGCGCCCCTCCCCCGAGCCTGCCCTGCCAGAAGTGCATCCCGCGCTTCAGCTGGCCGCGATCGTGTGCGCCCTGCTTTCGGACGGCTACGACGAAATCTTCGCCGCCTACAAAGTCGCGTGGAACTTCCTCATCAAAGACCCGGATCGAATCCGACCAATCGGTCAACCGGATTGGGCGTGTGTCAAATCCTAGGAGATTTGGCATTTTATCCTTGATTTCTCATCTTGAGAAAGTTATACTGATAAACATGACCGTCACACCACCCCTCCCCGCGCCCACCGTGCACGCCGAAGTGGCGGGCTGGATGCTGCGCATCATGGTGAGTCTGGTGGGGGCGATGGGGAAGCTG
>JAPLOH010000201.1 GCA_026400845.1 Alphaproteobacteria bacterium
ATACCGTGCCGCGCGGCCCGGCGAGCATCGCAAGGCCGGCGACGAAATCATTCACGTCCGGCGCATGGGCAAGTACGTTGTTGGCGATCACGAGGTCCGCATGGCCGCGTGCGGCGACCATCCGTGCGGCTACAACTCGGCCGAAAAATGCGATTTCGGTCGGCACGCCGGCGGCGATTGCCGTGGCGGCGACGTTGGCCGCAGGCTCGACGCCGAGGCAGGGAATGCCGGCGGCAACGAAGTTGCGGAGCAGGTACCCGTCATTTGACGCGATCTCGGCGACGAAGCTGTCGGCCCCTAGAGAGAACCGGCCGATCGCCTCGGTTGTGAACGCGGCCGCGTGGTGTAGCCAGGTTGAGGAGAATGAGGAGAAATAGGCGTAGTCCGAGAATATCCCCGTCGCATCGGCGGTGTGGGTGAGCTGCACCAGATGGCAGACTTCGCAGGCCATCGCGTTGAGTGGAAAACACGGGTCCGGCCCGGCGTGTCCGGTTGGAACATAGGAATTGGCGAGCGGCGTGGCGCCGAGGTCACAAAACGGGATCGACAACGCCCCGCCGCAGAAGCGGCACGTGGTGATGACGGCGCCGCTCTTGCGGGTACCGGTCATGCGAAAGCCGGGCAGGGCACGGCCTGCTCGATCTCGGCGATGGACCGGCGCAGCATGTCGTCGCCGCGATGCCATGCCGCATACCAATCGGCGGTCATGGCGATCGCGGCAGTATGGCCGAGGCGCGGCCGCCAACCGAGCGTGCGTTCGGCGAGCCCGGCGTCAAGCGCGAGCCGCGGCGCTTCGTCGCGGGCGGGTTGGTGTTGCCAGGGAATGCTGCGGTTGATCGCCGCACTGAAGCTGGCGATGACGTCTCGCACGGAGGCCTCGCGCATTTCCGATGGCGCGAAGTTGAGTGCCGGGGGCGAAGCGGCTGGGGTGGCGAGGTGCTCGGCCTGCAGCAGATAGCCGCGCAGCACATCGAGCACGTGCTGCCATGGCCGGGTGGAGTCGGGATGGCGCACCAGCAAGGGCGCAGCACCTGTCCATGCGCGCACGATGTCGGGAACCAGCCGGGTCGGCGCGAAATCGCCGCCGCCGATGACATTGCCGGCCCGCGCGGTGGCGAGCGGCGGCAATTCATCTCCATGGCTCGCGCGCCATGCCGCGACGGCCAGTTCGGCGGCGGCTTTTGACGCGCTGTAGGGATCGGCGCCGCCGAGCGGGTCGTCCTCGCGGAAGCGGCGGCCGTCGCCGGCGTTGCGATACACCTTGTCGGTGGTGACGACGAGTGCGGCGTCGATGCAGGGTCGACCGCGAAGTGCTTCGAGCAGATGGATGGTGCCGGTGAGGTTGGTTGCGAAAGTGCCCGCCGGGTCCGCGTAACCGACGGGGACCAGGGCCTGGGCGGCGAGATGCAGCACGATCGATGGCCGGGCGGTGTGGACGATACCGGAGAGCGCGCCGGGCGACGTGATGTCGAGCCGGTAGTCGTCGAGACGGCAGGCGGGGGCGAGGAGGGGGAACAGCGCCGGCCCTGCGTGCGGCGCCAAGGCAACGCCGGTCACCTCCGCACCGAGACGGCTCAGGATAAGTGTGAGCCAAGCGCCCTTGAAGCCGGTATGCCCGGTCAACAAAACGCGACGGCCGCGCCAGAATGCGGGGTCAGGTGACATGCGGAATTTTTCCTCGTCTCCAGACCGTTCTAGCCGCGAGGTATGACCAAAAGGTTTACGGGTGCGGGAAGCGTGTCAGGAATTCACCGCACGCACGGTGGCGGCGATAGGTGACCGTGCGGCGGCTGAGCCCACGAGGGCGCTGCCTTCAGCACTTGATGCCGGAGGGCTCCGACGCGCCGCGTTCGACAAGGTGCCGATGCGCCCCGGCCACACATTGACCGGTCGCGCCGATGTCCTGCTCCTACCCCATGCCGGCTACAAGACTCGGGAGGCGTTCCGACGGCTGCTGTACCGTTCGAACGAACATGCGGCGCGCGATCGGTTGGCCTTTGGCGGAAATGAGTGGCCGTGATGTTGAGCAACTTCCGATGAGTTTGCACGCCTGGCGAAGTCCAAGCAGGCTTTCCCCAGCCCAGGGTTCGAATTCATCTGTGGTTCATCCTGCAAAAATCTGCTTAGGCTGACACCAGAGGTCTGGAGGCAATCCATGCGCTTGTTGCTCGCGTTCATGTTGATGGCTGTCCCAGCCATGGCTCAGCAGCGGGTCGTCAACGTCTACAACTGGTCCGACTATATCGACCCATACGCAGTCGCCCGTTTCGAGCGTGAGACCGGCATCAAGCTGCTCTACGACGTCTATGACAGCCTCGAAATCCTTGAGGGCAAGCTGCTCGCCGGCAAATCCGGCTACGACGTGGTGGTGCCGACCAGCGAGCCGAGCTTTTCCAAGCTCGTCCGTTCCGGAGCCCTGCTGCCGCTCGATCGCGCGAAACTGCCCAACGCCGCCGGGCTCGATGCCGCGCTGATGCAGCAGGTCGCGACCTCCGATCCCGGCAACGCGCATGGGGTGATCTACCTCTGGGGCACCATCGGCCTCGGGGTGAACGAGGCGCGGCTGCGCGCGGTGGCGCCCGACGCGCCGCGCGATTCGTGGGACCTGCTGTTCAAGCCGGAATGGGCCAGGAAGGCCGCCCGCTGCGGCATCACCATGATGGACAGCGCCATCGACGTGATCCCCACCGTGCTGAAATACCTCGGAAAATCACCCGACAGCGCGGACGCCGGCGATCTTGCGCTGGTGGAGAAGACGCTGAAGGCGATCCGCCCGGCGATTCGCAGCTTCGCCTCGGGTGGCGCTATCGAGACGATGGCGGCGGGCGAGACCTGTGTGGTGCTGTCCTATTCTGGCGACGTCATCCAGGCCGCCGCCCGCGCCGAGGAGGCGGGCAAGGGCGTGAAGCTGCGCTACATCGCGCCGCAGGAGGGCGCCCAGCTGTGGTTCGATATGCTGGCCATCCCGAAGGATGCGCCGCACCCGGCCGAGGCGCTGGAATTCATCAATTTCATCCTCCGCCCCGATGTGATGGCGGGGATCACCAATCAGGTGCGCTACCCCAACGCCATCCCCGCCACCGCCAAGGACATCGCGCCCGATATCGCCGGTGATCCCGGCGTCTATCCGCCCGCCGAGCAGCGCGCCCGCTTCTTCACCATCGGCCCGGTGCCGCCCGAGGCCGCGCGGGCCCGCTCACGCTTGTGGGCGCGCTTCAAAGGCAACGGCTAATGCCAGGCACCCACAACAACACAGCAAAGGAAACGCCATGATCCATGAACTGCGCATCTACTCTCTGAAACCGGGCAAGCTCGGCGAGTATCTCAACCTCGCCAAGACCGTCGGTCGCCCCGCCCGCGGGCAGAACTACGGTGTCAACCTCGGCTACTGGACGCCGGAATTCGGCACACTCAACCAGGTCTGGCACATCTGGTCCTATGCCAGCCTCGACGAGCGCGCCCGCCTGCGCGGCGAACTGGCGAAGAACGAGGCCTGGATGCGCGACTACGTGCCCGCCATCCGCCCGCTGCTGGAGCGCCAGGACATCCGTTTCATCCACCCGATGAAGGATGTGGTGGCGCCGGTGGAGGAAGGCGGCGTCTATGAAATGCGCATCTATCGCACCGAGATGGGCGCGGCGCGGCCCTACGCCGAGGAATATCTGAAAGCCATGCCGCTCCGCGAGACCTACTCGCGCAATGTCGGCCTGTGGATCGGCGAGAGCCCGCAGCCCAACGAGGTGCTGCATATGTGGAACTACAAATCGGCCGATGCCCGGGCGGCGATCCGTCGCGAGTTGTTCAAGGACCAGGATTGGCTGGCCTACCTCAAGCGCCAGGGCACGCGGGTGGTGGAGATGCAGTCCACCCTGCTGATCCCCACCGACTATTCCACGATGAAGTAGGGGCCGCCCCTGCGCCGCCTCCTGCTCGCCGCCCTGCTGCTCCTCGTTGGCCTCGCGCCGGCGCGGGCGCAGGGCGTCGACCTGCTGCTGGTGCTGGCCGTCGACGCCTCGGGCAGCGTGTCGACCGAGCGGTTCGAGCTGCAGAAGCAGGGCTACGCTGCCGCCTTCCGCGACAGGCGGGTGCAGCGGGCGATCGAGGGCGGCGCGCAGCAGCGTATCGGCGTGGCGATGGTGCAATGGACCGGACCGCGATTGCAGCGTCTGGTGGTGGACTGGCACCTGGTGAACGGCGCCGCTTCAGCCGAGGCGCTGGCGGCGCGGATCGACGCGGCACCACGCCAGTTGTTCAGCGGCGGCACCTCGATCAGCGGGCTGATCGACTACGCGCTCGGCCTGCTCGACCGCTCGCCCTGGCCCACCCTGCGCAAGGTGATCGACATCTCTGGCGATGGCGGCAACAACGCCGGCCGCCCGGTCGGCCCGGCGCGCGACGACGCGGTGGATCGCGGCGTGACCATCAACGGGCTGCCGATCCTCAACGTCGAGCCGTTTCTCGCCGAGCATTACCGGGAAAACGTGATCGGCGGGCCCGGCGCCTTCATGATCGCCATTGACAGCTACGACCAGTTCGCCGACGCCATCCGCCGCAAGCTGATCACCGAGATCTCCGGCCTGCCACCACCTCGCCTCGCCGTCCGCTGATGCGCATGCCGGGCTGGGCGATCCTGATCTTCCTGCTGGCGATCACCACTGCGCGGGCGGAGCCGGTCGACCTGCTGCTGGTCCTCGCCGTCGATACCTCCGAAAGCGTCAGCACCGATCGCTACGCGCTGCAGATGAAGGGCTATGCCAATGCCTTCCGCGACCCCGATGTGCAGCAGGCGATCACCGCCGGCCGTCACCAGCGCATCGCGGTCGCCATGATGCAATGGACCGGCCCGGAGAAGCAGGCGCCGGTGATCGAGTGGCTCGCGATCCATGACGCCGAAAGTGCGGACGCCCTCGCCCGCACCATCGAGAAAACGCCGCGCAAGCTCAACTGGGGCGGCACCTCGATCGCCGGCGCGATCCGCTACGCGGCCGCCTGGTTCGACCGGGCGCCGATGCAGGGCGCGCGCAAGGTGATCGATATCTCGGGCGATGGCGCCAATAATGACGACACGCCGGTGACCGAGGCGCGCGACGCGGCAGTGAAGGCAGGGGTGACGATCAATGGCCTGCCAATCCTGTGGGTTGAGCCCGGACTCGAGGAGCATTACCGGGACGAGGTGATCGGCGGACCGGGGTCCTTCATGATCGCGATCGCCACCTATGACCAGTTCGCCGAGGCGATCACCCGCAAGCTGGTCACCGAAATCGCCGCAGTCCCGGCATCTCCGCGCCTCGCCGTCCGCTGATGCGCTGGCTGCTGGGGCCGAGCTGGGTGTGGCTGCTGCTGTTTGTCGCGGCGCCAGCGGCGATACTGGCAGGGATCGGGCTGTTGAACCCCGCCGACACGGTGCCACCGCTCGCCGGCCCGATCGGCCTCGGCGGCTATGGCGGGCTCGCCGATCCGTTCTATCTGCGTGCCTGTCTCGGCAGTCTCGCCGTGGCGGCGGTGACCGCAGCGCTCTGCCTGCTGCTGGGCTACCCCATGGCGTTGGCGATCGCCCGCTCGGCCCGCCGGCGCCTGCTGCTCCTGCTCGTGATGGTGCCGTTCTGGAGCGGCATCCTGCTGCGGTTGATCGCCTGGATCGGGATATTCCGCGACGAGGGGCTGCTCAACAGCGCGCTGCGGGCGCTGCACCTCAGCGCCGAGCCGGTGCCGCTGCTGCACAGCGACGCCACGATGCTGGTGGGGATGGTCTATTGCTACCTCCCCTTCCTCATCCTCCCCCTCGAGGCCCGCCTCGCCACAGCGGATCGGCGGCTGGAGCAGGCGGCGGCCGATCTCGGCGCCGGACCGTGGCAGGTGTTCCGCCGCGTCACCTTCCCGCTCAGCCTGCCCGGCGTGCGCGCCGGGCTCGCTCTCGTGGCTATCCCCGTCAGCGGCGAATACGTCATCCCCGAACTTCTCGGCGCCGCCGGGACTCCGCTGATCGGCCGGGTGATCTGGGACGAATTCTTCCAATCCGGTGACTGGCCGCAGGCCGCCGCGCTGGCGACCACCCTGCTCGCTGGGGTGCTGCTGCCGGCCGCCTTGCTGCAACGGCGGAGACCGCGATGACCCGGCGCTCCCGCTTCCTCTCGGTATGGCTGATCTGCGGCCTCGGCTTCCTCTACGCCCCGATCGCCCTCGTGGTGGCGATGAGCTTCAACGCGGCACCGATGATGACGGTATGGAGCGGCGCCTCGCTGCGCTGGTATGTGCAGCTCTGGCACAGTCCGGCGCTGATGGAGGCCGCCGCCCGCTCGCTCGGCATTGCCGCCGCCTCGGCCACGCTGGCGACGTTGCTTGGCGGCGCGGCGGGCATCGCCCTGGCCCGTGCCGGCGCCTTTCGCGGCCGGGCGCTGTTCGAGGGGTTGATCGCGGTGCCCCTGGTGCTGCCGGACCTGCTGATCGGCCTCGCCTTGCTGCTGCTCTTCATCGCGCTGGAGGCGGTGACCGGCTGGCCGTCCGGGCGGGGCGTCACCACCATCATCCTCGCCCACGCCACCGCGAGCCTCGCCTTCGTCGCCATCACCGTGCGGGCCCGCCTCGCCGGGCTCGACGACACGCTGGAGCAGGCGGCCGCCGACCTCGGTGCCACGCCGCTGATCGTGCTGCGCCGCATCACCCTGCCGCTGATCGCCCCGGCACTCGCCGCCGGATGGCTGCTGGCCTTCACCCTGTCGCTCGATGACGTGGTGATCGCGAGCTTCACCGGCGGCCCGGGGGCGACGACGCTGCCGATGGTGATCTTCTCCTCGATGCGCCTCGGCCCCACCCCGGTACTGAACGCGCTCGCCACCTTGATCCTTGCGCTAGTGGCGGGGCTGCTGCTTGCGGCATGGAAGATCGCCCCGGTTGCCGCGCGGGGGACGCGGGATTAGGGTGCGCGGCTTGTTTTCAGCCTAGCGAGATCCCGATGTCCCTCACCTCCGAACGCCTCGACCGCATCAACCCGAGCCTGACCATTGCCATCTCCACCAAGGCGCGCCAGATGCAGGCGGCCGGGCGCGATGTCATCAGCCTCTCCGCCGGCGAACCCGACTTCGACACGCCGCAGAACGTGAAGGACGCCGCGATCCGCGCGATCCAGAACGGCGAAACCAAGTACACCGACGTCGCCGGCACCCCCGCGCTGCGCCAGGCCGTCGCCGCCAAGTTCAAGCGCGACAGTGGGATCGACTACAAGCCCGAGGAGATCATCATCTCCACCGGGGGCAAGCAGGTGATCTTCAACGCGATGATCGCCACGCTCGACAAGGGCGACGAGGTCATCATCCCCACCCCCTGCTGGGTCAGCTACCCCGATATCGTCTCGCTGGCCGATGGCACGCCGGTGCTGGTGCCCTGCGGCCAGAACAACGGTTTCAAGCTTCGCGCCGAAGACCTCGAAGCCGCGATTACTCCGAAGACCAAGTGGTTCATGCTGAACAACCCGTGCAACCCGACCGGGGCGGCGTACTCGAAAGAGGAGCTGAAGGCGATCACCGACGTGCTGCTGCGCCATCCCCACGTATGGGTGTTCACCGACGATATCTACGAGAAGCTCGCCTATGACGGCTTCAAGCCGGCCACCATCGTCGAGGTGGAGCCCAAGCTGAAGGACCGCACCATCACCATGAACGGCTCCTCCAAGGCCTATGCGATGACGGGCTGGCGCATCGGTTTCGCCGGCGCGCCGGTGCAGATGATCAAGGCGATGGACAAGCTGCAATCGCAGTCCACCTCCAACACCTCCTCGATCTCCCAGGCCGCCGCCGTGGAGAGCCTGAACGGGCCGCAGGAATTCATCGGCGAGATGGTCGAGGTCTATAAGGCGCGCCGCAACCTGGTGGTGGACATGCTGAACCAGGCGCCGGGCATCACCTGCCACAAGCCCGAGGGCGCGTTCTACGTGTTCCCCTCCGTGCATGGCTGCATCGGCAAGACCACCAAAGGCGGCGTGAAAATCAACGACGACGCGGATTTCGTCACTGCGCTGCTGGAGGAGGCGGGCGTGGCCGCGGTGCATGGCACGGCGTTCCTTTACCCCGGCCATTTCCGCATCAGCTACGCCACCGACACCGAAAGCCTGCGCGAGGCCTGCACCCGCATCCAGCGCTTCTGCCAGGAGATGAGCTGAGCCATGAACGCACCCATTCGCCCCGCGCTGGCTAACCGCATGAAGCGCGTCCAGGTCGCCGCCACTGTGGCGATGACCATCAAGGCGCGCGCTTTGCGGGCCGAGGGCATCGACGTCATCCAGCTCACCATCGGTGAGCCGGACTTCGATACCCCGATGCACGCCATCGAGGCGGCCAATGCGGCGGCACTCGCGGGCAAGACCAAGTATCCTCCGCAGGACGGCATCCCCGAACTGAAACTCGCCATCCAGAAGAAGTTCAAGCGAGATCGCGGTCTCGACTACGCGCTCGACGAGATCATGGTCGCCAATGGTGGCAAGCAGGTGATTTTCGACGCTTTCCTCGCCTCGATCGACGAGGGCGACGAGGTGGTGATCCCGGCCCCCTACTGGGGCGCCTACCCGCTGATGGCGAAATGCATGGGTGGCGAGCCGGTGATCGTCAACTGCCCGGAAAACAACGGTTTCCGCCTCCGCCCGGAGGATCTCGACGCCGCCATCACGCCAAAGACCAAGTGGCTGATGCTGAACTCGCCGAACAACCCCACGGGGGCGGCGATGTCACGCGATGAGCTGGTGGCGATCGGCGAGGTGATGAAGCAGCACCCGCATGTCTGGATCATGTGCGACGATATGTATGAGCACCTGGTCTATGGCGACTTCGCCTATCACACGCTGGCCGAGGTGGTGCCGGAGTTGAAGGACCGCACGGTGACGATCTCCGGCGTGTCGAAAACCTACGCGATGACGGGCTGGCGCGTCGGGTTCTGCGCCGGGCCGAAGGACCTCATCAAGGCGATGGTGAACATGCAGGGGCAGATCAGCTCCGGCATCTCCACCGTCGGCCAGGCCGCCGCGGTGGCGGCGATGGAGGGCGATCAGTCCCTGGTCGCCGAGCGCGCCGAGATCTACCGCAAGCGGCGGGATCTGGTGGTGGACGCGCTGAACGCCATGCCCGGCATCACCTGCCACCGGCCGGAGGGGGCGTTCTATGTCTACCCCAACATCGCCGGCTGCATCGGGCGCACCACGCCGAAGGGCACCAAGATCAATACCGATGGCGAGTTCGCCCTCGCGCTGCTGGAAGAAGGGCACGTCGCCCTGGTCGGCGGCGCGGCGTTCGGCATGAGCCCCTATCTGCGCATCTCCTACGCCGCCAATGACGCAGCGGTGGCCGAGGCGATGGTGCGGATGGCGAAGTTCGTCGGCAGCCTGACGTGAGCTCCCCGGCCCTCAGGGCCGGGCGCGACGACGACGCCGACGGCTTCATCTCCCTGATCGGCGATTGCTGGGCGGAATATCCCGGCAATATCCTCGACGTCGACGGCGAGCTGCCGGAACTGCGCGCGCTCGCCAGCTATTTCGCCAAGTCCGGCGGCATGTTCTGGGCCGTCGAGCAGGATGGCGCGATCACCGGCATGATCGGCACCAAGCCGCTGGAAGATGGCGGCTGGGAGCTGTGCAAGGTCTACACCCGCCCGGCACTGCGCGGCACCGGGATGGCCCGGACCATGCTCGCGACCGCCGAAGGCTACGCGCGTGACCACGGTG
>JAPLOH010000135.1 GCA_026400845.1 Alphaproteobacteria bacterium
CCGCTGGCCGCCAGCGCGCGGCCGAAATCCAGACGGTCGAGGGATTTGGGGGCGGGGCGGGTGAAGTAGGGGTTGGCCATCAGGCGGGCGAGCACGGCTTGGTCGGGGGTGCCTTGGGCGGAGAGGGCGCCGTCGGCGTCGATGGGGAGGTTGGAGTGTTTGGCGGCCCAGTCATCGAGGGGGCCGTTGCCGGGGCCGGTATCGAAGGCCAATAGGCCGCCATGGGCGCCGATCCAGGTGATGTTGGCGACGCCACCGATGTTGAGGACCCCCAGCGGCTTTTCGAGGGGGATGGCGAGGGCCTGGTGGAAGACGGGGACGAGGGGCGCGCCTTCGCCGCCGGCGGCGACATCGGCCGAGCGAAAATCCCACGCGACTTGGGTGTTGGTGGCGGCGGCGAGGGCCGCGGCGTCGCCGATTTGCCAGGTGAAGCGGCGGTCGGGCTGGTGGAGGATGGTTTGGCCGTGGAAGCCGATGATGTCGGCGGGTTCGCCGATGGCGGCGACGGCTTCGATGTGGCGCTGGGTGAGGCGGTCCGTCACGTCTTTCAGGAACGGGTCGGCGCGCTCGATGCTCGGTGCGAGGTCGAGCAGGCGGCGGAGGTCGCCGCGCAGGGTGGCGTCGTAGGGGAGGGTGAGGGCGGGGCCGAAGCGGCCGATCGCGATGCCATCGGTCTCGATCCAGGCGGCGTCCACCCCGTCGAGCGAGGTGCCGCTCATGAGGCCGATGGTGCGGAGCATTTTCATGAGGGGTCCTTTGTGGTAGCTGGCAGGCCGCTCAAGACCGGAAACATCACCATGCCCACCGCCGAATTCCTCCATGAAGCGCGCGCCCGCGGCTTCGTTTTCCAGTGCACCGACGACGAGGGGCTCGAATCGGCCCTGAAGTCCGGCGTGGTCTCGGGGTATATCGGGTTCGACTGCACGGCGGACAGCCTGCATGTCGGCAGCATGGTGTCCTTGATGCTGCTGCGGCTGATGCAGCGGTATGGGCATCGGCCTATGCCGCTGATCGGCGGCGGCACCACCAAGATCGGTGACCCCTCGTTCCGCGAGGAGGCACGGCAGTTGCTGACCGATGAGCAGATCGAGCTCAACAAGGCCGGCATCCGCAAGAATATCGAGAAGCTGATGCATTTCGGCGATGGCCCGACGGACGCCATCATGCCCGATAACGCCGAATGGCTGGAGGAGCTCAGCTATATCCGCCTGCTGCGCGAGGTCGGCGTGCATTTCTCGGTCAACCGGATGCTCGGGTTTGACAGCGTGAAATCGCGGCTGGAGCGGGAGCAGGGGTTGACGTTCCTGGAGTTCAACTACTCCATTTTGCAGAGCTATGATTTCCGCGAGTTGAACCGTCGCTACGGCGTCACCCTGCAAATGGGCGGGTCGGACCAATGGGGCAACATCGTCTCCGGCATCGATCTCTGCCGTCGCACCGACGGCAAGACGGTGTTCGGCCTCACCACGCCCCTGATCGCCACCGCCTCGGGCGCCAAAATGGGCAAGACGGCCAAGGGCGCAGTGTGGCTCTCGGAGGACCGGGTGCCGGTGTTCGACTACTGGCAGTACTGGCGCAACACCGAGGACGCCGATGTTGGCCGCTTCCTCAAGCTGTTCACCGACCTGCCGCTCAGCGAGATCGCGCGCCTTGAGGCCCTCGGCGGCGCCGAGATCAATGAGGCCAAGAAGATCCTCGCCACCGAAGCCACCGCCATCCTGCACGGCCGCGCCAAAGCCGAGGCGGCGGCGGAGACGGCCCGCGCCCAGTTTGAGGGCGGTGGGGGTGGTGGCGATGTGCCCGTGGTGACGATCTCGGCCGCCGAACTCGTCGATGGCGGTGTGGCGGCCTTCCGCCTTCTGGCACTCGCCGGGCTGGTCGCCAGCAACGCCGAGGGCCGGCGGCTCATCCGTGGCGGCGGCGCCCGCATCGAGGATGCGGCGGTGAAGGACGAGGCCCTGGTGGTCGATGAGGCGGCGCTGCGCCAGGGCGTGCGGATATCCCAGGGGCGCAAACATCACCGCCTGGTGCGGATAGGGTAGGGGAGGCGACAATGGAAAAAGACGAACTGCCACGGGCCATGCACGACATGGGCGGCGTCTCCAAGTTCATGTGTGATCCCGTCGACACCGAGCCCCACGCGCTGACCGATTTCGACCGCGAGGTCGACGCGATCCGCCAGCTGCTCGGCATGCGCAAGGTGATGTCGGTCGACGAGATGCGCCGGGCGATCGAGGCCATCCCGGAGGGCCAGTATCTCCGCATGTCCTATTACCAGCGCTGGATGCGCTCCATCACCGACAACATGCTCGCCCGTGGCGTCTTCACCGAGGAAGAACTCCGCGCCGCCCTGGAGCAGGCCGGATGATCGCCCCGGGTACTAAAGTAAGGGTGAAGCTCGACTGGCCGGAAACCCGCGGCCCCTGCCACATCCGCACGCCCCATTACGTGCGCGGCGAGACCGGTGTGGTGGAGCGCCATCTCGGCAACTTCCCCAACCCGGAGGACCTCGCCTTCGCCCGGCCCGCCGCGGTGAAGGCGCTGTATCACGTGCGGTTCGACCCCAAGCCCTTCTGGAAGGAGGGCGTGGCGCCGGAGGAACTGGTGATCGAGATCTTCGAGCATTGGCTGGAGGAAGCGGCATGAGCGACATTCTGGAAATCCCGTCCGACCGTCTGCTCGCCGCCGTGCGCGGCCTGCTGGTGGCCAAGGGGGTGATGACCACCGATGAGATCGCCGAGCGCATCCGCATCACCGATGGCGGCTCCCCCGCGCAAGGCGCGCGCATGGTCGCCAAGGCCTGGACCGACCCCGAATACAAGGCGCTCTTGCTGCGCGACGGCACCGCGGCGGCCGAAATGCTCGCCATCCCCATGCGCGGCCTGCCCCCGCTCGGCGTGCTGGAGGATACGGCGGAGGTCCACAACCTCGTCGTCTGCACCCTCTGCTCCTGCTACCCGCGCGCCGTGCTGGGCTACCCGCCCTTCTGGTTCAAATCCGCCGCCTATCGGGCGCGGGCGGTGCGCGATCCGCGCGGCCTGATCGGCGAATGGGGCACCGTGCTGCCCGAGGGCGTGAAGCTGCGCGTGGTCGACAGCACGGCGGATTACCGCTGGATGGTGCTGCCCCGCCGGCCCGAGGGCACCGAGGGCTGGAGCGAGGAACAACTCGCCGCCATCGTCCGCGAAGGCGACATGATCGGGGTGACGATCCCATCGATTGCATGAGGGCGATACCGTGAGGCGCCTCGCCGCGCTGCTGGTGCTGGCGTTTGCCGGCCCGGTGATGGCCGCCTCGCCACCGGCGGTGGAGGCGGCGAACGGGATGGTGGTCTCGTCGCAGCATCTCGCCTCCGAGGCCGGGCTCGAGATGCTGAAGCGCGGCGGCAACGCGGTGGATGCGGCGGTGGCGGTCGGCTACGCGCTGGCGGTGGTGAACCCCTGCTGCGGCAATATCGGCGGCGGCGGCTTCATGACCCTGCATCTCGCCGATGGGCGGGATGTCTTCCTCGATTTCCGCGAAACCGCCCCGGCGGCCGCGACGCGGGACATGTATCTCGATGCCGCCGGCAACGTGCTGCCCGGCGCCAGTCTGGTCGGCTGGCGCTCGGTCGGCGTGCCCGGCACGGTGCTGGGGATGGAGACCGCACTGGTGAAATACGGCAGCCTGCCGCGCGCGGTGGTGATGGAGCCCGCCATCCGCCTCGCCCGCGCCGGCTTCGTGCTGACCCGCGGCGACACCGATATTCTCGACTATCGCGCCCAGGCCTTCCGCGCCCGGCCCGACCTCGCGCGCGTGTTCCTGCGCCCGGATGGCGGCGCCCTGCAGCCGGGCGACCGCATGGTGCAGGCCGACCTCGCCGACACGCTGGCCGCCATTGCCGCGGAGGGGGCGCCCGCCTTCTACGCCGGGCGTATCCCCGCCGCCATCGAGGCGGCTGCGAAGGCCGCCGGCGGGATCATCACCGCCGCCGATTTCACGGCCTATCGGGTGAATGAAACCGCGCCGCTCACCTGCACGTATCGCGGTCACGTGTTTCTCTCGGCCCCACCACCCTCCTCGGGCGGCGCGGCGATGTGCGAAATCCTCAACATCATCGAAGGCTATGATTTGCGGGCGATGGGGTTCCGCTCCGCACAGTCGGTGCACGTGATCACCGAGGCGATGCGCCACGCCTTTCTCGACCGCAACACCTACCTGGGTGACCCCGCCTTCGTCGCCAATCCGCTGGAGCGGCTGTTGTCGAAGGACTACGCCGCCGCCATCCGCGCCAAAATCGGCCCCCGCGCCACCCCGTCGCGGGACCTGGGGCCGGGCGTGGCGCCGCACGAAAAGACCGAGACCACGCATTATTCGGTGGTCGATAAGGCGGGCAACGCCGCCGCCGTTACCTACACCATCAACGGCGCCTTCGGGGCGCTGGTGATGGCGCCTGGCGCGGGCTTTCTGCTCAATGACGAGATGGATGATTTCACCATCAAGCCCGGCGTCGCCAATGGGTTCGGCCTGGTGCAGGGCGCCGCCAACGCCATCGCCCCCGGCAAGCGCCCGCTCTCCTCGATGGCGCCGACGCTGGTGACGCGGGATGGCCGCATCTTCCTGGTGCTGGGCTCGCCCGGCGGCTCGCGCATCATCACCATCACGCTGCTGACCGCGCTGAACATTATCGATTACGGGATGGAGCCGCAGGAGGCGGTGAACGCGCCGCGCTTTCACCACCAATGGCTGCCGGATGAACTCGTTATCGAAACCCGCGGCCTCTCGCCCGATACTGAGGCGCTGTTGCTGGGGATGGGCCACAAGATCACCACCCAGCGCCCCTGGGGCGCGGCCGAGGTGATCGCGGTCGGCCCGGCGCGGGCGAGCCAGGCGGCCGCCGCTGGCTCAGGCGGCGATGCCGCGATGTCCGGCCGGATGCGCCCCGGCCTGTTCTATGGCGCCAATGACGACCGCCGGCCGGCAGGCGCGGCGCTGGGCTACTAAAGGAGACACGCGATGACCGATATTCCCGCCAAACCCGTTCTGCTCACCGGCGCGTCCGGCAATCTCGGCCGCCACCTCGCCAAGTCCCTCGCCGCCAAGGGCTGGACGCTGGTGCTGACCGACATCGTCCCCTTCCCGGACCCGCTGCCCCCCGGCGCCAGCTTCACCAAGGCCGACCTCAATGACGGGGTGACCATCCTGCGCCTCGCCACTGGCTGCGGCATGATCCTGCATTTCGGCGGCGTCTCCACCGAGCAGCCCTTCGAGGACGTGCTGGGCCCCAATATCCGCGGCCTCTACCACATCTACGAGGCGGCACGGCGCGAGGGTGCGCGGGTGCTGTTCGCTTCCTCCAACCACTCGATCGGCTTCCACGAACGCGACACGCCGCTCGATGACGACTGCCAGTTCATGCCGGACGGCTATTACGGCCTGTCCAAGGCCTATGGCGAGCTGATGGGCCGGATGTACTGGTTCAAGCACGGGGTGGAGAACGTCAACGTCCGCATCGGCTCCAGCTTCCCCGAGCCGATCGACGCGCGAATGCTCTCGACCTGGCTGAGCTACGACGACCTCTCTCGCCTCTGCGCCGCCGCGACCCTGGCGGACAAGACCGAAAGCTGCGTCATCTGGGGCGCCTCCGCCAATAGCCGTACCTATTGGCGCGGCGATGCGCGTTCGAAACTCGGCTGGTTGCCCGCCGACAGCGCCGACCCCTTCGCCGGCCAGATGGCGGGTAAGGTGAGCGGCAACCCGGTGCAGGAACGCTACCAGGGCGGCGGCTACACGGTGATGGACTACACACGCAAAACCCCGCCGCCGGGCAAGCTGTTCGACCGCTGATCCGCCCTTCCCAGGAGACACCGCGATGACCGCCATTCCCGAAGCCTATCTCGACCTCGTCACCACCAAGGCGCCGCTCGCCCATCTCGCCACCATCATGAAGGACGGCAGCCCGCAGGTGACGCCGATATGGTTCGACTATACCGGGGGGCTGATCCGGGTGAACTCCGCCAAGGGGCGCGTGAAGTCCCGCAACATGGCCGAAGGGGCCAAGGTGGCGCTTTCCATCGTCGATCCCGACAACGGCTACCGCTACATCCAGATCCGCGGCACCGTGACCAAGGTGACCGAGGAAGGCGGCGATGCGCATATCGATTCGCTCGCCAAGAAATATCTTGGGCTCGACTCCTATCCCTATCGTTCGCCCACCGAGACCCGGCTGATGTTCGAAATCACGCCCTCCTCCGTGCAAGTGATGGGCTAAGGCGATGAAGGTTCAGATCGGCGTCAACCTGCCGCTGTCCGACCTCGGTGGGGCGCCCGAGACCGCGCGGGACTTTACCCAAATGGCCGAGGCGCTGGGCTACGACCACGTCATGCTGGCCGATCACGTGCTCGGCGTGAACGTGGCGAGCCGGCCGGACTGGGGCAATCGCAACACCTCGGCCGATTTGTTCCATGACCCTTTCGTGCTGTTCGGCTTCCTCGCCGCCTGCACGAAATCCATCGGCTTTTCTACGCAGGTGCTCATCCTCGCCCAGCGCCAGGCCGCGCTGGTGGCCAAGCAGGCGGCTTCGGTGGATGTGCTGAGCGGTGGCGGACGGTTCCGCCTCGGCGTCGGGGTGGGTTGGAACGAGGCGGAGTTCGTCGGCCTCAACGAGAACTTCCGCAACCGCGGCAAGCGCTCCGAGGAACAGGTGCAGGTGATGCAGGCGCTGTGGGCGCAGGAGCACGTCACCTTCAACGGCAAGTACCACACCATCCCCGATGCCGGCATCAACCCGCTGCCGGTGCATCGGCGCATCCCCGTGTGGTTCGGCGGCCACCACGACGCCACCATCGAGCGGATCGCCAAGTACGGCGACGGCTGGATGATGCTGGCCCATCCCGTGGAGAGCGCCGGCGCCGAGTTCGACCGGCTGCGCCGCGCCACCGAGGCGGCCGGGCGCGATCCGGCTTCGATCGGGCTGGAGGTTTGGACCTCGACGGGCACCGGCACCGAGGCCGACTGGCGGGCCGAGTTCGCCGCCTGGAAGAAGCTGGGGGTGACCCATGTCACGCTGAACACCACGTTCAGCCGTGGCTTGCACAAGCGCATATCCGGCCGCACCTATGCCGATCACCAGGAAGCGGTGCGCCGCTACATCGCCGCGGTGGCCGACCTCGCCTGAGCCAATGGAGCCGGTCGACCTCGCGCTGATCCTGGCCCTAGACTGCTCGGCCAGCGTCAACCTCGGCGAGTTCATGCTGATGACCACGGGTTGCGCCGCCGCGCTGCGCGACCCCGATGTCATCTCGGGACTGACCGGCGGGTCGCTCGGCGGCACGCTTGCCGCGTTGCTGCTGTGGTCCGGCCCCGGCGCGCAGGAGGTGATGGTGGAGTGGACGCGGATCGGCTCGGCCGCCGAGCTCGATGCCTTCGCCCGCGCGGTGGAGGACGTGCCGCGCGTGCTGCCGGCCGGCACCACGGCGATCGGCGAGGCGCTGCGGGCCTGCCTGGCCTTGCTCGCCGCCGCGCCCACCGAGGCGCGGCGGATCGTGGTCGATCTCGTCGGCGATGGGCGCAGCAACGCGGGTATCGACCCCGAGCCGGTGCGGGACCTGCTGGTCGGCGCCGGGGTGACCATCAACGGGCTTTGCGTGCTGCACGAGGAGCCCGATTTGCTGGAGAGCTATCGGCGCGAGGTGATCGGCGGCCCCGGCGCGTTTGCCGTGCCATGCCAGGATTTCTCGGGTTTCGCTGACGCGATGCGGCAGAAACTCACCCGCGAGATCGCTGCCGCCCGGGGCTATCCGGGCGGCGCGGTGGTGTGACCATGCAGTGGAGTGGGGACGAAGGAAAGCCGTCGCCCCAGGAGGTCAGGGCGCTGGGTGCTCCAGCAGTTCGCGGATCGCGGGCACCATTTCCCCGCGCTCCATCAACGGCCGCAGCACGTTATGCCCTCCATAGTTGACGACCGGGCGAACTTCGACGCCCGGCATGCCCGTGATCGAACGGGCGTGCGCCACGTCCTGCTGGTGCCCGTCGGCGTGGTAGATGAATATCCTTTGCGGCGGAGCGGCGGCCGCCACGAAGCTGCGGATGTCATAGTCGGCCGGCGTCAACTGCTCGTAGAGCCATCGGTAGACAGCGTGAATCCGGCCGTCCTTGGACATGAACTCGTGTTGCAGGTTGATCGGAGAACTCATCGTCATGATGCCACGGGCCCCAAGTGCGAGGCCGTAGCGAATGGCAGCAACGCCGCCCGACGAGGCGCCGAGCGTATAGATATCAGTCACGGCGGCTGTTTCCATGCGCTTGCGCAGGAACGCAAATCCCTCGTCCAGGGTACTCGAGTGACTATGGATGCCGGTCAGGCAGAGTGAACGCTGCGGGTCACGGATATACATGACGCTGGTGTCTAGCGGCGCGATCAACGAGTCGAACAACGGCATTGGAATACCCAGGCCGTTGAAAGTTCCGGGGAACACCAGCAAGCAGCGCTTGCTGCCGGGCCTCATCGCCTCGACGATGACCGAGTCGTCGAACCTGGCGGTCGGTCGATCAGTCTTCGATCCGGTGTTGGAATACAGAAAATCCTGCAACGGGCTTCGGTTGCTCGACGCCGAGGTCTCAACCGGAAGGTTCAGCAACTCCATGGCGGCGTCGTCTGCGCCGAACACCCTGAGCGCGACGGCGCATTCCTCACGCATCAGGCCGCTCGTACTGCGGCCGATCTCGGCGAGTCGCTCGCAGATAACCGGATATTGGCTGGCCGGCCAGCGCATGTTGCCGATCAGGCGAACGAGCGGTGCGGACAGATGCCAGAGGTCCATCGCGCCCAACGCGAGGCGGCGCGCATCGTTCTGTTCACCATTGCGGCGCTTTTCACGGATCTGATTCAGCGCCTCGCGGGCCGCCGCTACCTTGGGCCCTCCCATCGGGTTGTGCATCGCGCCACCCAGGCCCGCTGTTCTGTCCGGCATCATTCTAGGAAATCTCCCATCAGTCTTGTCCGCGCAAATATGGACGCCCTCACCCAACCTCAGGCAAATCAATCCTACGCAAGATTGGCCGGCCAATAAATGGTCGGTCGCCTCTTCCTCATGACTCTGCCTTCGTTACCGAACGTTGAACGTCAGATCGTCGGCCCATACAACAAAAGCTTGAACAATCCAGGGCTTGGCACGCTCACTGGCACCGTTCGCATCTCAGTTCGCATAGACGCGCGACGCACCTGTAGCCTGTGTGCGTCCCGGTCGCAGACGCTCACCGGCTCGCGGCAGCGCGGCGGGACATAAATTGCCGCGACCCGCGGCAATTTATGGTCTCAGTGCAACCTGGGTCCCGGTGACAGGCGGGACGCCGTCTTACTCCATATCGAAGTCTGAACCTTGGCCGAAGCCGCCCGACCCCATGCCGGAATCCTCGGATTGCGACCGGGTCAATGCAGCACCTACCAGCCGCGCCGACTGGATAATCTCCGTACGGTAGGTGGAGATTACATCTTCCCGCACATAGCGAAGATATCCGGCCATCTCCCGCAGTCGGGGCGCAAGGGTCGCTACCTCGACTTCTCGGATCTGGCGGAGCATGTCGCGCGCCGACGCCATATAGGCCCTGATTTCGGCCGTTTCGGCAGCCGTCAACGACCCCGGGACTGCCTCACGAATTTCGTCAGTGTCCATGTTTGCAACACCGGCACCGGGGGAGGTGCGGATTTGCTCGCCCGCGGACGGAGCGCCGCGAGCAAATAGAATTGTATTCTTTCTTACACGGAAGAGCATTTTTGTTAAGTCCCGTCTCGGTTTGCGTCGA
Organism: Alphaproteobacteria bacterium; assembly: GCA_026400845.1. Lineage (GTDB taxonomy): Bacteria > Pseudomonadota > Alphaproteobacteria > Acetobacterales > Acetobacteraceae > CAIYPH01. Next base: position 9,785 of record JAPLOH010000135.1, read on the forward strand.
CCTCAATATGCGTACCGGCGACCTTCATGTCAAACCGTATCACTGTGATGTTACCTTGAAACCGTTGAATTATCCGCTCACTTTGACGGCACTCCCCGCCGCATCCTAGGCTCGGGATATCGTCCCGAAGGAGCCCCATTTGATGAACGCGATCACCGATATCGGCAGCCGTACCGGCCTGCTCGAACGCCTTCGCATCCGCTCCGGCGCGTTCAGCGGGCAGACCTCCGGGCTTGCGCCCGGCAACGTGCAGGCCAACCTCGCGATCCTCCCCGCGGCGCTTGCGGGCGACTTCCTGCGCTTCGCCCATGCCAACCCCAAGCCCTGCCCGGTGTTGGCCGTGTCCGAGCCGGGGGACCCGCATATCCCCGCCATCGGCCGCGATCTCGATATCCGCACCGATATCCCGCGCTACCGGGTCTGGCGCCACGGTGAGCTGGTGGAGGAATGCACCGATATCTCGCATCTCTGGCGCGATGATCTGGTGAGTTTCCCGATCGGCTGCTCCTTCTCCTTCGAGGAGGCGCTGATCGAGGATGGCATCGAGGTGCGCCACATCGCCTGCGGCTCCAACGTGCCGATGTATCGCACCAACGTCGCCTGCACCCCCGCCGGCATTTTCCGCGGCCCGATGGTCGTCTCCATGCGGCCGATGACGCCACGCGACGCCATTCGCGCGGTGCAGATCACCTCGCGCTTCCCCTCCGTGCACGGGGCGCCGGTACATATCGGCCTGCCCGGCGATCTCGGCATCAAGGATCTCGACAAGCCCGACTACGGGGACCCGGTGCCGATCCGTGCCGGCGAGTTGCCGGTGTTCTGGGCCTGCGGCGTCACCCCCCAGGCGGTGATCGCGGAGACCAGGCCGGAGCTGTGCATCACCCACGCCCCGGGCTGCATGCTGATCACCGACCTGCGCAACAGCAACCTCGCCGCGCTGTAGTGACTCAAGCCGCCCGCTTCGCCGCCGCCCGCGTCGCCGCGATCGAGGCGCTGATCCCCGTCGATGTCGGGCGGAACATCGCCAAGCTTTGCGCCGCGGCGCAAGGCGGGCTGCTGGGTGCGGCCACGGCACTGGCCGAGGCGCGCTGCGTGGGCGTGATCACCGGGTTCTATGTGCCGCGCGGGACGCCGCCGGCGGCTGAGACGGATGGGCCGATCGGCGCCGCTTTGCTGCTGCACGGGCTCGCCGCGGTCGGCATCGCCGGTCGGCTCGCCACCGATGCACCCTGCGCGACGGCGTGTGCGGCCGCGCTGCGTGGCGCTGGGCTCGACACGCCACTGGACATCGCCGCCCTCGATGCGCCGCTCGACACGCTGATCGCCGCCTGGCGTGCGGCGGGGGTAAGCCACGCGCTCGCCATCGAGCGCTGCGGCACGGCCATCGACGGCCGGCCGCACAATCTCGTCGGCCTCGATATCGGCGCCCATACCGCGCCACTCGATGACCTTTTCCTCGCGGGCCCGTGGGAGACCCTCGCCATCGGTGACGGCGGCAACGAGATGGGGATGGGCGCCCTGCCGCGCGCGCTGATCGCCGCCGATATCGCCAATGGCGAGGCGATCGCCTGCGTCACCCCCGCGCGGCACCTCATCGTTGCCGGTGTCTCCAACTGGGGCGCCTACGCGCTGCTCGCCGCCCTCGCCGTGCTCCGCCCGGAGTGGCGCACCCGCCTGCTGGCCAGCCTCGACCCCGCGCTCGACCGCGCGATCCTGGAGACCACCGTGCGGGATGGCCCGGCAGTGGACGGGATTTCGCGCACCCAGGCGCTCACCGTGGACAATCATGACATCGGCTTCCACCACGCCAAACTCGAAGAAATCCGGGCGGCGGTGGGGTAGCGGCTACGCTTCGGCCAGCCCGAGCAGGCGTCGCGCTTTGCGGCTGAGGCCCTGGGACACGATGTGGTGGGCCGCGCGGAGGTAGTCGCGCAGGTCGGCGTCGCCAAGGCCCCCGTCGCCAACACCTGGGGCGGCGTAGTGCTGGATCCATTTCAGTCCACGCGAGGCGAGGTAGGGTGCCGGGCGCAGGCCGGGCTGGTCGCGCAGCATTTCATAAGCGATCGGGCTGACCTTGAATGTGACCGCCGACACACCGCCCTCCCAGCGCCCGATGGTGAAAACCTTGCCGCCGACTTTCCACACCTCGGCATCGCCCCATTGCACCACATGGGTGGTGGCGGGGAGGGCGGCGCAGAAGGCGTTGTACTCCTCGATAGTCATGGCTGGACGATCAGAACTGCCGCCGCGCCCGCAAGGCCGCCGCGAGCGTGCCGTCGTCGAGCACATCGAGCGCGCCACCCATCGGCACGCCCTGGCCGACCCGGCTGACGGCGATGCCGAGCGGCTTCAGCCGGTCGCTCAGCCAATGCGCCGTCGTGGCGCCGTCGACGGTGGCGGAGAGGGCAAGGATCACCTCGGCGATGCCGCCCTCGCCGATGCGGGCGAGCAAGGGGGCCAGGCTGAGATCGTCCGGCCCGGTCCCGCTGAGGGCCGACAAAGTACCGCCGAGCACGTGATAAAGCCCGCGATGGACATGCGCCCGCTCCAGCGCCCACAAATCGCCTACCCCCTCGACGACACAGACCAGGGCGCGGTCGCGATGAGAATCGGCGCAGATCGCGCAGGGGTCGGTGCTGTCGAGATTGCCGCACAGCCCGCAGGTTTTAACCGCGCGGGCGGCGTCGGCGAGCGCCATTGCGAGCGGCAGCATCCGGGCTTCGGGCTGTTGCAGCAGGCGCAGCGCGGCGCGCCGTGCGCTGCGCGGACCAAGGCCGGGCAGCTTGGCGAGCAGACCGATCAGGCGTTCGACCTCGGGGCCGCCCATGGGCTCAGAACGGCAGCTTGAAGCCAGGCGGCAGCGACAGCCCGCCGGTCAGGCGCTGCATCTCGGCCTGCTTGGCGGTGTCGATCTTGCGCTGGGCGTCGGCATGGGCGGCGACGATGAGGTCCTGCAGCATGTCGACGTCCTCGGCGCTGGCGATCTTCGGGTCGATGCGGACCGATTTCAGCACGCCCTTGCCGTTGAGCGTGGCGCTGACCATGCCGGCGCCGGCACTGCCCTCGGCCTCCATGGCTTCGAGCGCGGTCTGCAACTCCTCCATCTTCTTCTGCATGTCGGTGGCCTGTTTCATCAGGCCGGCGAGGTTCTTCATCGGTCAGTCTTCCAAGTGGTCGGAGGGGCCGTCGGCGTAGTCGGCATCGAGGGGGGCAAATTCGGGGCCCTCGGGGTCACCGCCGAGGGTCGGGGCGTCCGCGATGAGGCCGTAAGCGTCGCTCCGCGCGTCATGCACCGACTCGATGCGGGCGCCGGGGAAGGCCACCATGATGGCCAGCACGAGCGGATGCGCGGCCGCGACAACGCGTCGCGCGCCATCCGCCGCGACTCCCTGCTCGGCCAGTGTCGGCTCGCCCGGGGCGGTGCTGAGCGCGATCGTCCAACGCGCGCCGGTGGCATCGAGCAGCAGGGCGGCGAGGCGGGAGGCAAGATCGCGCGGCGCATCCGCTTGCGGGCGCAGCTCGATCACCGGGGGCGCGAAGCGGACGAGATGCACGGAATGCACGAGATATCCGTGCAGCAGCGCCTCGCGGCGATCGGCGGCGAGTGCGGCGACGTCGCGGAAGCCGGCCAGGCGCGGACCGGCGGGGACAGGCTCTGGTGCGGCGATGGCGCGGGCCGGCGCCCCATTGGCCACCGCCCGCACGCCACCGCCCGACGGCGACGGAGGGGGCGGGGCGCTGCCGGTCGTCACGCCCTGCTCGGTGAGGCGGCGGACGAGATCGCCGGGCGGCGGCAGTTCGGCGACGTAGCACAGGCGGATCAGCACCATCTCGGCCGCCGCCCGCCGGTCCGGCGCGGCTTCCACCTCGGCGATGCCCTTCAGCAGCATCTGCCAGGCACGCCCGAGATTGGCCATCGAAATGCGCTCGGCGAACGCCGTCCCGCGGATGCGCTCGGCCTCGGGGAGGTCGCTGCTGGTGCGCAGGGCGGGAACGGTTTTCAGCCGCGTTACCGTGTGGATGAGCTCCAGCATGTCCGCCAGCATCACGCCGAGGTCGGCGCCGCGCTCATGGGCGCGATCGGTGATGGCGAGCGCATCGGCCGGGCGGCCGGCCATCGCCGCCTCGAACAGATCGAACACCGCCGCCCGGTCCGACAGGCCCAGCATGTCGGCGACATCCGTGGCGGCGATCATCTGGTCGGGCTCGGTCTGGGCGATCGCCTGGTCGAGCAGCGAAAGCCCGTCGCGCGCCGAGCCGTCGGCCGCGCGCGCGATCAGCATCAGCGCCTCGGGCTCGACACGCACGCCTTCCTGCCCGGCGATGCGCGCGAAATGGGCCGCCAGCTCGGCCGCCGAGATGCGGCGCAAATCGAAGCGCTGGCAGCGCGACAGGACGGTGACCGGCACCTTGCGGATCTCGGTCGTCGCGAAAATGAACTTCACGTGCGGCGGCGGCTCCTCCAGCGTCTTCAGCAGCGCGTTGAAGGCCGGGCGGGAAAGCATGTGCACTTCGTCGAGAATGAACACCTTGGTGCGCGCCTGCATGGGGCGAAAGCGCACGGAGTCGATGATTTCGCGGATTTCGTCGATGCCGTTGTTGGAGGCGGCATCCATCTCCACCACATCAGGATGGCGGTCGGCGAGGATGGCGGTGCAGTTGTGGCAAACGCCGCAGGCATCCACCGTCGGGCCGCCCTGGTCGTCCGGCCCGATGCAGTTCAGCGCGCGGGCAATAATGCGCGCGGTGGTCGTCTTGCCGACCCCGCGCACCCCGGTGAGCATGAAGGCATGCGCCACCCGTCCCACCGCGAAGGCGTTGCGCAGCGTGCGCACCATGGTCTCCTGGCCAATCATGTCGGCGAAGGTGACAGGGCGGTACTTGCGGGCCAGCACCCGATAAGGCGTCGATTGCACGACGGGGGGAGGCGCCGAGGGCGCGTCACCGAACAGGCCGAGGCCCTCGGGCTCCGGCGCGGGCAACTTCTCGTCGTCCTCGAATAAGCCGGACATGCGGGGCGCCGGTGCAATGGCGCCCGCTGCGCGGGCAGCGGCAGCCGGGTTGATGGGGTGGGAGGCCGAACAAACGACCCGAGCGTGAACTCGTTGCGGCTGCTTCCTTCCGGACCTGACCGGGTTGGCGAGGCGCCCGTCCGCCGCCGACCTCCCACCCCCCATATCGTCCATCCCGCCGCCGCCCGCAAGGGCCATCGGCGGGGAGGGGGGAAGGCAAGGCAAGGCGAGGGCGCTGCCCCTCGACCCCGCTAAGGGCAGTGGCCCTTAGAACCCATTCGTTTAAGAGGGTTATGATTGTTGGAGCGGGCCTATTCCGGCGTTGCAACCGGCGTGTTGGCCCCCTCCAACAATCATAATCATTCCCTTAAGTGGCGGGTTCCAAGGGGCTCGGCCCCTTGGCGGGTCCAGGGCAGCGCCCTGGCCTTCCTTCCTTCCCCCTTCCCTCGGCCTTGCCTCAGCGCGCCGTGGGGGGCAGGGTTGGGGGAATGGGAATGGAGTGATGTCGTGACGTTGATCGTAGCCAGCCGGCCGAATGTCTACACTGGGAGCCCGTTGGATCGCGCGGCGGAGAAGCGCGAGGATGCCGCGTTCATTGCCGCGGCTTTGGCTGATCCGCTGGCGTTGTTCGCCCCGGTGTGGCGGTCGCGCAATTTAATGCGCGGCAAGGCCGAGGGGAGGCCGGAGGCGGTGTTCCTGACGCATGAGGCGGCCGAGGCGGTGCGGATGTCGGGCGGGCCGTGGGCGTTTCTGGGCCTTCAGGGGGGCGTGCCGCTGTTCACGGTGGATGTGAGTGCGGCGGATGATCCGCTGCCGTTGCTGCCGGAGGGATTGGGCGAATTCGTCGATCTGCGGGCGGTGCCGGGCCTGTTGAACGGCGAGGAGGCCTCGATCATGGCCCATGCCCGCGGGCTGATGCACTGGCGCAGCCGGCACAAGTTCTGCGGCATTTGCGGGACGGCCTGCGAGGCGCGCAGTGCGGGGCATGTGATGTTCTGCACCGGCTGCAACACGCAGCATTTCCCGCGTACCGATCCGGCGGTGATCATGCTGGTGCATTCGGGCGACCGGGCGCTGCTCGGCCATTCCGCGCGGTTCCCGGGTTCCAACATGTATTCGACGCTGGCCGGTTTCGTGGAGCCGGGCGAGAGCCTGGAGGAGGCGGTGGCGCGCGAGGTGTTCGAGGAGGCAGGCGTGCGGGTGGGCCGGGTGCATTATCATTCGAGCCAGCCCTGGCCGTTCCCGGCCTCGATCATGCTTGGCTTCTACGCCGAGGCGACCACCGAGGAGATCACCATCGACCCTGGCGAGTTGGTCGATGCGCGCTGGTTCAGTCGCGACCAGCTGCGCAACCCGCGTGACCACGGGTTCCTTCTGCCGCGCGGCGACAGCATCGCGAGCCGGTTGATCGCGGACTGGCTCGCCGCCGGGTGACCCCCCGGCGGCGCCAGCTGCTTCAGCGCCGGTCGGCTCAGATGGTCAGCGTGCCGGCCATCGCCTGCCCGTAGCGGGCGGAGACTTTCGACCAGTCGACCACGTTCCACCAGGCGGCGAGGTAGTCCGGCCGGCGGTTCTGGTATTTCAGGTAGTAGGCGTGCTCCCACACGTCATTGCCCATCAGCACGCGGGCGCCGTCCATCAGCGGGCTGTCCTGGTTGGAGCGCGGCAGCAGGGCGAGCTTGCCCTCCTTCGTCACCGTGACGAACACCCAGCCGGAGCCGAACAGGCTGCCGCCGGCGCGGTTGAAGCTGGTTTTGAAGGCCTCGAAGCCGCCGAGATCGCGATCGATCGCCGCCGCCAGCGCGCCGGTGGGGGCGCCGCCTTTGCCGCCCATGATTTGCCAGTACATCGTGTGGTTCACATGCGTGCCGCCGTTGTTGCGCACGGCGGTGCGGATCGCTTCCGGCACTTCCTGGATGCGCATCAACAGGGCATCGGCACTGAGTGCGGCGAGCTGGCCATGGTCCTTCAGTGCGGTGTTGAGGTTGACGACCCCGGCGGCGTGATGGCGGTCGTGGTGGTACTGCATCGTCAGGGCGTCGATATGCGGCTCGTTGGCGTCGAAGGCGTAGGGCAGCGGGGGAAGGATGTGCGGCCCGGTGGCCGGGGCAGCCTGGGCGAAGGCGATGCGCGGTGCGGCGAACAGCGTGGCGCCCGCGGCGGCGGCGGTGAACAAATGGCGGCGTGACAGCATTGACGTAACTCCCCTTCGTCGGTTCAGGTGATCCATCATACGGCGGCGCACGGCGGTTGGATGCGTCGGCGTTGCGCACTTTGCGCGGTCACGGCGGCATTGCTATGGTAAAAGGCCGCGAGTCCCTCGCGCCTGCACGTTTGCTACTGCGATCCCAGAGGATGATCAGATGAAGTTCACGGCCGACCGCGCAACGCTGCTCAAGGCGCTCGCCCATGTGCAGAGCGTGGTGGAGAAGCGCAACACCATTCCGATCCTCGCCAACGTGATGATCGCGGTGCGCGACAGCAAGCTGACCCTGACGGCGACGGACATGGAGATCGCCGTCGTCGAGGAGGTCGCCGCGCAATCGAGCCGCAACGGCGCCTGTACCGCGCCGGCATCGACGCTGTATGAGATCGTCCGCCGGCTGCCCGAGGGCGTGCAGGTGGAGTTCGATCATCCCGGCGGCGATGCGCCGGTGAAGCTGCGCGCCGGGCGCTACGCGACCAGCCTGGTGGCGCTGCCGATCGATGATTTCCCCTCGATGACCGCCGGCACCTTGCCGCATAAGTTCGCGCTGGGCGGCCAGACGCTGCGCGCGCTGATCGATCGCACCCGCTTCGCCATCTCCACCGAGGAGACGCGCTACTACCTCAACGGCATCTACGTGCACGCCGCCGATATCGGCGGCACCAAGGTGCTGCGCGCGGTGGCAACCGACGGGCATCGCCTCGCCCGCGTCGAGGAGCCGCTGCCGCCGGGCGCCGGCGGCATGCCCGGCGTGATCATCCCGCGCAAGACGATCAACGAGCTGCGCAAACTGCTCGACGAGGTTTCCGGCGAGGTCGATATCGCCTTGTCGGACACCCGCATCCAGTTCCGCGTCGGCACCATCATGCTCACCAGCAAGTTGATCGACGGCACTTTCCCGGAATACGAACGCGTGATCCCGCGCGACAACGAGAAGGTGCTGCGGGTCAGCAGCGCCGATTTCGCCCAGGCAGTGGCCCGCGTGGCGGCGATTTCGTCCGAGCGTTCGCGCCCCGTGAAAATGTCGCTGGCGCGCGATCTGCTGGTGCTGAGTGCGGCGAGCGCCGAGCAGGGCTCGGCGAGCGAGGAGCTTGATGCCGACCGGGTGAAGTATGAGGCCGGGCCGCTCGAGATCGGCTTCCAGGCGCGCTACCTCAACGACATCACCGACCAGATCAAGGGCGATGTCGAGTTCCGCTTCTCCGACGGCGCGGCGCCGACCATCGTGCAGGACGCGGGCGATGCCAGCGCGCTCTACGTGCTGATGCCGATGCGAGTTTGATAGGGCGAGTGTGATGGGGCGGGTTTGATGGAGCGAGTGTGAGCGGAGAGGCTGGCGCCCCCCCGGCGCTGCGGCTCACCCGCCTGACGCTCACCGGCTTTCGCAGCTACGAGTCCCTCGCCTGGCGGCCGGCCGGGCGGATGGCGGCGATCGCCGGGCCGAACGGCAGCGGCAAAACCAATTTGCTGGAAGCGATCTCGTTGCTCTCGCCCGGCCGTGGCCTGCGCGGCGCCAAGGTGGCCGAGTATCTGCGCCAGGGCGAGCAGCACTGGGCGGTGGCCGGACGGTTCGAGACGCCGGCCGGCGAGACCGATATCGGCACCGGCACCGAGCCCGAGGGGCCGGCGGATCGTCGCGTGTTCCGCCTCGATGGCACGGCGCCGCGCAGCCAGGCAGAGATCGCCGAGCGCGTCGCGGCGGTGTGGCTCACGCCGCAGATGGACCGGCTGTTCCAGGAGGGCGCGTCCGGCCGGCGGCGCTTTCTCGACCGGCTGGTCTATGCGGTCGAGCCCGGCCATGCCCGCGAAGTCACCGCCTACGAGACCGCGACGGCGAGTCGAAACCGCCTGCTCGCGGAGGGGCGGGCCGATCGTGGCTGGCTGGCGGGCACCGAGGACGCCATGGCCCGCCACGCGGTGGCGGCGACGGCGGCGCGGGCGGATCTGGTGACGCGGCTGAACGCGGCGCTGGCGGCGGGGGCGGCGGGGGATTTTCCGGCCGCGCGCGCCGGCCTCGCCTGCCCGATCGGCGAGCGGCTGGCAGGCGGCCCCGCCCTCGCCGCGGAGGACTGGCTGCGCGAGACGCTGGCCGCCAACCGTGCCCGGGACGCGGCGGCGGGCGGCGCCGCGATTGGCGCGCACCGCGCCGACATGACGCTGGCCGATGCCGGGACCGGTCTCGCGGCCGCGCTCGCCAGCACCGGGCAGCAGAAGGCGTTGCTGATCGGCGTCATTCTCGGCCACGCCGCGCTGATCACCGCCGCGCGCGGCTTCGGACCGCTGCTGCTGCTCGACGAACCGGCCGTGCATCTCGATTCCGCCCGTCGCGTGGCGCTGTTCGCCGCACTGGCCCGGCTGCCGGCGCAGGTGTTCCTGACCGGCACTGATATCGAAACGTTCGCGCCACTGCGGGGTATCGCCGAGGCCGTGCTGGCGGGCGGCGGCACGCTGCGCCCGGCGCCCGGCTTCGAGGCCGCCGGGGCTTAGGCGGATTTGCGGTTTTTCTATATTCGGCGTATAAGTTTGCCAATTCTTACCACCTCCTGGAGCACCATTCCGGCATGAGCGACAAGGCCGCGCCCGACCCCGATTCGCCCCCGCGGGAGGATGACGCCTACGATGCGGCATCGATCTCCGTGCTGCGTGGGCTCGATGCCGTGCGCAAACGCCCGGGGATGTATATCGGCGACACCGATGACGGCTCGGGCCTGCACCACATGGCGTTCGAGATCATCGACAACGCCGTCGACGAGGCGCAGGCCGGCTTTGCCAACAACGTGTCGCTCACGCTGAACGGCGACGGCAGCGTGACCGTGCGCGACGATGGCCGCGGCATCCCGACCGACATCCACCACGAGGAGGGCGTTTCGGCGGCCGAAGTGGTGCTGACCCGCCTGCACGCCGGCGGCAAGTTCAACCAGAACTCCTACAAGGTCTCGGGCGGGCTGCACGGCGTCGGCGCCGCGGTGGTCAACGCGCTGTCCGAATGGATGGACGTGAAAATCTGGCGCAACGGCCAGGAACACTTCATCCGCTTCCAGCACGGCGATGCCGTCGCCCCGCTGGTGATCACCGGCGCCTCGGCGGAGGCCACCGGCACCGAGGTGACGTTCAAGCCCTCCACCGGCACTTTCACCAAGGTCGAGTTCGACTTCGCGATCCTCGAACGCCGGCTGCGCGAGCTGGCCTTCCTCAATTCCGGCGTCTCCATCGTGCTGCGCGACGAGCGCCATGCCGAACCGGTGGAAAGCCGGTTCTTCTACGAGGGCGGGCTGGTCGCCTTCGTCGCGTGGCTCGATCGCGCGAAAACCCCGGTCTTCAACCCCCCCATCAACGTTGTCGCCAAGGACGCCACCACGTCAGGCGAAATCCGTGTCGAAGTCGCGCTCTCCTGGAATGACAGTTTCCACGAGACCATGCTGTGCTTCACCAACAACATCCCGCAGCGCGACGGCGGCGCCCATCTCGCCGGGTTCCGCCAGGCGCTGACGCGCGTGGTGACCAAATACGCCGAGGGCATGGGCAAAAAGGACTCGCTGGCGCTGGTCGGCGAGGACATGCGCGAAGGCATGACCGCGGTGCTCTCGGTCAAGGTGCCGGACCCCAAATTTTCCTCGCAGACCAAGGACAAGCTGGTTTCCTCCGAGGTGCAGCCGGTGGTGCAGGCGGTGGTGGCGGATATCGTCAGCCACTGGTTCGAGACCCATCCGCGCGAGGCCAAGGGCATCATTCAGAAGGTGATGGACGCCGCCTCCGCCCGCGAGGCCGCCCGCAAGGCGCGCGAACTCACCCGCCGCAAGGGCGTGCTGGATGTCTCGACCCTGCCCGGCAAGCTGGCGGACTGCCAGGAGCGCGACCCCAGCAAGTGCGAACTCTTCATCGTCGAGGGCGATTCGGCCGGCGGCTCCGCCAAGCAGGGGCGGGACCGCAAATACCAGGCGATCCTGCCGCTGAAGGGCAAGATCCTCAACGTCGAGCGCGCCCGCTTCGATCGCATGCTGGGCTCGGCCGAAATCGGCACCCTCATCACCGCGATGGGCACCGGCATCGGCAAGGGGGAGCCGGAGCTGGGCGGCTTCGATATCGGCAAGCTGCGCTACCACCGCATCATCATCATGACCGACGCCGACGTCGACGGCTCGCATATCCGCACCCTGCTGCTGACGTTCTTCTTCCGCCAGATGCCGGAACTGATCGAGCGCGGCCATCTCTACATCGCGCAGCCGCCGCTCTACCGCGCCAAGCGCGGCAATGATGAGCGCTATCTGAAGGATGACGCGGCGCTGGAGCGCTTCCTGCTCGACAAGGTGCTGGCCGAGGCGCGCCTCACCTACGCCGATGGCCGCGTGTTCATGGGCCCCGAGATCGAGGCCGAGGCGATGTGGCTGCGCGAGGCGAGTTTTCGCCTGCGCCGTCTCACGCCGGGCATCCCGGTGGCGCTGCTGGAGCAGGCCGCCATCGCCGGCGCGCTGACCCCCGATCTTGCGTCCGCCCAGGCCGCCGCGCAGCCGCTGGCCGCCCGGCTCGACAACGTCGCCCTCTCCGCCGAGCGCGGCTGGGTGGTGATGGCCGATACCGCCGGCATCACGCTGGCGCGCACGGTGCGCGGCGTCGCCGAGCGCTACCTCATCGACGCGACGACCCTGCGCTCCGCCGAGGCGCGCTGGCTCAATGAGCGCGCCGAGGCATTGCAGGAGCGCTTCAGGGCGCCGGCCTCGCTCAAGCTCGACAATACCGAGGCGGTCGCCTCCGGCCCGGCAAGCGCGTTCGACCGCATCATCGCCCATGGCCGCCGCGGCCTGTCCATCCAGCGCTTCAAGGGGCTCGGCGAAATGAACCCCGAGCAGTTGTGGAAAACCACGCTCGACACCGCTGCCCGCACGCTGTTGCAGGTCAAGGTCGGTGACGTCGAGGAGGCCGGCCAGGTGTTCTCGACGTTGATGGGCGACGTAGTGGAGCCGCGGCGCGATTTCATCGTCACCAATTCGCTGAAAGTTTGCCTCGTACTCCCCACGGAGCGAGCGAAGCCAACGGATAAAAAGTTTTTGCTTCTTTTTTCAAAAAGAAGCGCTTCCTTTCCTTCCCGACCAACCGCGTTTGAACGAGGACCTCGCCATGCGCGCTGAAACGGCCATTTTCGACACCATGGCCGCCTTGCCGCTCGATGTGCCGGAAGCCGAGGCCGAGGCGATCGCGCAAGAGCGCTGGGGCATCGCCGCGATCGCGCGGGCGCTGCCGGGCGAGCGGGACCGCAATTTCCACCTCCGCGCCGCCGATGGCGCGGAATACGTGCTGAAATTCGCCAACCCCGCGGAGGATGCCGGGTTCCGCACCATGCAGATCGCCGCGCTGGCCCATATCGCGGCAAAGGATACGGGGATCGCGGTACCGACGGCGGTGCGACTGCCGGATGGCGGGGTGGAGACCATCGTTCGCCATGCGAGCGGGGTGGACCAGCAGGTGCGCCTGCTCACCTGGGTGTCCGGCCAGCAGATCGCCCATGCGCCGCCGTCACCCAAACTGCGCGCCGCCTATGGCGCCCTGGTGGCGCGGTTGCAGAGCGCGCTGGCCGATTTCACCCATCCCGCGCGCGACCATGAAATGGCGTGGGACCTGCAGCACGCCCCCCGCCTGCGCCACATCGCCTTCACGGTGCAATTGCCCGAGGCGCGCACAACACTGCTCGAACTGCTCGACGAGTACGACCGCAACGTGCTCCCGGTGTTCGCCGATCTGCCGCGCCAGATCGTGCACAACGACCTCAATCGCCACAACGTGCTGGTCGATCCCGCCGATACCGACCGCATCGCCGGGGTGATCGATTTCGGCGACATCGCCGAGACCGCGGCGGTGTTCGACCTCGCGATCGCCGCCGTGCAGTTGCCATCGGGCGATGTCTCGCTGGAGGAGGCGCTGGCGCAGTTCCTTGCCGGCTACCGCGCGCTGCGGGCGTTGAGCGCCACCGAGGTCGCCTTGTTCCCGCAGCTGATGGCGACGCGCTACGCGCTCGGCCTCGCGCTCGCGTCCTGGCACCGTCACACCCAGCCGGATAATCCGCATTTCGACCTCTCCGAGGAGTCCGTCCGCAAGCGCCTCGCGGTGATCGCGACCTACCGCGCGCCGGGGCTGGGCGTCGCGCTGGTGCGCCGGCTCGGTCTGGGCTGAGCAGGATGTCACCGAACGCGACTTGACGGCGCGCCGCCACTGCGGCGCAGTGTGCCGATCAATGCTGCCCGGAGGCCGCCCTCGATGAACACACAACAATTGCTCGCCCGCCGTGACCAGCTCATGGGCACCGGCACGCCGCTGTTCTACTCAACGCCGCTGCATCTCGTGCGGGGCGACGGGGTCTATTTGTATGACCCGGCGGGCAAGCGCTACGTGGACATGTACAACAACGTCCCCTGCGTCGGCCACGCCAACCCCTATATCGTCGAGGCGATGACCAAGGCGCAGTCCACGCTCAACGTGCACAGCCGCTATCTGCACGAGGGCATCCTCAACTTCATCGAGCGCCTGGTGGGCCTTCATAAGGGACCGAAGATCGAGAGCGTCATCGTCTCCTGCTCCGGCACCGAGGCGATCGAGGTGGCGCTGCGCATGGCCCGCTTCGCCACCGGGAAGAACGGCATCGTCTGCTCCAACGCCACCTATCACGGCAATTCCGAGGCGGTGAGCAAGCTGACGCGCCTGGTCAGCGGGCAGAACTCCAGCCCCGAGGTGCGCTCCTTCCCCTTCCCCGAACTGTACCGCCCGCTGCGCGAGGGGCTGAGCGCGGCTGAGCTGTGCGAGGCCTACCTCGCGGAACTCGCCGCCGCCATCAAAAGCCTGAACGACAGCGGCCAGGGCTTCGCCGGGCTGATCCTGTGCTCCATCCTCGCCAATGAGGGGCTGCCGGACATCCCCGGTGACTTCATGGCCCGCGCCGCCGCCATGGCGCGCGCCGCCGGCGGGCTGGTGATCTCCGACGAGGTGCAGGCCGGCTATGCCCGCAGCGGCAAGTGGTGGGGCTATGAGGTGACCGGCTTCACGCCCGATATCGTCGTCACCGGCAAGCCGATGGGCAACGGCCTGCCGCTCGCCGCGACGGCCGCGAGCAAGGAGCTGGTGGACGGGTTCCGCGCCCGCACCCGCTACTTCAACACCTTCGCCTCAAGCCCGCTGCAGGCCGCCGTCGGCCATGCGGTGATCGACTATATCGAGCGCGAGAACCTGCTCGACAGCGTCACCACCGTCGGCGCCAGCCTCAAGGCGGCGCTGCGGCAGCGCGCGGCCTCCTGCCCCATCATCGGCGATGTGCGCGGCGTCGGCCTGTTCGTCGGCGTCGAGATCATCAAGGACGACGGCCACAACACACCCGACGTCGAGCGCACCGTCGATATCGTCGACCGCCTGAAGGAGAAGGGCTTCCTCACCAGCAATGCCGGCATTTTCCGCAACGTGCTGAAGTTCCGCCCGCCGCTGGTGTTCAAGCAGGAACACGCCGACGCCTTCCTGGTCGCATTCGACGAAATCATGGCGGAGATCGGCTGAGCATGCTCCGCACCACGCCGCTGCACCGCGATTTCGCCGTCGAGGTTCACGGCGTGGATCTGCGGACGCTCACGCCGACCGATGGATATCCCCCGATCCGCGAGTTGTTTGAGCGCCATTCGCTGCTGCTGTTCCGCGGCCAGCAGCTCGATGACGAGGGCCATCTCGCCTTCGGGGCGCTGTTCGGCCCGATCGAGGACCGCTCGATGGGCGCCAAGGGGCCGAAACCCCGGATGGACAACGTCAGCAACAAGATCGGCGAGAACACCATCTCGGCGCCCGACGATTTCCACACCCTGAACCTCATCGGCAACCAGCTCTGGCACACCGACAGCACGTTCCTGCCGGTGCCCGCGCTGGCGAACATCCTGGCCGCGCGGGTGCTGAGCTCCACTGGGGGCGAGACCGAGTTCGTCAGCACCCGCGCCGCCTGGCGGGACATGCCGGAAGCGCTCAAGGCCACCGTGCGCAACGCCGTGTTCCGCCACCGCGCCTCGCATTCCCGCAGCAAAATCAACGCCGAACTCGCCAAGCTCAAAAACTTCACCAAGTGGCCGGACCAGACCTGGAAAGCCCTATGGCGCAACCCGGTGACCGGGGAGGAGGCGCTCTACATCGCCTCCCACGTCTGCGCCATCGAGGGCATGCCGGCCGAGGAAGGAACGGCGCTGATCGACCGGCTGACCGCGTTCTGCACCACGGGCGAGCGCATCTACACCCATGCCTGGCAGCCCGGCGACGTCGTCATCTGGGACGAGCGGGCGACCATGCATCGTGGCCGCCCCTGGCCCTACAACGAGGAGCGCACGCTCGCCTCGATCTGCATCTCCGTGCAGGACAGCGACGGGCTGGCGGCGATCCGGGGATAGATCGCCGGGGTGACCGACCGCAGCCTCATCGGCCTCAACTGGCTGAACCTCCTCGTCGCGCTGATGCAAACGGGGTTCGGCGCCTTCCTCGCGGTCTATCTCACCACCCATGGCTGGACCGGCGCCGAGGTCGGTTTCGCGCTTTCGGTCAGCGCGATGGCGGCGATGGGCTCGCAGATCCCCGGCGGCCTGCTGGTCGATGCCGCGCCGAGCAAGCGGGTGGCGGCCGGGGGGGCGATCCTGCTGGTGGCACTCGCGGCGCTGATGATCGGCATCTGGCCGAGCCATCGCGTGGTGCTGCTGGCCGCGGTGCTGCAAGGGGCGGCAAGCTGCGTGCTCGGCCCCTCGATCGCCGCGATCACCCTGGCGCTGGCGCACAAGGACACGCTCGGCGAGCGGTTCGGCCACAATGCCCGCTTCGCGGCCCTCGGCTCGGTGGCGGCGGCGGGGCTGATGGGGGCGATCGGCACCTGGTACTCGCACCGCGCCACCATCATCTTGGCCGCCTTTGCCGGTTTCGCGGCCCTTGCCGCGCTGGCGGCGATCCACCCGGATGACCTCGCCGCCGCCCATGTCCGCACCGACCACCGCGCCGCGCCGCCCAAGCGCGCCCGCCCGGAACCCGACCGCGGCTGGCAGGTCGCCTCCGATCCATGCCTGCTGATTTTCGGCGCCTGCCTCGGGCTGTTCTATCTCGGCAATGCCTGGGTGCTGCCGCTCGCCGCCAACGCCATAGCGCGCACCGGCTGGCACGGCACCGCGCTTGTCGTGGCCGCCGCCATCATTGTCCCGCAACTGATTGCCGCCGCGCTGTCGCCGCGGATTGGCCGGCTCGCGCAGGTTCATGGCCGGCGGATCGTGCTGCTCGCCGGATTTGTGGCGATGACGCTGCGCGCGCTGTTGCTGGCGATGGACGCGCATCCGCTGCTGATGATCGCGTTCCAGGCGCTCGACGGCGTAAGTGCCGCGGTGCTCGGCGTGCTGATCCCGCTGATCGTTGCCGACATCACCCATCATCGCGGCCGCTTCAACCTCGCGATGGGCATCGTCGGCTTGTTCATGGGGGTGGGCACCGCGCTCAGCACGCTGCTGGGCGGCGCGATCGCCGACCACTTCGGTGACGGCACCGCCTTCGTCGCGCTGGCCGCCGCGGGGGCGGCCGGGAGCCTTCTGGTGTGGACGGCGCTGCCCGAGACGCGGCACCGTGCGTCCTCCCGCCCCACCGCACGTACCGCCTGAGGAACCCCATGCCGCTTGAAATCACCGTCGGCCCGCCGCAGCTCGTCGTGCATCACGGCCAGACCGTCTTCGCCGCCGAGCCCGACGGCCAGGTGCTCGCCGACACCCAAAAGGGCCTGATGTTCCGCGACACGCGGCTCATCAGCCACTGGCGGATCTACGCCAACGGAGAGTCGTGGGAGCTGCTGAACGGTGGCGCGGTGACGCATTTCGCCGCCCGCATCTTTCTCACCAACCGCGCCATCCGCACCGTCGACGGCGAGATCCCCGCCCGCAGCATGAGCCTGGTGATCGGCCGCTGGGCGAGCGGCGGCATCCACGAGGACCTCGACATCACCAACCACGGCATGGCGCCGGTGCGGTTCAACCTCGACGTCTCGATCCGCTCGGATTTCGCCGATGTGTTCGAAGTGAAATCCGGCCGCATGGTCCGCCGCGGCCGGATGACGACCGAGTGGTCGGACATGACGCAGACCTTGCGCACCTCCTACATCAACGCCGATTTCCATCGCGCGGTGAATATCGAGGTGCGCTCCGAGACCGCGGCGGTGCATGCCAACGGGCGGCTCAGCTTCGATATCACCCTGCGCCCGGGTGCAAGCTGGCACGCCTGCCTGCTCTACGAGATCATCGACGACGGCCAGAGCTTCGCCGCGCCCGCGGGCTGCATCGGCGGCGCCGCCCACTCGCCGGCCGCGCACAGCCTCGCCGCCTGGCGGGTGCGGGCGACCCGGCTCGACAGCACCTGCGAGATTTTCCGCACCCAGTTCGCCCAGGCCATCGATGACGTCGCCTCCCTGCGCCTGCCGATCGAGGAGGGCGGCGTGACGCATATGCTGCCCGCGGCGGGGCTGCCGTGGTTCCTCGTCCCCTTCGGGCGGGACAGCCTGATCGTCTCGCTGCAATGCCTGCCGGTGACCGACGAGTTCGCCCGTGGCGCGCTCGCCGTGCTCGGCGCCCGCCAATCGACCGGCTACGACGCGGCACGCGATGCGGAGCCGGGGAAGATCTTGCACGAACAGCGCCTCGGCGAACTCGCGCATTTCAAGCTGATCCCGCACACCCCCTATTTCGGCACCGCCGACGCCACCCCGCTCTACGTCATCCTGCTGCACGCGGCGTGGCGCTGGACCGGCGATGACACGCTACTGGACGCGCATCTCGACACCGCCGAGCGCTGCCTCGGCTGGATCGACCGGGATGGCGACCGCGACGGCGACGGGTTCCAGGAATACCAGACCAGGGCGGCCAAAGGCGGCTACGAGAACATGGGTTGGAAGGACGCCGGCGACGCGGTGCTGTACGCCGATGGCTCCCGGGTGAAGGGGCCCAAGGCGCTGTGCGAGTTGCAGGCCTATGTCTACGCCGCGTGGCGCGGCATGGCGGAGATCCATCGCCATCGCGGCAACCACGCCCGCGCCGCTGAGTTGACCCGCAAAGCCGCCGATTTGTTCAATCGCTTCAACGCGGTGTTCTGGGACGAGGCGCTCGGCACCTACATCTACGCGCTCGATGGCGACAAGCGCCCGGTGCGCAGCGTGGTCTCCAACGTCGGGCACTGCCTGTGGGCCGGGCTGGTGCGGCCCGACCGGGCACGGCGCGTGGTCGAGCGGCTGATGGCGAAGGACATGTTCAGCGGCTGGGGTATCCGCACGCTGTCCGCCGAGCACATCGCCTTCAACCCCTATTCCTACCACAACGGCTCGGTCTGGCCGCACGACAACGGCTTGATCGCGCAGGGTTTCGCCCGCTACGGCTTCCATGCCGAGGCAGCAAAGGTGGCCCGCGCGGTGTCGGAGGCGGCGAGCTACTTCGCGCTGCACCAGGTGCCGGAACTCTACGCCGGCATCGAGCGGGACGGCACGGATTTCCCGGTGCAGTGCCTCGGCGCCAACGTGCCGCAGGCCTGGGCGGCGGGCTCGGCTTTCGCGATGCTGCACGCCCTCGCCGGTTTCGCGCCGGACGGGCCGGGCGGGGTGCTCGGGCTCGATCCGGTGTTGCCGGACTGGCTGCCCGATCTGCGCCTCGATGGGCTCTCTCTCGGCTCAGCGGATTTTGCCGTCGATCTCCTGCGCGACGCCAGCACGACGCGGATGGTGCAGCGCGGCGGCCCCGCAGGCGTGCTGCGTCACGCTGAGCGTGACTGGGACAGGCCGGGCTGTGCCTGAGTCCAGCGCGCATCGGGCCGGCTGACCGCGAGGCTCAGCAGTTCCGGCGTCGGTTGGGCGAGCCGCGCGAGATCGGGGCGCGGACGGCCGAGCCCAGGGATCGACGCGAAGGCCGCCTCCATCGCCTCGGCGGCATCGAGCAGTGCCGCATCGCCGTGGAACCGGCCGGTGACCTGCAATCCGAACGGCATGCCATGCGCATCCGTGCCGACAGGCAAGGAGATCGCGGGGTTGGTGACGATGGTGATGAAATAGGTCAGCGCCAGCCAGTGGTAGTAGTTGCGAAGCTTTTCCCCTTCCAACTCGTCGAGATAGAGCTGCGTCCAGGGGAACGGCGTCACCGGTACGGTGGGCGAGAGCACCAGGTCATAGTCCTGGAACACGCGCTGGAAGCGGCGGAATATCCTGGTTTGCTCCTCATGCGCCCAGGCGGCATCGACCAGCGACATGGCGGCACCGATTTCGTAGTTGGCGCGGATGTTGGGGCCGAGGGAATTATGGTCGCGTTCGTAGGTCGCGTGGTAGCGGGCGAGGAAGCTGGTGGCGCGCACCACGTCGAAGCAGCGGTCGGCCTCGCCGAAATCGAACGCCACCTGGTCGCAACAATGGAAGAGATGGCGCATCGCCGCCGCTTTCTCGGCCATGGCGGCGCGGATTTCACCGCTCACCGGGCATTGGCCGAAATCCGTCGTCCAGGCCACCCGCAGCCGGCCGAGGTCGGCGCGCTTCGACCCCGCGATGGCATCGGGGTCGAGCGGATAGGACAGTGGGTCACGATCATCGACGCCGAGCTGGGCGGCGAACAGCATGCGGGTATCCGGCACGTCCCGCCCCATCGGGCCGAGCACCGAAATCGGCGTCCAGCCGAGGCCGCGCGTGTCCATCGGCACCAGGCCGGGCGACGGACGGAAGCCGACCACGCCGTTCATCGCGGCCGGGATACGCAAGGAGCCGCCGGTGTCGGACCCCGTGCAGACCGGCAGCATGTCACACGCCAGCGCCACCGCCGAGCCGCCCGACGAGCCGCCGGGGTTCAGCAGCGGGTTGAACGGGTTGCCGGTGGCGCCCCACACCGGGTTGCGTGAATTGGCGCCGGCGCCGAACTCCGGCACGTTGGTTTTGGCGACGATCACCGCGCCCTGCGCCCGCACCAGGGCGACCATCGCGCAGTCGGCCTCCGGCACATGGTCGCGGAACAGCGGCGAGCCATAGGTGGTCAGCAGCCCCTTGGTCTCGTGCAAATCCTTGATCCCGGTCGGCAACCCGTGCAGCCGGCCCAGCGCGTCCCCGTTCATCACCGCCCGCTCGGCAGCCAGCGCCTGGTCCCGCGCGGCGCGGTAGTCGGTGGCGGTGATGGCGTTGACGGCGGGGTTCAGCGCCTGGATGCGCGCGATGCAGGCCTCCAGCAGCTCGATCGGCGAAAGCTGCTTGGCGCCGATCTGGCGGCGCAATTCGACGGCGGACAAGGCGAGCAGGTCATCGGACATCGCGGTCACTCCTCGGCGCAAGGTGCGGGAGTGTAGCCAAGCGCGGCCGGGCCTCATACCCCATGGACGGCAACCGCCCGCGCGTCGCATGATACGCCGGTACACCAAACTGGAGCCGGGTCTTGGGTGATATCGTGCGTGTCGGGGTGGTCGTGACGTTTCTCCGCATGGATGCCCCCCCAGCGGAGCGGGCGCCCGCGTTGCCCGGGGACTACCATGTCGCCCCGGCGACGCAATGCACGGTGGGGTTCTACCGCTATCTCTACAACACCGTCGGCAACGACTACGTGTGGTGGCTGCGGCGCACCATGGCGGATCAGCAACTCGCCCGCCTGCTGCGCGACAACCGGATCGGCATCCACGTGCTCTACCGCAACGGTGAGCCGGCCGGGTTCTACGAGCTCGACGCGATGCAGTTTCCCGCGGTGAACCTCTCTTATTTCGGCGTCATGCCGCACACCATCGGCGGCGGCGTCGGCCTCGCATTCCTCCGCCATGCCGTGGACACGGTGTGGCGCTCCGGCGCGCGGGCAATGACCGTCAACACCTGCACGGCCGACCATCCGCGCGCCCTGCCAACCTACAAACGGGCGGGGTTCCGCGTGGTGCGGGATATCGCCGAGGTGTGGGATATCCCGCGTAGCCTGGGGCTGCCGATTCCCGACCGGCTTATCCTGCGGTGAGCGTCACCGCCCCTTAAAGTCCGGCAACCGGCGTTCGCCCATCGCTTTCACGCCTTCGCGGAAATCGGCTGTCTTGCGCAGCCAGTCCTGCTCGACCAGTTCGCGTTCTGTCGCCGCTTCAACTGCATCCGCCAACCCACGGCGCATGGTGGCGCGGGTGGATTGCACGGCGAGTGGGCCGGATTGGGTGATTTCGGTGGCCAGCGCCATGGCGGTGCTGCGCACCTCGTCCTGCGGCACCAGCACGTCGGCGAGGCCGATGCGGACGGCTTCTTCGCCGCCGATCCGCCGCCCGGTATAGAACAGCAGTGCCGCCTGCTGCGGGCCGACCAGGCGCGGCAGGGTGGCGGTGAGGCCAAAGCCGGGGTGGAAGCTCATGCGGTTGAAATTGGCGGAAAACCGGGCCTCGGCGCAGGTGACGCGGAAATCCGCGACCAGCGCGACCCCAAGCCCGCCGCCGATCGCCGCGCCATGCACGGCGGCGACCACCGGCTTGGTGCAGCGAACGATGCGGATCGCCTCTTTGTAGAGGTGCTGCGGCGCGAGGTCTTCCATTACCTCGGCGGCACCGCCTTCGGGCCGCTTGGAGAAATCGGCGCCGGCGCAGAACGCCTTGCCCTCGGCGGCGAGCACGATGGCGCGGCATTCGGGGTCGGCGTCGAAGGCCTCGAAGGCGGAGGCGATCTGGCGGATCAGGTAGGTGTCGAAAAAATTGTTGGGCGGGCGGCGGATTTCCACCAGCCCGACATGGTCGGCGAGGGTGACGGCGATATCGGCGTACGTGGTCATGGTTGCCTCAGGCGAGAGTGGCGAGGAAGGCGGTGACGGCGTCGTTGAAGGCGGTGGGCTGGTCGATATTGGCGGCGTGGCCGGCATCGGGGATGACCACCTTAACGGCGCCGGGGATTTTGCCGGCCATGTAGTCGGTGGCAACGAGGAAGGGGGTGTCGCGGCTGCCGACCAGGACCAGCGAGGGCACCCGGATCGTTGGCAGCGACTCGATCACCCCGGCGTCACGCTGGGTCAGCATCCCGCGCGCGGCGTGGGCGAGGCCCTGGGCGTTGCGATGGCGGCTTTGCGCGCGTTCGGCGCTGGCCGATTGCAGCGTGCCGAGCCCTTCGGCCTCCAGCTTGGCGGCGGTGCCGAGCGAGCGCTGGTTCCAGGCCTCGCGCGCCGCGTCGTTCTTGAAGCCGGGCCCGGTGTCGATGATCAGCAGCGCGTCGGTGCGGCCGGGATGGGCGCGATGGAAGGCGAGCGACATGTAGCCGCCGAGCGACAGCCCGCCGATGATGGCGTGCGGGGCGCCGACCGCGTCGAGGATGGCGGCCATGTCGGCCACCGTGGCGGCTTCGGAGTACTGCGCGGGATCATCGGGATAGTCGGACTGGCCGTGGCCGCGCATGTCCCACAGCACCAGGCGATGGGTGCGGCTGAGGGGCTCGATCTGCCCGCGCCACATCGCCGAGGTCGCGGAAAACCCGTGTGAAAGCAGCAGCGTCGGCCCGCTGCCATGCACCTCGTAATACAGCTTCACGCCATCGCGTTCGAGCATCGCCATGTGGTTTCCTCCGCTTTGGTGGGGAGTGTGGCGCGTCATGCGCCGCCTGGGAAGCGGGCGGGTTTGACCGGCTTGGTGCCTTGTGGCTCCATGGTCGGCACAGGCAGGAACGACAGGGAATGACGATGCGGATTGTGTGGACCAACATGCCGGACGAGTTCCAGCAGGTGGCGCGGGACGCGGTGGGCGAGGGTGTCGAGACGCTGTTCTTCTCCCAGGCGAGCGACGTGACGGATGAGGCATGGGCCACCGCCGATGCCGTGGTCGGCTCGGTGCCGCCGCCCGGCGCGCTCGAGAAAATGACGAAATGCCGCATCTTCGTGAAATCCGCCGTCGGCTTCGACGAGGTGGACGTCGCGCGCTATGGCGCCATGGGCATCCCCGTCTGCAACACCCCGAACTACGGCACCCGCGAGGTGGCCGACCACGCGATCGCGCTGATGATGACGCTGGCGAAGTCCATCGCCTATCACGACGAGTTGCTGCGCGAGGACCTCAAACCCAACTGGCGCCCGGCGCACAACCCCTTCGGCAAGCGCCTCTCGGTGTGCACCTTCGGCGTGGTCGGCATCGGCCGCATCGGCACCGCCGCCGCCCGCCGTGCCGCCGCCTTCGACATGGACGTGGTGTTCTACGACCCCTACGTGCCGAATGGATACGAGCTGGCGCTCGGCATCCGTCGCGCCGATTCGCTGGCCGAGTTGATGGGCCAGTGCGATTTCGTCTCCGTCCATGCGCCGCTCAACGCCGAGACGCGCAATTTGATCGGCGCCGAGGCGTTCAAGGCGGCGAAGAAGGGGATCATCCTCATCAACACCGCGCGCGGCGGCATCGTCGACATCGATGCGCTGCATGACGCGATGAAGGACGGCACGGTGCTCGCCGCCGGGCTTGACGTGCTGCC
Source organism: Alphaproteobacteria bacterium (assembly GCA_026400845.1). GTDB lineage: Bacteria > Pseudomonadota > Alphaproteobacteria > Acetobacterales > Acetobacteraceae > CAIYPH01. The sequence goes on from JAPLOH010000135.1 coordinate 33,444, forward strand.
GGAGGAGCCGGCCAACCCGCAATCCCGCCTGATCGCCGCCTGGCAGAAGCAGGAGGCGTGGATCCGCCATCGGCTCATCGTCACCCCGCATTCGGCTTTTTATACGCCGGAGAGCATGCGCGACATCCGCTTCCTCTCCGCCCGCACGGCGGTGCGCTATCTGCGCGAGGGACGGCTCGAGAACTGCGTCAACAAGCAGTTCCTGGCAGCGAAAGCCTAGGGGAGGGCGCGATGCAGGAGAAGGTCGACGTTCTGATCATCGGTTCCGGCGCGTCCGGGGCCGCGGTGGCGTGGAGCCTTGCCGATACCAAGATGCGCATCCTCTGCCTGGAGCAGGGCGATTGGATGAAGCAGTCCGATTACCCCTCCAACGGGCGGGACTGGGAGGCGCGGCTGTTCGGCGATTTCGCCACCTCGCCCAATATCCGCCAGCGCCCGTCGGACTATCCGGTGAATGACGACGCCTCGCCGATCAAGGTGCTGAACTTCAACGCGGTGGGTGGCGCCACCACGATGTACACCGCCCATTTTCCGCGGCTGCATCCCTCCGACTTCAAGGTTAAGTCGCTCGACGGGGTGGCCGATGACTGGCCGGTGGACTACGCCACGCTGGAGCCCTTCTTCGCCGAGAATGACCGCATGATGGGCGTCTCCGGCCTCGCCGGTGATCCCGCCTATCCCGCACATGACCTGCCGATGCCGCCTTTGCCACTCGGCAAGTACAGCGCCCATATGGCCCGCGCGATGAACACGCTGGGCTGGCACTGGTGGCCGTCCGACACCGTGCTCGCCACCGAGGACTATGGCGGCCGCGCGCGCTGCATCAATCTCGGCCATTGCACGCCCGGCTGCGCCCAGGGCGCCAAGGGCAGCACCGACATCACCTACTGGCCCGAGGCGATCCGCGCCGGCGTCGAACTGCGGACGCATTGCCGGGTGCGCGAAATCACCGTCGGGCCGGACGGCATGGCCACCGGCGCGATCTACTACGACCGTGACGGCAAGGAGATCTTCCAGCCCGCCGAGGTCGTCATCATGGCCGCCAATGGCGTCGGCACCCCGAGGCTGCTGCTGAACTCGGTCTCGGCGAAATTCCCCAATGGGCTCGCCAATTCGTCGGGGCTGGTCGGCAAGAACCTGATGTTCCACCCCTGGGGCAATGTGCACGGCTATATCGACGAAAAGCTCGACGGCCATCGCGGCCCGCCTTTGTGCCTGTGGAGCCAGGAATTCTACGAAACCGACCCTTCGCGCGGCTTCGTGCGTGGCTATAATCTCCAGTTCAACCGCACCATCGGCGTCATCACCGAGGGCATCAACAACATGAGCCTTGGCCGGCTGCCCTGGGGCGCCGGGCACCACGACGCCTTCCGCAGCCGCTCCGGCCGGCGGGTGATGGTCGGTATCTGCACCGAGGACCTGCCGGAGGAGCACAATCGCGTCACCCTCGACCCGGTGCTGAAGGATGCGCACGGCATCCCCGCCCC
>JAPLOH010000021.1 GCA_026400845.1 Alphaproteobacteria bacterium
GCCGGCAGCACCAGGTCGGCCGGGGGCATCGAGGGCGCCAGCGCGCCGGCGCGGATGCGCACCACGAGGCCGGGCGGATCGGCGCGGACTCGGCGGATGGCGCGCACCGGCGTTGCCCGTTCGGCCGGGCCGAGCAAAGTCAGCACGGTATCGCCGGGTTGCAGCGCCTCGACCGCGATCTCCCCCATTACCCCCGTCGCCGACAAGGTGGCGATGCGGGTGCCCGGCACGAAGGCACCCTCGGAGTCGGCAGCGTTGGCGGGATTGCGCATTACTTTTTCTCGTAGGGGTCTTCGGTGCCGGCGGGATACATGGTCGTGGTGAGGTCGGCCGGGGTGACCGGCCACGCCAGCGAGCAGGGGCCGGTTTTGCGCACCAGCACCGCCGTGCCCTCGTAGCCCGCCGCCCGCTCCGCCCAGGCCTTGATGGGGCGATAGATGAAAGGAATGATGAACTGCTCCGATTCGAGAATGCGCTCGACGATCTCGAATCCGGTGCGGGCGTTGAACAGCGCGTCCCACGCGGTATCGGAGAACCGCCAGAAATCCCAGGGCATGTCGTGCATGCCGATGGTCTGGTGGGTGGCGATCAACGCGAGTCCGCCGGGCTTGAGCACGCGATGGAGCTGCGGCACCACGGCCCAGGGCATCATCAGATGCTCGAACACCGAGACGGAATAGACCGCATCGAAGCTCTCCCCCGGGATCGCCGACATGTCGTGCGCGTCGGCGACGATGTCGACGTTGTCGCCGGGGTGGATGTCAAGAACGCTAACCCGTGCCCGGCCAAAAGCCTGGCTGCGATCGAGCTGCGAACGGGCGCGTCCACCGATGTCCAGCACATGCGCGTCCGGCATCGCGTCCACCGCGTCAATGAAGCGGCGCATCATCGCATGGCCGGGATAAAGGCCGGTGCGATCCTCGCACAGCGCGGCGATCGGGATGGTCGCGCTCCAGCCGGAATGGGTGGTGAAGGTGATCGCGGCATCCTCCGCCAGCGCCTCCTCGGCACGCAGCACCTGCAGCGTGAACCCCTTGTCAGGCCCCAGATTCAACACCCCGCCATGCGCAACACCAACCTCCGACACCGCCGCCACCACCGGCTGCCCACTGAAGGCAACCGACCGCAAAGTGTCGCTCTCGTGATGAAACCAGCCGGAAATCCGCAGCGTATTGAAGAACTTAGCCGCAGCGTCGACCATGAAAAGATAGCCGTCCAGGTTCATCCCAAGACACTCCCCACCGCAAACCCCTGCGTATCATCTCCAGGACCGCGAGGAAAGCCAACGCCACATTGGGCGGGGGCCGAGTCGGTAGGAAGGCGAGGGGCGTTACCCCCTCGACCCCCACCAGGGGCCGAGCCCCCTCCCTCACCTCTCACCCTCTTAAACGGATGCGGGTCTGGGGGCGCAGCCCCCAGCGGGGTCCAGGGGCGGCGCCCCTGGCCTTCTTCCCGATCAGCCCCCGCGCAGTGCGGTGAGGCTCACCACGCCGATTCCTTGGGAGAGGATACCGAGGTTGGCGGCGGCTTGGCGGCTGAGGTCGATGATGCGGGTTCGGGTGCCTGGCCGGTCGTTGATGACGACGATGACGGAGCGATCGGTGCCTTCGAGGGTGACGCGGACGACGGTGCCGATGGGGAGGGTTGCGTGGGCGGCGGTGAGTTGGCGTTCGTCGTAGCGGGCGCCGGAGGCGGTGCGTTTGCCTTGCCAGCGCTTGCCGCCGTACCAGGAGGCGACGCCGGACTGGCGCCAGACGGTTTCGAGGGCGCTGTCAGAGATGATGGGGGCTGAGATGACGGGCTTGCGCCCGGCGGGGTCGGCGGCGAGGGCGGCGGGGGCGAAGGCGGGGCCGGCGAGCAACGCGGCGACCGCCATGCCAGGGAGTGCGCTTCTGGCACGTGACAGCATCATGAAACTCCATTCGTCCATCCGGCTGGCCCAAGCGGGGGCTTGCCGGTGTTCGCCCTGTTGTGCCCTTGTGGAGGCCGGGCCATCGCAATTGCGATGCAGGTCGGCGGAAATGCCGGGATCAAACATGGGCCATTGAGCCAACTGAAGGGGGTAAGATCAACCCCGAAATCCCCGCTGATTCATGGCGGACACGAGTTTGAAATATGGCGAAACATTGGCCGAAGCGGGTACATCGCTTTCATGTTGCGTCGCAACATATTGGAAATGCGTTCTTTTCCTGCTCCATTGTTGCGATGCGGCGCCCGCACACAGGCGCCAAGGACGTTAAACTTCGCCAACATCTCCGGTGCAGTTTTCCATTTTCGCGGCCCCGAGGACCCCTATTTTAAGAAAGGATACATTTTTTTGAAAAAAAGCCTTGACCATCCCGCCCAGTTTCGGCTATAACTTGCGTCATGATCAGCGGCGTGTCGGTGTGAACCGGGCACGCCGCTTTGTTTTTTGGAGTGGGCCGCATGGGCACCGAGGTCGCGGAGGAGCAGGTTCCGCCGCGGCGGCTCGATGACTGGGCGGCGCGCGCGATGGAGCCGATGGGGCTCGTGCCCGCCGCGCACCACCGTTTGCTGCTGCACCATCTCGGCCGCGTCTCCGATGGCGCGATCGACCGGCTGCTGGTGCTGATGCCGCCGGGCAGCGCCAAATCGACCTACGCCAGCCAGGTGTTTCCCGCCTGGTGGTTCCATCGCCACCCCGCCAGCCAGGTGATCGCCGCCTCGCACACCCAGGAACTCGCGACCCATTTCGGCCGCGCGGTGCGCAATCTGGCGGCCGAACACGCGGAGTGGCTCGGCTATAGTATAAGGCGCGACAACCACGCGGCGCACCGCTTCGAAACCAGCCAGCGCGGCGGCTACTTCGCCACCGGCCTCGGCGGCGCCATCACCGGCCGGCGGGCCGACCTGGTGCTGATCGACGATCCGGTGAAGAGCTATATGGAGGCCGAGGGCGAGCTGCACCGCGAAGCCGCGTGGAACTGGTATCGCGCCGAGCTGCTGCCCCGGCTCAAGCCGGGCGGGCGGGTCGTGATGATCATGACGCGCTGGCACATGGATGACCTCGGCGGCCGCGTGCTCGCCCATGACGATGGATGGACCGTGCTGCGCCTGCCCGCCTACGCCGAAGCGGAGGACCCGCTGGGCCGCCGGCCCGGCGCGGCGCTATGGCCGGACTGGGAGGACAAGGAGGCGCTCGAACGCAAGCGGCTCTCGCTCGGCGAGCGGGTGTGGAACGCGCAGTATCAGCAGCGCCCGATGGCCGCCGGGGGCGCATTGTTCCGCACCGGCCAGATCGGGGTGATCGACGCGCTGCCGGCGGATATTCGCACCGTCCGCGCCTGGGACCTGGCGGCCAGTGCCGCGGTCGACGGGCGGGACCCGGACTGGACGGCCGGCGTCAGGCTCGGCCGTGACGGGCAGGGCCGCTTCATCGTGACCGACGTGGTGCGCTTTCGCGGCGGGCCGCACGAGGTGGCGGAACGGCTGCTCGGCACGGCGAGGCTCGATGGGCCGGATGTCGCGATCGGCCTGCCGCAAGACCCCGGCCAGGCCGGCAAGATGCAGGTGGCCTGGCTCAGCGGCGTGCTGGCGGGGTTTCGCGTACTGGCCTCGCCTGAAACCGGCGCCAAGATCACCCGCGCCCAGCCGGTCGCGGCCCATATCGAGGCCGGCAACGTGGCGTTGCTGCGGGCCGGCTGGAACGCGGCTTTCGTTGCCGAACTCGCCGAGTTCCCGCACGGCCGCAAGGACGACCAGGTGGACGCAACCTCGCGCGCCTACGCCATGCTGGCCGATGCGCCGGCGGTGAAGGGGCGGCGGTTGGAGATGAGCTTTTTGGCTCGATAAGGCTTCAGCGCAAGCAAGGCTCCGCCGGCTAGGGGCCTCAAGGCCCCTAGGACCCCTTCCGGCTCGCGGCTGGGGCGTTGGCCATCAGTTGATAAAATCGTTCTTGCGCCGCAGGCATTCAAACACTGATCAAGCAATGGCCGTGCGGTTCCTCGATTGCAACTGAAGGCCGGTGCTCCAGCCGCGAGCCGGAGGGGGTCCTAGGGGCCTTGAGGCCCCTAGCCGGCGGAGCCC
>JAPLOH010000093.1 GCA_026400845.1 Alphaproteobacteria bacterium
GGCGCAAAATCATCGTCGACACCTACGGCGGCGCGGCCCCGCATGGCGGCGGCGCGTTCTCGGGCAAGGACCCCACCAAGGTCGACCGCTCGGCCGCCTATGTCTGCCGCTACCTCGCCAAGAACGTGGTCGCCGCCGGCCTCGCCGAGCGCTGCACGCTTCAGATCAGCTACGCGATCGGCGTGTCCGATCCGCTGTCGGTTTATGTCGAGCTGCACGGCAATCCGTTCGATGTCGAGGAAGCCAAGCTGGAGAAGACGCTGCGTGAACTGGTGAACTTGCGCCCGCGCGGCATCCGCGAGCATCTCCACCTCAACCGGCCGATTTATGTGCCGACCTCCGCCTACGGGCATTTCGGCCGCGAGCCGGATGCCGACAAGGGCACCTTCACCTGGGAAAAGACCGACCTGGTGGGCGCGCTGAAGTCGGCCTTCAATCGCTGACCCTGAAGCCGCCGCCTGACCGGCTCTATGGACGGCGCCACGGCCACAAGCTGCGGCCCCGTCAGGAATTGCTGCTCGCCGAGACCTTGCCGCGCCTGCGCTTCGACATCGCGCAGGCTGGCGACCCGCTGGGCGCCTTCGCCCCGCGGCCGCGTGCGCTCTGGTTCGAGGTCGGCTTCGGCGGCGGCGAGCATGCCGAGGCGCTTGCCCGTGCCAATCCCGATATCGGGCTGATCGCCTGCGAGGTGTTCGAGACCGGTATCTGCTCGTTGCTGGCCAAGCTGGTGCCGGAGGGCGGCGAGGTGAGCGCCCCGGTGCCGGGCAATCTCCGCCTGTGGGACGACGACGCGCGGGACCTGCTGCGCGCCTTGCCCGACGGTGCGATCGAGCGGCTTTTCCTGATGTTTCCCGACCCCTGGCCAAAAATCCGCCACGCCAAGCGCCGTTTCGTGCACCCCGCCGTCCTGCCCGAACTCGCCCGCGTCATCGCCCCCGGTGGGATCTGGCGGATCGCCTCCGATGACCCGACCTACCAGGCCTGGGTCGCAGGGGTGTTGGCAGGGCAGGATTTCTTCACGGTGTCGCCACCGGATACCGCGCGGCCCGAGGGCTGGCCGGCGACCCGCTACGAGGCCAAGGCGCAGGTGGCAGGGCGGACTCGGCTTTACTGGACTTGCGTACGCACCTGATGTTGTCAACGAAATGGGTTTATTGTCGTGATACAAAGGGCGAAAATGGTTCTAGTTTGACCGGAATGGCATTCTTGTCCCTGTGCTCCCGGACGGTTCCGACCAACGTGTTTCGATATCACGCCCAGATCGTGCGGCGCCAGCGATGCGCGATGGCGATTGAAACTGTGATGCCGAGCAGACAATAGAGCAGTCCGGTGACCGGGAGCCCGACAAGGCCGGTCAGCCAGCCCGCCAGCGTCAATCCGAGGGGGAGGCCGTAGATCGCCAGCATGCGCAGGCCGATGATGCGGCCGCGGAAATTGTCGGAGGCGGTGCGCAGGATCAGCAGCGACATCGGGATCATGCAGAAGTTCTGCACGAAACCGGCCGCCGCGAGGCAGGCGATGCCGAGAGCGAGCGACTGGCCGGCGACGAAGCCGATCAACAACAGATGCCAGACCACCGAGGCGGCGAGCATCACCACGGCGGGCGAGCGTCCGCTGCCGGTCATGCTGAGGGCGATGGAGCCGGCGAGGCCGCCGAGCGCGAAGGTCGCCGAGAGGGTGCCGAAGCCGGACTGGTCGAGCAGGTAGACGTCGCGCGCGATATAGGCGAGCAGGCCGCCGGAAAGCGGGTAGGCGGTGAAATTCACCGCGAAGGCAAGGATCAGTGCGACCAGGATCAGCGGCGTCGTCCAGGCATAGGCGAAGCCGGCCCGCAGGTCACCGAAGGGGGAGGCAAGCAGGGCGGAAGCGGAACGCGGGGTGGTGTGCGGGATGCGGAAATTGCAGGCACAGCCGAGGGCGTAGAGCAGGGTGACGGCAACATAGGCCGGCGCGATGCCGAGGGCGGCGAAAATCGCGGCGCCGGCCAGCGCGCCGGCGGTGCGGGCGAGATCGGAGGTCATCCGCGAAATCGACAGCGCGGTCGCGAGGTCCTCGGGCGGGATGAGGTCGTTGACCAGCAGGTTGCGCATCGCGATGTCCGACGAGCGGAAAATGCCCATGCAGGTGCCGATGACGAAGACCACGGGGGCGGTGAGCAGATCGGTGATCGCGAGCAGGGTCAGTAGCCCGGCGAAGCAGGTATAGGCACCGCGCATCGCAATCAGCAGTTTGCGCGTGCCGAGCCGTTCGGCGGCGAGGCCGAAGAAGGGGGAGCATAGCGTTCCCGCCGATTGAAGGGCGCCGAACGCCGCAAGCAGGAGGACAGAGCCGGTCTGCACCAGGATGAACCAGCCGAGGATGATGGTCTCCATCTCGAAGGCGCAGGAGGTCATCAGGTCGGCCGCGAATTGCAGGCGGAACGCGGGGCGGCGGAAGGGGGGCGGCGGGAAGATCATGATGGGAGGGCGTTTCCGGGCGGCTTGCTGCCGCTTCGTGATTGTGGCCCCTCCCGCGGCGCGGGAGGGGTGCCTTGGTCAGGCGGGATCGATCAGGTGGGATCGATCAGGCGGGATCGACGGGCGGGTTCGCCCCCTCCGCCGCCTCGATCACCTCTCCGGCGGCAAGGCAGAGATCCTCGCGGAAGCGCGCGGCGACCAGCTGCACGCCGCCCCGCATCTTGCCGATATGGCCGACCGGCACTTGCAGGCTGGGCAGGCCGAGGAGGGGAATGGCGATCTGCTGCGGATTGGCCGCCCACAGCTTGTCATTGCCGTCATCGCTCGCGGCATCGAAGCCGGCCGGGAACGGCAGCGCGCAGGAGGAGGGCATCAGCACGATCGGGTAGGTCGCGAGGAAGGTAAGCCAACGGCGGATCAGCCAGTCCCGGTCGGCCAGCGCCTTGATATAGCCGGCGAGATCGAGCGCCGGCGCCACGCCGCGCCAGCCCTCCAGCGAGCGGATGGTGTCGGCATCGCCGTATGTCCGCACGCTGGGGTCAAGCGCCACCAGCACGTCAGTCCCGGCGATGCGGTTCCACAGCTCCGCCGCCTCGGCGAAATCGGGCGGGTTGACCTCCTCGACCGCGTAGCCGGCGAGCTGCAAATGCTTGGCCGCGGTGCGCGTGGCGGCGACCAGCGCCGGGTCGGTCTGATAGCCCGGAATTTCCGCCATCAACGCCACCCGGCGCGGCGCCGGCGGCCCTTCCAGCGGCACATCGGCCCAGCGCGGATCGGTGCGATCGGCGCCGGACAGCACGGCGAACGCGGTGCGGGCATCGCGCACCGAGCGGGTCAACGGCCCCTGCACCGCCATCAACTGCCCACCCATCGCCCGCCCGCCGGGGGCGGTGGCGTTGTAGGAGGGGATACGCCCCGGCGTCGGCCGCAACCCAACCACCCCGTTGCAGTAGGCCGGATAGCGGACGGAGCCGGCGATATCATTCCCATGATGGATCGGCCCCATCCCCGCCGCGGTGGCGGAGCCGGCGCCGCCCGAGGAGCCGCCGGCGGTCAGCATTGCGTCGCGCGGGTTGACGGTGGTGCCGTGCAGGCTGTTCTCGGTGAACAGCCGCATGGAGAAGCCCGGCGTATTGGTCCGCCCGACGATGATCGCCCCGGCCTCGCGGAAATTGCGCACCAGCGGCGAATCCTCCGATGCGATGAGGTCCTTGAAGGCGACGATGCCGTTATCGGTCGGGCAGCCCTTCTGGTCGGTGTTGACCTTGGTGGTCACCGGCACGCCATGCAGCGGCCCCAGCGCCTCGCCGCGCGCCTGCCTGGCGTCGGCCGCATCGGCGGCGGTGAACGCCTCCTCGCGCAGATCGCGCACGATGGCGTTGAGCCGCGGATTCACCGCATCGATCCGCCCGACCACGCTGGAAGTCGCCTCCCGCGCCGAGACCTGGCCGACACGGATCAACCGCGCGAGGTCGGTGGCGTCGAGTTGCCAAAGTTCGCTCGATGTTTGGGGGGACATGGCCGCGTGATCCTTTGCGCCGGGGACGGAGGGGTGGCATCGTGGCGCCTGGAACAGAGCTTGTCACCGGGGGGACGGATCATGACCGTGCTGACGTCGTCGCATTGGGGTGTCTACGAGGTCGAGATGGCAGCCGGCGAGGCGGTGGCGCTGCACCCCTTCAAGGGTGACCCCGACCCCTCGCCCATCGGCCTGCACATGCTCGCCCCCGAGCTGGACCGCGTGCGCGTCCGCCGCCCCGCCGTCCGCAAGGGCTGGCTGGAGGGCCGCGCCCGCACTGGCCGCGGCCATGAGCCCTTCGTGGAAATCTCGTGGGATGAGGCGCTCGACCTGGTGTCCGGCGAGCTCGCCCGGGTGAAGGCGGCGCACGGCAACCAGGCCATCTTCGGCGGCTCCTACGGCTGGGCCAGCGCCGGGCGCTTCCACCACGCGCAAAGCCAGATCCACCGCTTCCTCAACTGCATCGGCGGCTATGTCCGCCACCAGGACAGCTACAGCCTCGGCGCCGCCCGCGTGCTGATGCCCCACATCATGGCGCCGATGGACGAGCTGATGTCCTCGCTGACCACGTGGGACGTGCTGGAGCGCGAAACCAAGCTGTTCGTCAGCCTCGGCGGCGTGCCGGCGAAAAACGCGCAGGTCGGCGCCGGCGGGCCATCGGAACACCGGGTGCCGGCCGCCTTGCGCCGCATGGCCGCGGCCGGCTGCCGCTTCGTCAACATCTCCCCCACCCGCGACGATCTCGATACCGGCGCCGAGTTCGAGTGGATCGCCATCCGCCCCAACACCGACACCGCGCTGCTGCTCGGCATGATGCATGTGCTGCACAGCGAGGGCCTGCACGACCAGGGATTCCTCGACCGCTGCACCACCGGCTTTGCGACATTCCTGCCCTACCTCACCGGCGCCGAAGACGGGGTGGCCAAGACGCCCGCCTGGGCCGAGGCGATCTGCGGCGTACCGGCCGCGCGCATCGCCTCGCTGGCCCGCGAAATGGCCGGCACGCGCTCCATGCTGTCGATCGCCTGGTCGCTCCAGCGCGCCCATCACGGCGAGCAGTCCTTCTGGTCGGCGGTGACGCTCGCCTCGATGATCGGCCAGATCGGCCTGCCCGGCGGCGGCATCGGCGTCGCCTACGGCCCGACCAATGGCGGCGGCAGCCCGCATGCCCGCTTCGCCGGTCCCACCTTGCCGCAGGGGCAGAACCAGGTGGCGGACTTCATCCCGGTCGCCCGCATTTCCGACATGCTGCTGAACCCAGGCACGCCTTTCGTCTACAATGGCGCAACGAAAACCTATCCCGACATCAAGCTGGTCTACTGGGCCGGCGGCAATCCGTTCCACCACCACCAGGACCTCAACCGCCTGCTGCGCGCCTGGGAAAAGCCCGAGACCATCGTGGTGCAGGAGCAGTTCTGGACCGCCACCGCCAAGCACGCCGACATCGTGCTCCCCGCCACCACCACGCTCGAGCGCGACGACATCGGTTGCGCCACCCGCGAGAAATTCATGGTGGCGATGAAGCAGGTGAAACGCCCGGCCGGCGAAGCGCGCGACGATTTCGCGATCTTCCGCGGCCTCGCCGAACGCATGGGCGCCGAGGAGGCGTTCACCGAGGGGCGCGACGCCATGGGCTGCGCGTGCTCTACGAGCAGAGCCGCATTGCCGCGCGGCGCGCCGGCGTCACCCTGCCGGAATTCGACAGTTTCTGGCAGCAGGGCGTGGTGGAGATCGAGGGCAACCCGCCCGCCGCGGTGATGTACGAGGCTTTTCGGGCAGACCCCGCCAAGCACCCGCTGAAGACCCCCTCCGGAAAAATCGAGATCTTCTCCGAGAAAGTCGCCGGCTTCGGCCATGACGATTGCCCGGGCTACCCGGTCTGGCGCGAACCGGCGGAGTGGCTGGGCGCGGTCGGCAAATACCCCTTGCACATGCTCTCCGACCAGCCCGACCGCCGCCTGCACAGCCAGCTCGACCCGAGCCCCTGGAGCGCGGCGGGGAAAATCCAGGGCCGCCAGCCCGTCTCCATGCACCCCGATGACGCCGCCGCCCGCGGCCTCACCGATGGCAGCGTGGTGCGCGTCTTCAACGATCGCGGCGCCTGCCTCGCCGGCCTGCGCGTCACCGCGGACGTCCGGCACGGCGTGGTGCGGCTCTCCACCGGCGCCTGGTTCGACCCCGACCCGGTGCCGGGACGGCCGGAGCGCCATGGCAACCCCAACGTGCTGACGCTGGATATCGGCGCCTCATCGCTGTCGCAGGGCTGCATCGCGCAAACCTGTCTGGTCGACATCGAGGCATGGCGGGAGCCGGCGCCGCTTGTGACGGCGCACGACCTGCCGGAGTTCGTGGCGCGGTAGGCTACATCCAGCCGAGCTGCTTGAGCGCCCAAGGGGCGTTCCAGATCTTGGTCATGTGGCTGATCTTGTCGCCGCTGAACTGCATCACATACACGTAGTCGGTGCTGGCCGACTTGCCGGTCGGCGGCATCGGGCCACCCTCGCCGGTGTGCGTGCCGTTGAAGACGGCATAGGCCGAGACATTGTTCCGATCGGCGTCGATCGCCCAGGACTTCAGGTCGTAGCCGGCATCGGGCAGGATGGTCATCAGCCCCTGCATCCAGTTGGCATAGTCGGCCAGCGTTTTCACGTCGGCCAGCGGCTCCGATTGGGCGGCGAAACTGGCGTCCGCCGTGCAGTAGGGCGCGCAGGCGTCCCAGCCCTTGCCCGCCTCGCAGGCCTCGAAGAACTTCATCGCGGTATCGCTCATTGCGGACATCTTTCGGCACCTCTGCTGTGGCCGTCGAACCTGGATTGGTTTCTTGGCCGGAATCAGGCTGCCATGCGGCCGGCGAAGACTGCAAGCGCTAAACGATTGCCGCTGCGTGAAGTGCTGCTATCTCCTCCGCCGTATACCCGCATTCCGCCAGCACCGCGTCGGTATGGGCACCCAGCCCCGGGCCGACACTGTCCAGCCGCCCGCCGCCATGGGCCATCTGGAAGCCGCTGCCCATGAAGCTCAGCGGGCCGAAGGCGGTGTCGACGGTTTGCAGCACGCCGCGCGCCTTGATTTGCGGGTGTTCGAGGATTTCCTCGATCCGCCAGATCGAGGCGCAGGGCGCGCCGGCGGCGTTCAACTCCGGCTCCCACGCCTTGGCGTCCTTGGCCGCAAGCGCGTGCTCGATGATGGCGCGCAGTTCCGGCTCGTGGTCCTTGCGGGCGAACCAGTCGATGAAGCGCGGATCCTCGAAGGTGTCGGCGCGGCCGAGTGCCGTCATCAGGCAGCGATATTGTTGCTCGCTGTTGACTGCCAGCAGCAGCCAGCTGTCATTGGCGCGGAACAAATTTGCGGTCGGGCGGCGGCTGACCGCCTGGTTGCCGGACTGGTACTGCTTGTGGCCCACCACCGTCCAATCCGCGACGGGGCCGGAGAGGAAGGCGAGTGCTGCCTCCAGCATCGAGACGTCGATGAACTGGCCCTTGCCGCTATGGCCGCGCTGGAACAGGGCGGCGGAGATGGCGAATGCCGCGGTCATCCCAGTCAGCACGTCGCACACCGCGAAGCCCGCCCGCATCGGGCCGGTCGCGGGGTCTCCGGTGATCGACATGATGCCGCTCATCGCCTGGATCTTGCCGTCATAGCCCGCTTCGTTGCGGTCGGGCCCGGTCTGGCCGAAGCCGGAAATGGCGCAGTAGATCAGTTTCGGGTTGATCGCCGCGAGATCGGCATGGCCGAGGCCGAGGCGGTTCATCACGCCCGGGCGGAAATTCTCCACCACCACATCGGCGTCACGTGCGAGGCGGCGGATGATTTCGCGCGCCTCGGGCTTCTGCAGATCAAGCGTCAGGCGGCGATTGTTGCCGTTGATCGCCATCCAGCCCGGCGCCATGCCGCGCTCCGCCCATTCGCGCGAGAGCGGGGTGCGACGCGCATCCTCGCCCTCCCGCCGCTCGACCTTGACGATGCTGGCCCCGAGCAGGCCGAGCTGGAAGGTGCAGTACGGGCCGGCCAGCACCTGGGTGAAATCGAGGATGCGGACGCCGTCGAACGGTCGGATCATCAGGGTTTCCTTCAGGCGATTTCGGCGAGATACCAGTCGAGATAGCGCTGCTCATTGGCTTCCATCGGCGCGAGCGGGCCGGGTTCGTAGAAGCGCGAGCGGACACCCTTGGCGGTATGCTCGATGATGCGCTTGTCGGCGTCCGAGGTGATCCGCCACAGCCAGGTGAGCGTCTCCATGTCGAAATCCCGCCCTGGCTCGGCGTCCCCACGCACCAGCCACAGCAGCTCCATATCGCACTTGTCGAGCCCGCGCGGCATGAAGCGGTAGATCACCCCGTGATCGGCGTAGGCGACCAGAAAGCTGGCAGGTCCGAGATGGACCGACGTCACGCCGCCGTCATAGCCGCTGAACTTGCCCATCAGCGGGGCGACCGGCGATCCGTCGGGCGAGCCGGTCTGCACGCCGTCGTAGAGGGCGTAGCGAAAGCAGTCGATCGCCTCCTCGCCCTCCGCCGAGGACCAATGGGTGAGCGTCGCGACCTCGATGCCGAGCGCCTTGGTGCGCGCCTCCATCGCCGCGTTGAGCTTGGCGATGCGCGGCGCGGGTTGTTCGAGGGCGTGCAGTTTGGAGTATTCCGGATGGCTCGGGCTGCAATGGTAGCATTCGACGTAGTTCTCGACGGCGAGTTTCCAGTTGGCATCGAGCGGATAGGACTCGCGATGAACCACTTTCGCCGCGGCCCAGCCATAGGCGCCGAGTGCGCCACGCAGTGTCGTCTCGACATGGCCGAAATCCAGCGGTTCGGCCGCGAAGCTGATGAACAGCACCCCCTCCACCTCGCGGCAATGGATTTGGCGCAACCCGTGGCTGCCGCGGTCGAACTCGGCCGGCATGTGGCGGGCGGAATCGAGGCTGCCGTCGAGCCCGTAGGTCCAGCCGTGATAGGGGCAGGCGAACAATGCGGTGTTGCCCGACTTCGCAGGGCAGACCTCGGCCCCGCGGTGGCGGCAGAGGTTCAGCATGGCGCGGATCACCTTGTCCTTGCCGCGCACGATGAGCACCGATTCGTCGCCATAGTCGGTGGTGAAAAAATCACCCACGTCAGCCACCTGGCTGGCATGGCCGACGCACAGCCAATGGCGCAGGAACATCCGCTCGATGTCGCGCCCATAGACCGCGGGGTCGGCATAGAAGCCGCGCAATAGCGCCATCCCCTTCTGCTGGGCGGCGAGCAGGGCTGAGACGTCGGGCGGTGCAGGCATGGCGGTCCTCGTGGTGCTTCGGCGCGAGACTAGCACGCCCGGCGGGCGGTGAAATCCGGTCCCCTGTTCCGGTCCACGCCATTCCATGGCACCATCCCCACAGCAGGAGGGCACCGCCATGGACGGAATGACACAATCGCGCCGCAACATCAGTGACATCGAGTGGCAGCTGCGGGTGGATCTCGCCGCATGTTTCCGCCTCGCCGTCGAATTCGGCTGGCATGAGGCGATCGCCAATCATTTCTCCGTGGCCCTGCCAGGCCCCGGCAACAAGTTCCTCATCAACCCGAAATGGCGGCATTTCTCGCTGATCAAGGCGAGCGAGCTGCTGCTGCTCGACGCCGATGACCCCGAGACGATGAACCGGCCGGATGCGCCGGACGCCGCGGCCTGGTCGATCCATGGCCGCATGCATGCGATGGTGCCGCAGGCCCGCTGCATCCTGCATGTCCATTCCGCCTACGCCACCGCGATGGCCTCGCTGGTGGACCCCACCGTGCTGCCGATCGAGCAGAACACCGCGCGCTACTACAACCGCATCGCCTATGATCTCGACTACGGCGGCATCGCCGATGACGTGGCGGAGGGCGAGCGCGTGGCGCACGGCATCGGCCAGCACACCCGCATGATGATGGGCAATCACGGCGTACTCGTCGTCGGCGCCACCCCGGCCGCCGCCTTCGACGATCTCTACTACCTCGAACGCGCCTGCCAGACCCTGGTGCTCGCCCGCTCCACCGGCCAGCCCCTCGCCGTGATGTCCGACGACCTCGCCGAGCGCACCGCCAAGGGCTGGGAGGCTTATGGGGGCGCGGACGTGGCGCATTTCGAGCAGATGAAGCAGGTGCTCGACCGCAAAGACCCCTCCTACGCGGAATAGCCCTGATGGATTTCGGCCTCACGCCCGAGCAGGATCTCGTGGTGCGCACGGTGCGCGACTTCGTGGAGCGCGAGCTGTATCCGCTCGAAGCCGAAGTGGAACGCTCAGGCGAGGTGCCGCTGGAGATCGGCCGCGAAATCCAGCGCAAGGTGATCGAGCTCGGCTTTCATGCGCCCAACATCCCCGCCGAATACGGCGGCGGCGGGCTCGACCATCAGACCTTCACTTTGCTGGAGCGCGAACTCGGCCGCGCCTCCATGGCCCTCACCGTCTGGTGGGGTCGCCCCTCCAACATCCTCTGCGCGGGGAATGCCGAGCAGCGCGAGCGCTACCTCCTGCCCTCCGTGCGCGGCGAGAAGATCGACGCACTCGCCATGACCGAACCCGGCGCCGGCTCGGACCTCCGCGGCATGAAAACCTTCGCCCGGCGTGACGGCACGGACTGGGTGCTCAACGGCAGCAAGCACTTCATCAGCCACGCCGATATCGCCGATTTCGTCATCGTCTTTGTCGCCACCGGCGAGGATGCGCCGGGCCGCAAACGCATCTCCTCCTTCCTGGTCGATCGCGGCACGCCCGGCTTCGAAATCCGCAAGGGCTATCGATCCGTCTCCCATCGCGGCTACAACAACTGCATCCTCACCTTCGACGACTGCCGCCTGCCTGCCGCGCAAATGCTGGGCGAGGAAGGCCAGGGCTTCACCATCGTGAACACCTGGCTCGCCGCCACCCGCCTCACAGTGGCCGCCATGGCCGTCGGCCGCGCCCGCCGCGCCTTCGATCTCGCCCTCGCCCATGCCGCCCAACGCGAACAATTCGGCGAGAAAATCGGCCGCTACCAGGGCGTCTCCTTCCAACTCGCCGACAGCATCACCGAGATTGACGCCGCCGATCTCCTCACCCTCATGGCCGCCTGGCGGCTCGACCAGGGCCTGCCGGCCAACCGCGAAATCTCGGAAGCCAAAGTCTACGCCACCGAAATGCTCGCCCGCGTCACCGACCGCGCCATCCAAATCCACGGCGGCATGGGGCTGATGGACGACCTCCCCCTCGAACGCTTCTGGCGCGATGCCCGCGTCGAACGCATCTGGGACGGCACCAGCGAAATCCAGCGGCATATCATTTCGCGGGAACTCCTGCGCCCGCTGGGGTCATGAACCTGGAGCGGCTGCTGCGGCCGCGTTCCATCGCGGTGTTCGGCGGCAAGGCGGCGGCGGAGGTGGTGCGGCAGAACGGCTTGATTGGATATGGCGGCGAGGTTTGGCCGGTGCATCCGTCGCGCGATGAAATGGATGGGAGGCGGGTCTACCGGGGGGTGACTGATCTTCCCGGCATGCCCGATGCAGCGTTCATCGGCCTCAATCGGCATTTGACGCTGGGCGTGCTCAGGGAGCTGGCGGCGGCGGGATGCGGCGGCGCCGTGGCCTATGCCTCCGGGTTTGCCGAGAGCGGCGAGGCGGGGTTGCAGGCGGAATTCCGCGCCGCGGCGGGCGATATGCCGGTGCTCGGCCCCAACTGCTACGGCTTCGTGAACTACCTGGATGGCGTTTTGCTCTGGCCGGACCAGCACGGCGGGCGGCGTGTGGCGCGCGGGGTGGCGGTGATCACCCAGTCCGGCAATATCGGCGTCAACCTCACCATGCATCGCCGCGCTTTGCCGCTGGCCTGCCTGATCACGCTGGGCAACCAGGCGGTCGTCGGCATGTCCGCGGTGATCGCGGCGCTGCTGGAGGACCCAAGGATCACCGCGATCGGCCTGCATATCGAGGGGATCGACGATGCGGCGGCGTGTGCCGCTGCGGCAATCGCGGCGCAGGCGCGCGGGGTGCCGATCGTGGCGCTGAAAACCGGCGGCTCGGCGGCCGGCGCGGTTTTGACGGCGAGCCACACCGCCTCGCTGGCCGGTGGCGATGCGCCGACGCAGGCGTTTCTGCGCCGGCTCGGGGTGGCGCAGGTCGGCAGCGTGCCGGCGCTGCTGGAAACATTGACGGTGCTGCATGTCGCAGGCCCCCTGCGCAGCCGGGATATCGCCTCGATGAGCTGCTCCGGCGGCGAGGCGGCCCTGGTGGCCGACCGCGCCGAGGGCAGCGGGCTCACCTTCCGCCCCCTCGATGCGGCGTCCCATGTCGCGGTCGCGGCCACCCTGCCGGCGCTGGTGACGGTGAGCAATCCGCTGGACTACCACACTTTTTCCTGGGCCAACGGCCCGGCGCTGACCGCGACCTTCGGCGCGATGATGCAGGCGGGTTTCGGGATGACGGCGCTGATCCTGGATTTTCCACGCGAAGACCGCTGCGACGGCACCGACTGGGCGATCGCCGCCGATGCCATGGTCGCCGCCCATGCCGCGACCGGCGCGCCCGCGGCGGTGATCGCGACCCTGCCCGAGGCGATGCCGGAAGCGCGCGCTTTGGCGCTGGCCGATTCCGGCGTGGTGCCGCTCTGCGGGCTCGACGAGGCGCTCGCGGCGCTCCGGGCGGCCGCCGAGATTGGGGAAGCGATCGAACGCCCGGCGCCGCTCGCATCGGCAGCGCCGGTGGGCGAGGCGCACAGCCTGGGCGAATGGCGCGGCAAGCGCACGCTGGCCGGCCACGGGCTCGCGGTGCCCGAGGGCCGCCTGGTGGTATCCCCGGCCGAGGCGGTGCTGGCGGCCGAGGCGCTCGGCTTCCCGGTCGCGATGAAAACCGGCGCGACCCACATCCTGCACAAAACCGAAGTCGGCGGCGTCCGCCTCGGGCTCGACAGCGCGGACGCGGTGATGGCCGCCGCCGAGGCGATGGCAGCTTTCGGCGGCCCGCTGATCGTCGAGCGCATGGTGGAGGACGCGGTGGCCGAGGTGATCATCGGTGTCGCGCGGGACCCGGTGGTCGGGCTCTATTTGCTGCTCGGCTCCGGCGGCGTGCTGGCCGAGTTGGTGGGGGATACCGCGGTGCTGTGCATGCCGGCCGAGGCGGAGGAGATCGAAGACGCGCTGCGCTCCCTGCGCGTCGGGCGGCTGCTGGCCGGGTTCCGCGGCAAGCCCGCCGGCGACGTCGGTGCGGCGGTGGCCGCTGTGCTGGCGGTGCAACGCTTCGCCATCGCGCAGGCGGATGCGTTGCTGGAGATGGAAATCAACCCGCTGATGGTTCGCCCCGACGGGCGCGGCGCGGTCGCCGCCGACGTGGTGATCCGCATGACGAGGAAGCGCGCATGAGCGAGCCGCCATTCCTTCTCCACCGCGATGGCGCGGTGCTCGAAGTGCTGCTGAACCGCCCCAAAGCCAACGCGATCGACGCCGCCACCAGCCGGCAACTCGGCGCGGTATTCGCCGATTTCCGCGATGACCCGACGCTGCGGGTGGCGATCCTCGGTTCGGCGCTGGAGCGGTTCTTCTCCGCGGGGTGGGACCTCAATGCCGCTGCCCTGGGCGAGCCGCCGGATGCCGATTACGGCGTCGGCGGCTTCGGCGGATTGCAGACGCTGCCGGGCCTCAACAAGCCGGTGATCGCGGCGGTGGGCGGCATCGCCGTCGGCGGCGGGTTCGAGATCGCGCTGTCCGCCGATCTCATCATCGCCTCTGAGACCGCCCGTTTTGCCCTGCCGGAAATCCGCTCCGGCACCATCGCCGACGCCGCCACGCTGAAACTGCCGCGCCGCATCCCCTACCACGTCGCTATGGAGCTGCTGTTCACCGGCCGCTGGATGGAGGCGGCGGAGGCCAAGCACTGGGGCCTGGTGAATGACGTCGTCCCCCCCGCGGCGCTGATGGATCGCGCCCGTTCGCTGGCCGCCCAGCTCGCCGCCGGGCCGCCACTGGTGTTCGCCGCCATCAAGGAGGTGGCGCGCGAGAGCGAGGGGGTTCCGTTCCACGATGCGCTGGCCCACATCAACGCCCGCGGTTTCCCCAGCATCGCCACACTCTATGCGAGCGAGGATCAACTCGAAGGCGCCCGGGCTTTCGCCGAGAAGCGGGCGCCGGTATGGAAGGGGCGTTGAACTTGGGGGAAGCATCACCGTGAAAGCCGCCGTCTGCCGGGAATTCGGCCAGCCCCTCGTGATCGAAGAGATCGAGCTCGCGCCGCCCCAGGCCGGCGAAATCAAGGTGAAGCTCGCCGCCACCGCGATCTGCCACAGCGACATCTTCTACGCCCAGGGCGCCTGGGGCGGCAGCCTGCCGGCCGTGTTCGGCCATGAGGCGGCGGGGGTGGTGGTCGAGGCCGGCGCCGGCGTCTCCCATGTCGCCGTCGGTGACCATGTGGTGGTGACGCTGATCCGCTTCTGCGGTACCTGCCCCGCCTGCGCCGAGGGCGGCCAGGTGTTCTGTGAGGCGGTCTTCCCGCTCGACGCGCAATCCCCGCTGAGCAAGGGGGGCGAGCGCCTGGTGCACGGGCTGCGCACCGGCGCCTTCGCGGAATACGTCGTCGTCGAGGCCTCGCAGGCGGTGGCGATCGACAAGGATGTGCCGTTCGACAGCGCGTCGCTGATCGCCTGCGGCGTCATCACCGGCATGGGCGCGGTGATCAACACCGCCGGCGTCACGGCCGGGAAATCGGTGGTGGTGATCGGTTGCGGCGGCGTCGGGCTCAACTCGGTGCAGGGCGCCCGGCTGGCCGGCGCCTCGCCGATCGTCGCGGTCGATCTGGCGGACAGCAAACTCGACGCCGCACTGCGCTTCGGCGCCACCCATGTCATCAACGGCGGACGGAGTGACGTCTCCGCCGCGCTGCTCGACATCACCGGCGGGCGCAAAGTGGACTATGTGTTCGTCACCGTCGGCGCGCCGAAAGTGGTGGAACAGGCGATCGCGCTGATGAAGCGCAACGGCAGCACGGTGATCGTCGGCATGCCGGCCTCGGGCGTGATGGCGAGTTTCGATCCCGGCTGGATCGCCGCCGACGGGCAGCGCATCATCGGCTCCAAGATGGGTTCATCCCGTATTCGCATCGACATCCCCAAGATCGTCGAACTCTACAAGCAGGGCCGCATCAAGCTCGACGAGCTGATCAGCGGCCGCTTCCCGCTGTCCGACATCAACGCCGCGATTGCGGGCGTGGTGAAGGGCGAGGCCCTCCGCAACGTGATCGTGTTCCCCCAATGAAAATCCAGTCCCTCAAGACGTTCATCGTCGGCAACCCGCCGCCCTATAACGGCGGCTGGTATTTCATCTTCGTCAAGCTCGTCACCGACAACGGCATCGAGGGGATCGGCGAGGTCTACTCCGCCTCCTTCTCGCCCGAGGTGGTGGTGAAGATGGTGGAGGATGTCTTCGCCATGCATGTGGAGGGCACGGACCCGTTCCGCATCGAGACGTTGTGGCGCAACGTCTATGGCCGTGGCTACTCGATGCGGCCGGACATCTCGCTGATGGGCGTGCTCTCGGGCATCGAGATGGCGCTGTGGGACATCAACGGCAAGGCGCTCGGCAAGCCCGTGCACGCCTTGCTCGGCGGCAAGGTGCATGAGCGGCTGCGCAGCTACACCTACATCTACCCGCGCCCGGGCGAGGGCCACGCCTATTCCGACCCCGCCGTCTACCGGGACCCTGACGCGGCGGCCGAGCGCGCGGTGGAATATGTCGAAATGGGCTTCACCGGCCTGAAGTTCGACCCCGCCGGCCCTTATTCCACCTTCGATCCGCGCCAGCCCAGCCTCGAGCGCATGGAGCTCTCCGAGGCCTTCTGCAAGCGCCTGCGCGAGGCCGTCGGCACCAAGGCGGACCTGCTGTTCGGCACCCACGGCCAGTTCACCACCTCCGGCGCCATCCGCCTCGCCCGCAAGCTCGAAGCCTATGACCCGCTGTGGTTCGAGGAGCCGGTACCGCCGGAAAAGCCGGAGGAAATGGCCATCGTCGCCCGGCAAACCACCATCCCCATCGCCACCGGCGAGCGCCTCACCACAAAGTACGAATTCGCCCGCGTGCTGGAACTGCGCGCCGCCTCCATCCTGCAAATGGCGCTCGGGCGCGTCGGCGGCATTCTCGAAGCCCGCAAGATCGCCGCCATGGCCGAGGCGCATTACGCGCAGGTGGCGCCGCACCTCTATTGCGGGCCGATCGAGGGCGCGGCCAACATCCAGTTCGCCGCCTGCACGCCCAACTTCCTCATCCTCGAATCGATCGAGCGCTGGGAAGGGTTCCACGCGAAAATCCTCAAGAAGCCGGTGCAGTGGGAGGACGGCTACGTGATCGTCTCCGACGAGCCGGGCCTCGGCGTGGAACTCGACGAGGAGGTGGCGCTGGCCCACCCCTATACCGACAAGAAGCTGCACCTCGTGCCGGCCTACCGGCCGGTGAACCATCCGGAGTAAACCATGCGCTACGGATACATCGGCCTGGGCAATCTGGGCGGCAAGCTGGCGGCGAGCCTGGTGCGCGCCGGCTTCGACGTCACCGTTTACGACCGCGACCCCGCGGCGGTCGCGCGTCTCGTCGCGCTCGGCGCCAAGGCGGCAGCCACCCCGCGCGAGGCGGTGACCGGGGCGGACGCGGCGATCACCTGCATGCCCTCGCCGAAAGTCTCGATGGCCGTGCTCTCCGGCCCCGATGGCGTGCTGGCCGGGCTCGGCCAGGGCGGAATTTGGATCGAGATGTCCACCAACGACCAGCAGGAAAGCGAACTCCTCGCCGCCCATGCCGAAGCGCATGGCGTGACCATGCTGGAAGCCCCGGTCACCGGCGGCGTGCACCTCGCCGCGTCAGGCGAAATCACCGTGCTGATCGGCGGCGACGAGGCGATCTTCGAGCGTCATCGCCCGGCCTTCGCGGCGATGGGCGGCAAGATCCTGCACATGGGCCCGCGCGGCAGTGCGGCGGTGATCAAGGTGATCACCAACATGCTCGCCTTCATCCACCTCGTCGCCGCCGGCGAGGCGCTGATGCTGGCCAAGCGCGGCGGGCTTGACCTCGCCAAGGCCTTCCACGCCATCAAGGCCAGCTCCGGCAACAGCTTCGTGCACGAAACCGAAAGCCAGCTCGTGCTCAACGGCTCCTACGACATCGCCTTCACCATGGACCTCGCCTGCAAAGACCTCGGCTTCGCCATGCGCCTCGGCAGCCAGTTCGGTGTGCCGCTGGACCTCGCCGGCATGACCCACCAGACCTTCATCCGCGCCCGCGAGGCCTTCGGCGGCGAGGCGTGGTCGACCATGGTGGTGAAACTCCTGGAAGACGCCCTCAAAACGCCCTTGCGCGCCGAAGGCTTCCCGGCACGGCTGGAGGCTTGATCCCAACGCCGTGGTCCGCGCGATGTGACGTGCGAAGCGATTTCATCGGAACCGGGCTGACGGCCATCGTTTGAGCCAGTGTTGGACCGGCTGATCGAACCAGCAGGCCAACGCCGCCGCGAACAGCAGCACGGCGGCCAGCAAGGCGGCCAGGACAACGTCGCCGCTGATGCCGGCGGCCCGTGCACCGAGCAACAAGCGGCCGATGCCGGGCAGCATCATCGGCGTGGGTCTACAGGATCCCCGGCAGATCGAGCCCGTTCTCCCTGGCGCAGTCGAGCGCATCGGGGTAGCCGGCGTCGGCGTGGCGCATGACGCCGGTGGCGGGGTCGTTCCACAGTACGCGGGCGATGCGCTTGGCGGCGGCCTGGGTGCCGTCGCAGACGATGACCATGCCGGCGTGTTGGGAGAACCCCATGCCGACGCCGCCGCCGTGGTGGAGGGAAACCCAAGTGGCGCCAGAGGCGCAGTTGAGCAGGGCGTTGAGGAGGGGCCAGTCGGAGACGGCGTCCGAGCCGTCGCGCATGGCCTCGGTTTCGCGGTTGGGGGAGGCGACGGAACCGCTATCGAGATGGTCGCGGCCGATCACGACGGGGGCCTTGAGTTCGCCGGAGGCCACCATTTCATTGAAGGCGAGGCCGAGCCGGTGGCGATCGCCGAGGCCGACCCAGCATATGCGGGCGGGCAGGCCCTGGAAGTGGATGCGCTTGCGCGCCATGTCCAACCAGTTGTGCAAATGCGCATTGTCCGGAAGGAGTTCCTTCACCTTGGCATCAGTGCGGTAGATGTCCTCGGGGTCACCCGACAGGGCGGCCCAGCGGAACGGGCCGACGCCGCGGCAGAACAGCGGGCGGATGTAGGCGGGCACGAAGCCGGGGAAATCGAAGGCGTCGAGCACGCCCTCCTCCTTGGCACGCTGGCGGATGTTGTTGCCGTAGTCGACGGTGGGGACGCCCATGCGGTGGTATTGCAACATGGCCTGCACGTGCCCGGCCATGGAGCGCCGGGCGGCGGCCTCCACCGCCTTGGGGTCGCGCTCCCGCCGCTCCTCCCATTCGGCGATGGTCCAGCCTTTCGGCAGATAGCCGTTGATCGGGTCATGCGCCGAGGTCTGGTCGGTGAGGATATCGGGACGGACGCCGCGGCGCAGGAGTTCGGGGAGGATTTCGGCGGCATTGCCGAGCAGGCCGACGGAGATCGGCGTGCGGTTGCGGCAGGATTCCTCGATCATCCGCAGTGCCTCGTCCAGATCGGCGGTGTGGCGGTCGAGATAGCCGGTACGCAGGCGCATTTCGATGCGGCTGGGCTGGCATTCGATGGCCAGGCACGAAGCGCCGGCCATCACGGCCGCGAGGGGCTGGGCGCCGCCCATGCCGCCGAGCCCGGCGGTGAGGATCCATTTGCCGGCGAGGCTGCCATCATAGTGCTTGCGCCCGGCCTCGACGAGCTTGCGCCCGGCCTCGACGAAGGTCTCGTATGTGCCCTGCACGATGCCCTGGGCGCCGATATAGATCCAGGAGCCGGCCGTCATCTGGCCGTACATCATGAGCCCCTTGCGATCGAGCTCGTTGAAATGCTCCCAGGTCGCCCAGTTCGGCACCAGGTTGGAGTTGGCGATCAGCACGCGCGGCGCGTCTTCATGGGTGCGGAACACGCCGACCGGCTTGCCGGATTGCACCAGAAGGGTCTCGTCGGCTTCCAGCCGGCGCAACGCATGGGTGATGCGGTCGAAGCTCTCCCAGTCCCGCGCGGCCCGGCCGATGCCGCCATAGACCACGAGTTCGCCGGGGCGCTCGGCGACGTCGGGGTCGAGGTTGTTCATCAGCATGCGCAGCGGCGCCTCGGTGAGCCAGGATTTGGCCGAGAGCTCGGTGCCGCGGGCGGCGCGGATGATGCGCATGTTGTCGATACGGGTCATGCCTGGGTGTTCCTGTGGATCAGCCGACGATCGGCAAGGAGAGGGGGGCAACGGCGGCGGCGAGCTGGCCGTTGCGCACGAGAGCTGTGGCGGCCGCCATGTCGGGCGACATGTGGCGGTCCTCGTCGAGGTGGGGGACGATGCCGCGCAGCAGCGCGCGGGCGGCTTCCAGCGGCGGCGAGGAGCGCAATGGCGCGTGAAAATCGCAGGCCTGGGCGGTCACCAGCAATTCGATGCCGAGCACCGCGCCGGTATTGGCCGCCATCTCCAGCAGCCGCCGCGCGCCATGGGCGGCCATCGAGACATGGTCCTCCTGGTTGGCGGAAGTCGGGATGCTGTCCACGCTCGCCGGCGTCGCGCGCTGCTTGTTCTCGGAAACCAGGGCGGCGGCGGTGACCTGCGGCATCATGAAGCCGGAGTTGAGGCCGGGGCGCGGGGTGAGAAAGGCGGGCAGGCCGGAGAGCGCGGGGTCGATCAGCATGGCGATGCGACGCTCCGCCAGCGAGCCGATTTCGCACAGCGCGAGCGCGATCATGTCGGCGGCGAAGGCGACGGGCTCGGCGTGGAAATTGCCGCCGGAGAGCGCCTCGCCGCCATCGGCGGTGGGGAAAATCAGTGGGTTGTCGGTCACCCCCGCCGCCTCGGTCTCCAGCGTCGCGGCGGCCTGGCGCAGCAGGGTGAGCACCGCGCCCATCACCTGGGGCTGGCAGCGCAGGCAATACGGATCCTGCACCCGCTCATCGCCGACGAGGTGGGAGGCGCGGATGGCGCTGCCCGCCATCAGGGTGCGCAACGTGGCGGCGACCTCGATCTGGCCCTGGTGGCGGCGCAGCGCGTGGATGCGCGGGTCGAACGGCGTGTCGGAGCCGCGGGCGGCATCGGTGGCGAGCGCGCCGGTGACCAAAGCGGATTGCAACAGCCGCTCCGCCTCGAACAGCCCGGCCAGGGCATAGGCGGTGGAGAATTGCGTGCCGTTGAGCAGCGCCAGCCCCTCCTTCGGGCCGAGCACCACGGGCGCCATCCCATGCGCGGCCAGCGCCTCGGCGGCGGGGCGGATCACGCCGCCATCGATGATGTCGCCCACCCCCATCATCGCCGCCACCATATGGGCGAGCGGCGCGAGATCGCCCGAGGCGCCGACCGAGCCCTGGCCGGGCACCACCGGGATCAACCCGCGCTGCAACATGGTCTCCAGCATCGCGAGAGTCGCGGGTGCGATGCCGGATGCGCCCTGCGCGAGGCTCGCCAGCTTCAGCGCCATCATCAACCGCGCCACCTCCACCGGCATGGGCGCGCCGACACCAACGGCGTGGGAGAGCACGATGTTGCGCTGAAGCGCGGCGAGATCGGCGTCACCGATGCGGATGGAGGCGAGTTTCCCGAAGCCGGTGTTGATCCCGTAGACCGGCTCGCCGCGCGCCAGGATACCCGCGATCGCCGCAGCCCCCGCAGCGACGCCGGGCGCGCAAGCTGGGTCAAGCGCCGGAGTAGCGCCGCGCCATATCGCGCGCCAGTCGTCGAGCGTGGTCTGTCCCGGCCGCAGCGTGCGCTGGCGCATGTTCTGTCCCCCTGTGCGGGGCCAGTATAGCGGCGGCGGGGCGCTCAGGTCAGCACAAGATCGGGGTAGCCCTTGGCCGCCACCTCGTCGCACCAGGCGCGATAGGCCGGCGCGCTGCCGCTGTAGCGGGCGATGATGCGGGTGGTCTTGCCCTCGACGTTGCTGTTCACCCCGGTGAACCAGGAATCCACCTCGTTGGACAGCAGCCCGGCGCCGATCGCGCGCACATGGCTGGTCCATTTCGCCACCGCCTCCGGCCGCGGATCGGCGTAGGTGAGGCCCTGCGCCTGCATATGGCCGAGCAGCCCGGTCACCCAATCCACGTTGTATTCGATGCTGCGGGGGATGTTGCCGAGCGCGGTATGCGGGCCCATCAGCATCATCATGTTGGGGAAGCCCTCCACCAGCACGCCCATGAAGGTCTGCGGCCCTTCGGCCCAGGCGTCCCGCAGCGTGCGGCCGCCCTCGCCCTGGAAGTCGATCCGCTCGAAGGCGCCGGTGATCGCCATGAAGCCGGTGGCGTAAATGATGATGTCGAACTCGAACGCGCGGTCCGTGGTGCGCAGCCCCGCCTCGGTGATGCGCTCGATCGGCGTCGCCTTGATGTCGACCAGCTCGACATTGGGCTGGTTGTAGACCTCGTAGTAGCGCGTCTCGAGCGGCACGCGGCGGGTGCCGAAGCCGTGGTTGGTGGGGATCAGCTTCTCGGCGGTGGCCTGGTCCTTCACCCGCTCGCGGATTTTGCGGGCGACGAAGGCGGTGATTTCGGCATTGGCCTGGGGGTCGGTGAGGATGTCGCGGAAATTGCCCTGCCAGATGCCGAAGCCGCGCGCGGCGTAAGAACGCCTCGCGCTCCTCCGCCGTCACCTCGAAGGTGCCCCGCGGGTCCGGCGTGTGGAGGAAGCAGGCGAAGGTCTCCTGGCAGCGGGCGAACATCGCGGGGTAGTTGGCCTTGATTTCGCGCTGCGTCTCGGAGTCGATAGCGCCGTTGTGCAGCGGCGCGCACCAGTTGGGGGTGCGCTGGAACACGGTGAGATGCGCCGCGGTTTTCGCGACCTCCTGGATGGTCTGCACCCCCGAGGAGCCGGTGCCGATGACGGCGACGCGCTTGCCGGTGAAATCGACCGGCTGCTTCGGCCAGTGCGCGGTGTGGCAGGCCAGGCCCGCCGCTGACGGGCGGCATGGTCGGTGCCGAGAGCGGGCCGATCGCGGTGACGAGGAAGCGGGCGCGGCTGGCGGCGCCGCTTTCCAGCGTGATGGTCCAGGCCTGCGCGGCGTCATCGAATTGCGCGGCGCGGACACGGGCGTGGAAGGTGATGTCGCGCTTGAGATCGAACGTGTCGGCGACATGGTTGATGTAGCGCTCGGTCTCCGGCTGCGAGGCGAAATGCTCCGACCAGTTCCACTCGCGCAGCACCTCCTCGGAGAAGGAGTAGCCGTAGGAATAGCTCTCCGAATCGAAGCGGGCGCCGGGATAGCGGTTCCAGTACCAGGTGCCGCCGACGCCGCTGCCGGCCTCGAAGATATGCGCCTTCAGCCCCAGCGCGCGCAGCCGATGCAACTGGTAGAGGCCCGACATGCCGGCGCCGATGATGATGACGTCGTAGTCGAGGCCGGGCGTGGTGGACATCGTTGGGGTCTCCCTCGGGGCGAGATTTAGTGGAACACCCGTCCGGCGTCGATGACGATGGTCTGGCCGGTCATCGTCTCGGTGCGGCACATCGTCACCACCATGTCGGCGCAGTCGTCCTTGTCCGCGGCCTTCTTCAGCAGGGAGGTGGCGGCCGAGCGCTCGACCTGCTCGGCGCGCAGATTGGCGGTCGCCCGCGTGCCCTCCAGCAGCCCGGGCGCCACGCAGTTGACCAGGGTTTCCGGCGCCATCGCGACGGCCATGCAGCGCGTCAGATGGATCAGCCCGGCCTTGGACACCGCATAGGCGATGGAGGAGCCGGTGGGGGTGAGCCCGGCGACCGAGGAGATGTTGACGATGCGGCCGCGCCCCTGCGCCTTCATCACCGGCGCTACCGCCTTCATCAGCCGCATCGGGCCGGTGAGGTTGATCGCCATGATCTTGTCCCACAGCGCGTCCGTCATGTCGTCGAGCTCGGGGAAGGGGATCGCCTTGTTGAACGCTGCGTCGTTGACGAGAATGTCGATCCGCCCGAAATGCGCCGTCACCGCGGCGACCAGGGCATCGACGGCGCCGGGGGCAGCGATGTCGCAGGCGAAGGCGGCGGCCTGCACGCCATGCTCGGCGGCGAGTGTGGCGGCAACGCCCTCCGCCTGCTCGCGGCTTTGCGCGTAGACCACGGCGATATGCGCGCCTTCGCGGGCCAGCGCGTGGCAGATGCGCTGCCCGAGCCCGCCATTCCCGCCGGTGACCAGTGCGACGCTTCCCTTGATGTTCATTTGAGATCTCCCTTTATGCCGCAGCAAGCGGCTCTCTTGTGAAAAACAGTCTCCGCCCGGCTGCGGGCCGCGTGATCAGGTGGTTTTGTTGTTGTGTCGGAGCCCCGAGGATATCCCATTCCTGCTTCCTTGCGGTCGACAGCAAGGTTTTTGATGTCTGTCCGGTATTCTGTTCCATCCGTTGATCTGAACACAGAGGAGATTTTCCGGCGGAGTTTGACCATCTGAACATCTGCCGATCGATCTCATCGCTCCGTCCGAACAAGCGCATGCTCGGCATCATCAATTCGGCATCCTGTTCGACGCATCGATGCCCAGGAAAACCAGGAGCGGCCACGACTTGCAACCAGTCTCTGGATCGTGGTCGGGATGGTGGCCTAAACGAGCGTCACGTCAGGCATTCCTTCATCTACCCCCGGCCGCCCGGATCATCGCCGCGATCTCGGCCTGCCCGCGCGCGAGCGCATGCGCCAGTGGAGTCACCCCATGCCCGTCCGCGAGGTTCGGGTCGGCTCCTGCCGCCAGCACCATCCGCGCCACCTCCTGATGCTGCTTGCCGCCATCGCCGAGGAGAACGATCTCAAGCAGACAGGTCCAGCCGAGACGATTGATGTGATCAACCGGGATCGGCGTGTTCAACAGCAGTCGCACGGTCTCGACATGGCCGCGTTCGCAGGCCGGGATCAACGCATTGCCGCCGAACCGGTTGCGGATGCTCAGATCCGGTCCGCGCGGCAGCATTGCCGCCAGTATCGCAGTTCGCCCAGCCGCGCCGGCCAGCAACCAGGGTGTGTCCTGGTTAACCGCCTGCACGTTCGGGCTGGCTCCAGCATCGAGCAGAGCCCGAGCCACCTCAACCCGCCCTGCCTCGACGGCCAGGAGAAGCGCCGTCTGCCCCTCGGCGTCCACGGCGTCCACCTCGGTTCCCGCGGCGAGCAATGCACTTACCTCGCCAACCTGCCCCGCCGCCGCCGCAACCCGCAGCCGCGCCGACTGATCTTCCTGTCCCATTGTCCCGGTTCCCAAGGCCACGAGCAGGCCCACAACGAGGCCGCCCCGCCATCTCGTGCCGCTACAGCCTCGCATAACCTTGCCCGGCCCGCGGTATCTGCCAGTCATCGCGCGCAAATCCAACCCCGCGACCGCCGCGCGTCCACCGCCGGCGGCGTCGGGAAGCCGGTCTCGCGGTCGATCAGGCGGAAGTGGTTCATGCGACTGCTGTCCGGGCGAGGAAAGGGCGGAGCTTCGCGTAGATTCTATCGCCTGTTGACACCTCGCATCAGGTCCGAGAGGCCGCCAGGTCAGTTTAAACTGATCTCGCAACGGGTTCGAGTGTTTCAGCAGGGCAATCGGGTCAATGGCCTTTGTTGCTTTTTTTTCAAAGAGAAGCGCTCGCTTCCCTCGCCGCGGCACTCTCCCGCGCCAGCAGTGCCGCCTTGCGCGGCACGCCCCAGCGATAACCGGTGAGGTCGCCGTTGCTGCCGACCACGCGGTGGCAGGGCACCGCGAGGGACACCGGGTTGGTTGCGCAGGAGCGGGCGACGGCGCGGATGGCGGCGGGGTTGCCGATCATGCGGGCGAGGTCGGCGTAGGTGCGGGTTTCGCCCGGGGGGATTTGGCGCAGGGTCTCCCACACGCGGATCTGGAAGGCGGTGCCGCGCAAATCGAGCGGCAGATCGAGCGCCGCCTTGGGCTCCGCCATGAACGCGGTGATGGCCTGCACGGTCTCGGTCAACGCCGCGTCGTCGGGCGCGATGGTGGCCTTGGGGAAGCGGGCGCGGAGGTCCCCGAGCAGGGCGTCGTCCGGTTCGGCGAACCCGAGATAGCAGACGCCGGTGTCGGTGGCGCCGACCAGCAGGCGGCCGAACGGGCTGTCGGCCAGCGCGGTGCGGATGGTCTCGCCGGCGCCGCCGCGACGCAGCGCGCCGGGCGTCATGCCGAGCAGCCTGCCGGTGTCCTCGTAGACCCGCGATTCCGAACCATAGCCGGCCTCGGCCACCGCGTCCGCCACCCGTGCGCCGCCGGAGAGCGCCGCCTGGAGGCGGCGGGCGCGCACCCCTTCGGCATAGGAGCGCGGGGTGACGCCGGTGTGGTCGCGGAACATGCGCAGGAAGTGAAAGCGGGAATAGCCGGAGCGTTTGGCGAGCGCCTCCAGCGAGGGGATCGTGGGTTCGGCCGCGATGAAGGCGCAGGCATCGGCGACCACCGCGGTGGCGATGCCAGCACGTTCGCCCTTGGGGTCGCAGCGCTTGCAGGCACGGAAGCCCTCCGCCTCGGCCGTGGCGCTGTCGGCGAAGTAGCGCACGTTGGTGCGCTTGGGCGGCGGGGAGGGGCAGCCGGGCTTGCAGTAGATGCCCATGGTGGTGACGGCGTAGAGGAAATCGGCCGGCCGCCGGTTGGCGACCAGGTGCCAGCGTGCGTCATCGAGGGTGCTCATCGTGGTGTCCTTTCGCCGGGCTGCATGGGCGGAACATGGCGCGCGGGCGATCGTGGCGCCATCCGCCTGTTGCGCCGGCTCGTGGCAGTTCCTGGTTCACTTCGCCGCCAACTGCGCTAGGATCGCGCGATGAATGGTCCGCCGCGAACGGGCCGCCAACGCCAGGGAGGCACCCATGCTGCGACTGACGCAATTGCTCCACCGTGCCGTCCAGATCAACCCGCGCGGCACCGCGACCGTCTGTGGCGAGCGCCGGCGCAGCTGGACCGAAGCGCGCGATCGCGCCGCCCGCTGCGCCGCTGGCGTCACCGCGCTGGGCTGCGCGCCGGGGGACCGGGTGGCGATCCTGGCGCTCAACAGCGACCGCTATTTCGAGGGGTTGTTCGGCCTGGCCTGGGGCAATTTCATCGTGGTGCCGATCAACACCCGCCTCGCCCCGCCCGAGATCGCCTTCTGGTTGGCGGATTCCGGCTGCAAGGCGCTGCTGGTCGATGATGTGTTCCTGCCGGCGCTGCCTGCCGTCCGCGCGCTGGCGCCGGAGTTGGAGCACATCATCCACATCGGCGACGGCCCGACGCCTGCGGGCGCACATGCCTACGAGGCGATGATCGCCGCCGCCACGCCCGGCCCGGACATTTGCGGCAGCGGGGATGACATCGCCGCCCTGTTCTATACCGGCGGCACCACCGGGCGCTCCAAGGGGGTGATGCTGAGCCACAGCAACATCGTGCTCAACATGCTGAACACGCTGGCGATCGTGCATTTCCAACCCGACGCCGTCTATGTCCATGCCGCGCCGATGTTCCACATCGCCGATGCGACGATGACCTTCGTCTCGACCGGCATTGGCGCCAAGCAGATCTTCCTGCCGCGGTTCGACCCGGCGGGGTTCCTGGCCGCCGTGCAGGAGCATCGCGCGACCGACGCGCTGCTGGTGCCGACGATGGTCAACATGGTGGTGAATTTCCCCGATATCGGGAAATACGATCTCTCCAGCCTCAAGCACGTCATCTACGGCGCCTCGCCGATGCCCGAGGCGGTGATCCGCAAGGGCCTGGAGGTGATGCCGCAGACCATGTTCACCCAGGCCTATGGCCAGACCGAGGCCGCCCCGGTGCTGACGCTGCTCGACGCGCGCGAGCATGGCACCGCGCCCGACCAGCTCCGCCGCATGCGCTCGGCCGGGCGGGGCGTGCTGGGCTGGGATGTGCGGATCCACGACGAGGACGACAACGAGGTGCCGCGCGGCATCATCGGAGAAATCTGCGGCCGCGGCCCGGCGATGATGCGCGGCTATTGGAACCAGCCCGAGCTGTCCGCCCACACGCTGCGCAACGGCTGGCTGCACACCGGCGACGGCGGCTACATGGATGAAGACGGCTATATCTATATCGTCGACCGGCTGAAGGACATGATCGTCTCGGGTGGCGAGAACGTCTATTCGGCCGAGGTGGAAAGCGCGGTCTACAGCCACCCCGCGGTGGCCGAGTGCGCGGTGATCGGCGTGCCCGACGACAAATGGGGCGAGCGGGTCCACGCCATCGTGCGCTGCAAGCCCGGCATGAGCGTGGACGAGGCGGCGCTGATTTCGCACTGCCACACGTTGATCGCCGGCTTCAAATCCCCGCGCTCGGTCGTGTTCCGCGACGAGCCGCTGCCGCTTTCGGGGGCCGGGAAGATTCTCAAGACCGATTTGCGCAAGCCTTACTGGGAGGGGCAGGGGCGGCAGGTGCACTGAAGCGGTTCTTTTTTGAAAAAAAGAACCAAAAAACTTCTATCCATTGGCTTCGCACTCTCCCCGGAGAGCGCGGAGCCAATGAGTGAAAAGTTTTTGCTTCTTTTTTCAAAAAGAAGCGCTTGCTCCTTCCTCCCGTCATCGCCAACCATCTGAAGGTTGCGCCGACGCGGCAGGGCGGTGCAGATGCCGCGAAACACCGCTGTACCTGGAGTCCCCGATGCGCCTGTCCGCCAGTTCCCTCCTTCTCGCCGCGCTCGCGGCCGGCGGCCTCGCCGGCTGCACTCCCCCGCCGCCGCCTGAGCCGGTGGTGGTTGCAGCACCGGTCCCGCCGAAGCCCGAGCCGCCGACGCAGAACGCGCCTATGTGCGTGCGCACGCCGGAAAAGGCCGCCTTCGACGTCTCCGTGCTCAAGAGCAACCTCATGGTGACGGCGGTCTCCTGCAAATCAGAGGAGCGCTACAACGCGTTCATCCGCCAGTTCCAGCCCTATCTCGCCACCAACGAGAAGACGTTGAGCGGCTATTTCGGCCGCGCCTACGGCAAGCGCGCGCTGTCCCAGCAGGACGACTACGTGACTTCGACGGCCAATGCGCAATCCCAGTTCGCGGTGAAGTCCGGTTCCCTGTTTTGTCAGCAGAACGTCGGGCTGTTCGATGAGGTGATGACGATCAAAACCGGCGCCGAGTTGCCGGGTTTCGCGGCGAGCAAGCCGATCCAGCAGGCGCTGGCGGTGCAGGAATGCCCCGCCGCCCCGCCGCCGGCGGCCAAGAAGAAGCCCTGATCAGGCGCTGCGGTCCGACCACACCAAAGCGGCGGCGGCGAGATCCTCGATCGCGCTGCCGACCGATTTGAATAGGGTGATCTGATCGGCGTTCTGCCGCCCCGGCGCCTCACCGCGGCAGAGGGTGAACAGCGAACCGGCGATGGAATCGCGGGTGAAAACCCCCGCCGCGATCGGCTGGGTGAGGTCGCCGGCCTCGGCGAGCGCCGCATCGGTGTCGATGAACACGCGGGCGCGGGCGATGGCGGCATCATCGGTTTCGCGCATGTCCGGCCGGTAGCCGCCGATGAGGTCGAGATGGGTACCGGGCCGCAGCCAGTCGCCGCGCACCAGGGGCTCGGTGGCCAGCGTGGCACAGGTGACGATGTCCGCGGCGCGGACGGCGGCTTCGAGGTCCTCCACCGCTTCGGCCGCATGGCCCGCGGCGCATAGCCGGGCGGCCAGGGCGCGCGCGCCCTCCGGCCGGCGGTTCCACACCTTCACGGCACGGATCGGCCGGACGGCGGCGTAGGCATCGGCCATCATGCCGGCGATATGCCCGGCGCCGACGATCAGCAGGGAGGCGGCATCGGCGCGGGCGAGATGGTCGCCGGCCAGCGCCGAGGCGGCCGCGGTGCGCCGCCCGGTGATCTCATTGCCGTCGATCAGCGCGAGATGCTGTCCGGTTTCGCCGTCGCACAGCAGATAGGTGGAGAAGACGGAGTTGAGGCCGCGCTTGCCGTTGTCGGGATAGACGGTGACGATCTTCACGCCCATGGCCGTGGCGCCGCGCCAGGCCGGCATCAGCAGCAGCGTGCCGTTGGCGTCCTCCAGGATGTGGCGATGGCGCAGCGGCACGGTGGCGCCGGCGATGAAGGCGGCGCGCAGTGCGGCGATCAGTCGCGGGAAGGCGAGGCTGCGCCGGGCGCTCGGCAGGTCGATAACGATTGGGCCGGGATGATCGGTCATGGGGTCTCGCTGCTTCTGTGGCCAAGAGGCTAATCGAGGTTCCGCCGCGCGTCACCGCGCCTTGTTGGCGGCGGCGAGGAACGGCAGGATGGCGCCGAACAATCACGAGCCGAGCCGCATGGATTTCGCCCTCTCCGACCAGCAACGCGACGTCAAGGCGACGATCGAGCGGCTCTGTGCCGATTTCGATGACGCCTACTGGCTCGCCAAGGACCGCGAGGGCGGTTTCCCGCATGAGTTCCACGCCGCCATGGCCAAGGGCGGCTGGCTCGGCGTCTGCATGCCCGAGGAATACGGCGGCGCCGGTCTCGGCCTCACCGAGGCGGCGATCATGGCCCAGGCGATCGCCCAATCCGGCGCCGGGATGAGCGGCGCGTCGGCCGTCCATATCAACATCTTCGGCCTGCAACCCGTCGTGATCTACGGCACCGACGATCAGAAACGCCGCTTCCTGCCGCCGCTGATCGCCGGGAAGGAAAAGGCGTGTTTCGCCGTCACCGAGCCCAATACCGGCCTCGACACCACGCATCTGCGCACCCGCGCGGTGAAACACGGTGACCGCTACGTGGTGAACGGCCAGAAAGTGTGGATCTCCACCGCCCAGGTCGCGGATAGGATGCTGCTGCTGGCCCGCACCACGCCGATCGAGGGGGTGAAGAAGGCGACGCAGGGGCTGAGCCTGTTCTACACCGCGTTCGACCGCACGCGGATCGAGGTGCGCGAGATCGAGAAAATGGGCCGCAAGGCCGTCGACTCGAACCAGTTGTTCATCGACAACCTGGAAATCCCCGAGGAGGATCTGATCGGCGAGGAGGGCAGGGGGTTCGAATACATCCTGCACGGCCTCAACCCCGAGCGCGTGCTGATCGCCGCCGAAGCGGTCGGCCTCGGCTTCGTCGCCCTCGAACGCGCCACCCGGTATGCCAAGGATCGCGTGGTGTTCGGCCGCCCGATCGGCCAGAACCAGGGCATCCAGCACCCATTGGCGGAGAACTGGATGGAGCTGGAAGCGGCGCGGCTGATGGTGATGAACGCCGCCTGGCAGTACGACCAGGGGCTGCCCAACGGGGCGGCGGCCAATGCCGCCAAGTATCTGGCGGGGGAGGCGGGGTTCAAGGCCTGCCAGCAGGCGGTGATGACGCATGGCGGTTTCGGCTACGCCAAGGAATATCATGTGGAGCGCTATTTGCGCGAAGTGATGATCCCCCGCATCGCCCCGGTCAGCCCACAACTCGTGCTGTGCTACATCGCCGAGCGCGTGCTCGGCCTGCCGAAATCCTACTGAGAGCGACCATGGCCGATTACGACAGTACCGCCGAAACCCTGCGCCACATCCACCGCGTGCGCGACCACCTCAACACCGTCATCGCCGCGCTGCTGGAGCGCGGCCGGGTGCATGACGCCAGCAAGTTCAGCACCGTCGAGAAGCCGATCCTCGACACCATCTACCCCAAGCTGCGCGGCCTCTCCTACGGCACGCCGCCGTACGTGGAGCTGGTGAAGGAGGCCTGGCCCGGCCTGCAACACCACTACAAGCACAACACCCACCACCCCGAGCACTACGAAGAGGGCATCGCGGGGATGGATTTGTTCGATCTCGTCGAGATGTTCTGCGACTGGAAGGCCGCCTCCGAGCGCAATCCGGCCGATGGCGTGAAGATCGACCACAACGCCCGCATCTACAAAATCGCCCCGCAACTGGCGGAAATCCTCAAAAACACCATCGCCCGCTGGCCGGAGGGGAAGTAGCGCCATGCGTGTTGTCATCATCGGCGGCGGCGCGGTGGGCTCCTCCACCGCCTATCATCTCGCCCGCGACCCGGCGTTCAAGGGCAGCATCACCGTCATCGAGCGGGACCCGACCTACCGCATCGCCTCCTCCTCGCTCTCCTGCGCCTCGATCCGCCAGCAATTCTCCACCCCCGTGAACGTCGCGATGTCGCGCTACGGGTTCCAGTTCCTCGAACAGGCGCATGATCTGCTGGCCGTCGGTGACGACAAGTGCCAGGGCTATCTCTTCCTCGCCGGCGAGGACGGCATCGCCACCCTGCGCGAGGTCCACGCCATCCAATGCGCCGCCGGCGCCGATGTCGCGCTGCTCAGCCCCGGCGAAATCCGCGACCGCTTCCCCTACATGAACGTGGAGGACCTCGCCGGCGGCACGCTCGGCATGTCGAGCGAGGGCTGGTTCGACGGCCCCGGCCTGCTCGCCGCCTATCGCCGCAAGGCCCGCGCACTCGGCGTCACCTACATCGCGCAGGACGCCACCGGCCTCACCCGCGAGGGCGACCGCGTCACCGGCGTCATGCTCGCCGATGGCGCCGTGGTGCCGTGCGACCTCGTGGTGAACTCCGCCGGCCCCTGGTCGGCCCGCGTCGCCGCCTGGGTCGGGATCGACCTGCCGGTCCGCCCGCGCAAGCGCATGGTCTACGTCTTCAAAAGCCAGGCCGACCTCGCCGGCTTCCCCATGCTGATCGACAATTCCGGCAATTTCCTCCGTCCGGAAGGCCCCGGCTACATCTGCGGCCGCTCCCCCGATGACGGCGAGCCCGACCCCGACGAGCCGCCGCTCGAGATGGAGGATGCGATGTTCCAGGACTATGTCTGGCCCGCCCTCGCCCATCGGGTGCCCGTGCTGGAAACCCTCAAGCTCACCGGCGGCTGGGCCGGCTATTACGAGCTGAACCTGTTCGATTTCAACGGCTTCATCGGCCCGCACCCCGCCTGCGCCAACATGATCTTCGCCACCGGCTTCTCCGGCCACGGCATGCAGCAGTCGCCCGCGGTCGGACGCGCCGTTGCCGAGCTGATCGTGCATTGGGGGGTTCGTGAGCCTCGATCTTTCGCCGCTCGCCACCACGCGCCTCGCCGAGGGGCGCAGGGTGATCGAACTCGGGATCGTTTGAAATGACTATGAGGGAAGGAAGCGCTTCTTTTTGAAAAAAGAAGCAAAAACTTTTTATCCGCTTGCCGTGTACGCTCCGCGGAGAGGGCAGAGCCAACGGATAAAAGTTTTTTGGTTCTTTTTTTCAAAAAAGAACTCCTTCCTTCCAATGCCTTAATAGAAGCAAGGGAAACGAAATGTCCTACAACGTGGGCGACCTGGTCGCCGAATTCCTCTCCGCCATCAACGTCGATACCGTGTTCGGCATCGTCTCCGTCCACAACATCCCGATGCTCGACGGCATCGGCCGGCGCAACACCATCCGCTTCGTGATGGCCCGCGGCGAGGCCGGCGCCTCCCACATGGCCGACGGCTACGCCCGCACCACCGGCAAGCTCGGCGTGCTGTTCTCCTCCACCGGGCCGGGCGCGGCCAACGCGGTGCCGGGCCTGGTGGAGGCCGGCTTCGCCGCCTCACCGGTGCTCCACATCACCGGCCAGACCGGCACCAAGTTCATCGGCCGCGGCATGGGCACCGCGCATGAAGTGCCGGACCAGATCGGCATGCTGCGCTCCGTCAGCAAGGCGGCCTTCCAGATCCTCTCCGCCCAGCAGGCCCTCGGCATCCTCACCCAGGCCGCCGTCACCGCGCTCAGCGCCCCGCGCGGCCCGGTGAGCGTGGAAATCCCGATCGACGTGCAGCGCACCCCGATCGCCCGTCCCGCCGCGCTCGATACGCTGGAACTCATCCTGCCGCCCCCGCTGGTGCCCTCCGAAGCCGCGCTCGACGCGCTGGCCGAGCACGTCCGCAAGGCCAAACGCCCGATACTGTGGCTGGGCGCCGGCGCCCGCGAGGCCGCCGCCCCCGCCCGCAAGCTGCTCGACATGGGCTTCGGCATGGTCACCTCCTGGGCCGGCCGCGGCACCATCGAGGAGGACCATCCCCGCAACCTCGGCGGCCTCAACGGCAACGGCGTGCCGGCGGTGCAGGCGTTCTATGCCCAGTCCGACCTCATGCTGGTCGCCGCCTCGCGCCTGCGCGGTCATGAAACGGCGGAGTTCAACGTCAAACTGCCCGCCAATCTCGTGCAGATCGACATCGACCCCACTGCCGAGGGCCGCACCTATCCCTGCACGATGTTCGTCAACGGCGACGTGACGCTGGTGCTGGAGGGCCTCGCCAAGCGCCTGGCCGGCTGGGCGCCCGAGCCCGGCTACCAGGACGCCTTCGCCGCCATGAAGCGCCAGGCCCGGGCCGATTTCGCCGCCACCATGGGCCCCTACGCCACCTTCCCCGCCGACCTCCGCGCCGCTTTGCCGCGGGACACGGTGTGGGCGCGCGACATCACCATCAACCACTCCACCTGGGGCAACCGCCTGTTCGACCTCTACGGCCCGCGCGACAGCGTCTACCCGATCGGCGCGGCCATCGGCGCCGGCCTCGGGCTCGGCATCGGCGCCGCCATCGGCGCGCCCGGCCGCCGCACCGTGATGATGACCGGCGACGGCGGCTTCTTCCTCACCATCGCCGAGCTATGGACGGCCGTGCAGGACAAGGTGGACATCACCATCCTCGTGATGAACGACCGCGGCTACGGCGTCATCAAGCACATCCAGAACGCGCTCTACGGCGAGCGCAACTTCTTCGCCGATCTCACCGGGCCGGATTTCAGCAAACTCGCCGATCTCGCGGGGATTCCGTATTTCCGGGTGGATCGCGCCGAGGCGTTCGGCGCCACGGTCGCCGATGCCGGGCGCGCGCCGGGGCCGTCGCTGGTGGAGGTGGACATGACGGCGATCGGCAC
>JAPLOH010000284.1 GCA_026400845.1 Alphaproteobacteria bacterium
CCGATCAACAAGGCGGTGGCGCTGAACATCCCGCTCTCCATCAGCAGACTCACCGCCATCGGCCCGCCGAGCCGGAACAGCGACCACATCACCGCCCGATCCGGCAGCGGCAGGCGTGCCGGCCAGGCGAGGTCGCGATAACGCGGGCTTTTCAGCAGGAACGCCAGGAAGGCAGCGAATTGCACCCATAGCGTGAAGGCGAGCGCCAGCCCGGTGCCGAGCGAGCCGAGCCCGAGCGGGAACATCAGCAGCCAGCCCACCGGGGCGAGCACGACGAGGCCGAACAGGCCGAAGAACAGCGAGGGCCGCGGCATCGACAGCCCCTCGGTCAAACCGCGGCAGGCGACATACATCGGCAGCGCCGGGGCGCCGAGCGTGGCAGCCCGCAGGAAAGTGGTCGCCTCACGCGCGAGCCCGGCATCGATCCCCAGTGCCTCGATCAGCAGCGGTCCGAGGATCTGCAACAGCGCCAGGAACACGATGCCCACCGCACCGCCGAGCCAGATCGCCTGCACGAACAGCGCCGCCGCCTCGCCCCGCCGGCCCGCGCCGTCAAGCTGGGCGATCGATGGCGAGAGCGACATCATCACCCCGATCAGCCCCATCGCCGCGAAGTGCCAGACATTGGTGCCGATCGCCACCGCCCCCATCACGGTCGAGTCGAGATGCCCGGCCAGCATGATTTCGAGCACGTTCGCCCCGATCGCGGCGAGCTGGGTCAGCACCAGGGGAAACGCAAGCCGGCTCATCGCGCGGATCTCGGCGATGACATCATCTCGGGTCGGGGTGATTAGGGGTGGCTCCCGGAAACAGGGGGGGCGGAACGGTTTCCCCCGGTGCGAATGTAGGGCATTTTCCCCCTTCGCGCCGTCCGCTTCAATGGCGCTGGGAGAGGGGAGACATGCAACACACCAACAGGCCAACCATCGCGCGGGGCGGCAAGGCCGTCTACGGCGCGCCGCTCGGCATCCTCATGCTCGAGGCCCGCTTTCCCCGTATCCCCGGCGACATGGGCAACGCGGCCACCTGGCCGTTTCCGGTGATGTATCGCGTGGTCAAGGGTGCCAGCCCGGACCGCGTGGTGATGCAGGGTGCCAAGGGATTGCTGCCCGATTTCCTCGCCGCCGCCGCCGAACTGGTCGCCCAGGGGGCCGAGGCGATCACCACCAATTGCGGCTTCCTGGCGATTTTCCAGAAGGAGATCGCCGAGCATGTGCAGGTTCCCGTCGCCACCAGTTCGCTGCTCCAGTTCCCCTGGGTGCAGGCCACTTTGCCGGCGGGCAAGCGGGTCGGCATCCTGACCGTCAGCAAGCAGAGCCTGACCCCGGCGCATCTCGAAGCCGCCAGGATTCCCGCCGACACCCCGATCGTCGGCACCGAAAGCGGGCAGGAATTCTTCCGCGTGCTGATCCAGGCGGGCAAGGAGGACATGGATGTCCGCCTCGCCGCCCAGGATATCCTGAACGCCGGGCGGGAACTCGTTGCCATGGCGCCCGACATCGGCGCCATCCTGCTCGAATGCACCAACATGCCGCCCTACGCTTTCGCGCTCCGCGAGGCGCTCGAGCTGCCGGTCTATGATATCTACTCCCTCGTCACCTGGTTGCATGCCGGCATCCGTCCCCGCGAGTTCGGCTACCCCGCCGACCGGGCGACTATCCTTAGCGGGGCGACCATCCTTGGTTGAACCGCTTCACCCAATGCACCGCATCGCGGTGCAGGTCTTTGTCCTCGCCGTGGCCGTGGCGACCGCCGCGCTCGACAATGACTGGCGGGTGCTGTTCGCCGGCGCCCTCGCCTTGCCGGTGGTGGCCGAGTTGCCGCGCCGGCGGGTGGCCGATACCCGCAAGCGGCCGGAGGGCTGGAACCAGGCCGACGAGACCGCGCTGCGCGCCCGCGAACGATGGGACTTGCTGCTCCGCTACGCCTTCTGGGGCGCCTGGGTGACCGGGTTCATCATTGCCGACCGCGCGAGCGGCGACCTCGACGACAAGAGTGCCTATCTCACCCGGGGCGCGGTGGTCGTCCTTAGCCTCCTTGCATTCCTCGTGGCGGCCTATTTGTCCCGCACCGCCGTCTCCGCCCGCATCGTCCGCCGGGTCACCGAGGAGATCCGCCGGGAGGGCATTTATCCGCCGGCCTGAAGCCCGGCGATGAAGCCCGCCACCAGAATATTGAACTCCGCCGGGCGCTCGAAATAGCCGGAATGCCCGGCGCGCGCGATGCGGGCGAAGGATGCGTTGGCATTCACCGACGCCACCGCCTCCATCGCCGGCGGCGAAATCACCATGTCCTCGTCATTGGCGATCATCAGCACCGGGCAGCCGACGCCCGCCAGTTCCTTCGGCGCGCGGTGGCGGGCATGCATCAGCTTGTTGCGCAGCGCCTCCTTGTTGAGCGCGGCGTTCTGGTCATCGATGTGGCGATACAGCAGATGCACCGCCGGCTGCTCCTCGGCCATGCGGGCGCCTCCCGCGGGATGGATGCCGGCGGCGGCGAAACCGGCCAGCGCCGGGCCGGACGCCGCCTCCCAGGCGGCATGGGCCGGTTTGAACGCGGCGGCGATCTTGCGCGCATCGATCGTCCCGGTGGTCGCTGCCAGCACGACGCCCTTGAGGCCCGCCGGTTTGCCGAGCGCATATTCCAAGCTGGTCCAGCCACCCATGGACTGCGCGATCAGCACGTGATCGCCGATGCCGAGATGGCCGATCAACGCCGCGAGGTCCTCGGCATAATCGGCCGGGTCCGGTCCGCCATCGAGATGGGTCGAGGGGTGAAAGCCGCGATGGGCGAAGGCGACGCAGCGATGGCGTGGCGCGAAATGCGCGACCTGCTGGTACCAGGACATGTGGTTGCCGCCGAGCCCGTGGGCGAAAATCAGCGTCGCGCCGGGGCCGTCGCCGGTGATTTCGTAATAGAGCGTGCAGTCCGGACGGACGAGGGTGCCGCGGCTGCGGACGGGGGGTTGCATGGCGTGTCCTCGGTTTGATGCGGCGGAATGGGACGCCGCTGGGGCTGGGGCGTCAAGCCGTCATATTATTTCGTATGCGCAACGAATTAAGCACGCTCCCGCGACTCGCCTCCGCTAGATTCCGCCATCGTCGCCGCCCGCGCGCCGGGCTTGGGCGCAGTGTGATGCCGTCCGGGCATGCCACGACTCGTGATACGGGCCATGAAGCGATACGCCGGCGCGAAACATCCGCCGCCGCTCGCATGGGGCCAACGCGCGGCGCGCGCGACGCGCGCGGACCCACCGCGCCCGTTTGCTGCCTGCCCTGCCCCGTGACCGGCCGGCGCGGGGCCTCCCGCAGGGGAGCGCATTGCTCCGGCAGATCGCCGGCAGCGAGGCGCTCCATCAGGGCGCCGAGGGTGCGCAGCGTCTCTTCCAGATAGGCAAGCAACGCCGCCGCCGCCGCCGCGCGGCCGCACAGGCGGAGCCAAATCAACGAAAACAGCCCCGCCAACCCGCCGGCGAGCACCGACAACCCAGCGGCAAAATCAGCCGCGGCGGCGCGCAGGTCGGGAGGGAGGGGATGTTTGTTCATGTTTTGTTTTTAGCGCGTGACGCAAGCGGCTGCAAGAGGAAATATAGCCAGCGCTCACTTTTTTATCCCCGGCGCGC
This sequence comes from Alphaproteobacteria bacterium, assembly GCA_026400845.1. Lineage (GTDB taxonomy): Bacteria > Pseudomonadota > Alphaproteobacteria > Acetobacterales > Acetobacteraceae > CAIYPH01. Next base: position 3,623 of record JAPLOH010000284.1, read on the forward strand.
GCGAAGTGTCCCGTCAACCCGGTCGTCCGCGGGTGGGCTGTGCGGCTTCCGTCATCGCGAGGCGCAAGCCGGGGCAATCCGGGGGTTTCGCTCCAGCTTTCCGTGCGATCCCCCTGGATTTCTTCGCTGCGCTCGTAATGACGACGATCGGTTGCCGCGCGGGTTCCCCACCGTATCGAGTACTGCTTCAGTTGAACCGCGAGGGGTCGAACGGCGCGATCGGGATGGTCGGGGTCTTGCCGCTGATGATGTCGGCCACCAGCCGGCCGGTCATGGCGCCGGAGGCCAGCCCGATATGGCCGTGGCCATAGGCGTGCACCACGTCCTTACAGCCGGTGGCTTTGCCGATGCAGGGCAGCCCGTCCGGGGTGGAGGGCCGGTGGCCCATCCAGACTTTCACCCGCTCGGGCGGCAAATCCTTCGGCAGGCCGGGCCAGGTGCGGCGGGCATGGTTGAGCAATACCTCGGCGCGCTTCCAGTTCGGTGCGGCGTCGAGCCCGGCGATCTCCACCTGCCCGGCGATGCGCAGCCCGGCCTCCATCGGCGTGTGCACCATCTTGCCGTCCGACGGCATGATCGGCGTGCGCGGGCCGACTTCGGGGCTTTCGATCACGGCGTGATAGCCACGCTCGGTCTCCAGCACCACGCGGTCGCCGGCCTGATGGGCGAGGTCGCGCGAGCGGGCGCCGGCGGCGATCACCGCGGCGTCGCAGGCGATCAGCTTGCCGCCGGAGACCACGCCCTTGAGGCGGCCGCCGCCGATCTCGAAGCGCTCGGCGCCGCCGTGAATGCGGGTGGCCCCCAGGGATAGGGCATGGTGCACCAAAGCCGCGACATAGGCGCCGGGGTTGCTGCAATGGCCGCCATCGTCGCAGTAAAGGGCGAAGGTGTAGCGGCGGTCGAGATGGGGTTCGCGCTGGCGCAGTTCGTTCTCGTCGACCTCGATGGTCTTCACGCCCCGCTCGCGGCGGATGTCCCAGCTTTCCTTACTGTCCTCATAGTCCTTGCGGGTGGGGAAGACGTAGAGCTGGCCGGTGCGCTTGATGAGGTCGGCCACCCCTGCCTCGGTGGCAAGCTTGAGGTGCAGTTCGGGCGCGCCGGCGACCAGCGGGCCGAGGCCGAGGGAGGTTTTGCGCACCCGCCCCCAGGTCCAGCCCGAGGTCAGCAGGCGGGTCAGCCAGGGCAACGCCGTGATCAGGTAGGACCACCGGATGGTGAGCGGCCCCAGCGGATCGGCGAGGTAGCCCGGCACCTTCTTCCACAGGCCGGGCGAACCGACCGGGAGCACCGAGGAAGGCGACAGCCAGCCGCCATTGCCGTAGCTCGCCGCCTGCTCGCCACCGGGCTCGTCGGGTTCGAGAATGGTGACCTGATGGCCGTCGCGCAGGAGTTCGACGGCCGAGACTGCCCCCACGATCCCGGCTCCGATGACGACGACGTGCATGGTCTTCCCTCCGCTTGCGCTTCTTGTCACGATAGACCCGTCCCGGGCCGATGAAAGCCCATAAACGAGGAACTTCCGCATGATCTACGAGCTTCGCATCTACCGCACCTTGCCGGGCCGCCTGCCCAATTTGCTGGCGCGCTTCCAGAACCACACGCTGCGCATCTGGGAGAAGCACGGCATCAAGCAGGCCGGATTCTGGACCACGATGGTCGGCGAGTCGAACAACGACCTCACCTATTTCCTGGTCTGGGAATCACTGGCCGAGCGCCAGGAGAAATTCGCCAAGTTCCAGGTCGATCCGGAGTGGATCGCGGCGCGCAACGAGAGCGAGAAGGACGGCCCGATCAACGCCAACGTGAGCAGCCAGTTCCTGACGCCGACCGCCTTCTCGTCCGTGAAGTAGGATGGGGGTGAAGTAAAACGCTGGACACCTACCTCCTCGTCGCGGCGGGCGCCGTCGCGGCGGGGTTCGTCCAGGGGCTCTCCGGCTTCGCCTTCGGGCTGGTGGCGATGACCTTCTGGGTCTGGGCGCTGCCGCCCGATATCGCCGGCCCGCTGGTGGTCGGCTGCTCGCTGCTGGGCCAGGCGATGTCCATTCGGGTCGCCTGGCACAGCTTCGAGGCGAGGCGCGCCCTCCCCTTCATCCTCGGCGGGGCCATCGGCGTGCCGCTCGGCGCCTGGCTGCTGCCCCACGTGCCGCCGGCGGTGTTCAAGGCGGCGCTCGGCGCGCTGATGGTGGTGTGGTGCCCGCTGATGCTGCTCGCCGGCGACCTCCCCCGCCTCACCTTCGGCGGCCGCATCGCCGACGCCGTGGCGGGCTGGGCCGGCGGCGTGATGGGCGGCCTCGGCGGCTTCTCCGGCCCGGTGCCGACGCTGTGGTGCGCGCTGCGCGGCTGGGACAAGGACAGCCAGCGGGCGATGTTCCAGCCGTTCCATTTGTGCATGCATACGTTGACACTGGCGGCCTATCTCGCGGGCGGGCTGATCACCCCGAGCGTGCTGGCCATGTTCGCCTTCGCCGCCGTGCTGATGATCTTGCCTGCGGTGATCGGCGCGCGGGTCTATGCGCGGTTCAGCGACGCCGGATTTCGTAGGATGATCCTGCTGCTGTTGCTGGGCTCGGGGGTGGCGCTGTTGGCGAGTGCGATCCCGAGACTATAGCGGCCCGGCAATGGCGTGCGGAGGCTGCACGACAAGCGCCGCGGGCTCAAGCCAGTAGCGGCCGGCGATCGCGATGGTGAAGGCGAGCGAATGCGCGCTGTGAACGTCGATCACCCCATCGCCGTCCGTCCATCGCCAGCCCTCGCCTTCGGGGGCGTGCCATCCCGCATCCAGACGCGGGTCGGCTAGTGCGACCGCGGCGCCGTCGAGCGAGATTGCCGCGACCGCCACCCCGAGCCGCCGATGATCATCGGCGGCCTCGAAGGCCTGGGCGGGAACCGAGGAGCGGGTCACCAGACGGACCGTCTTTGCGCCTGGCGGCAAGGCAACGCGATAGCGGCCAGCGTCGACCGTCACCGGCGATGCGCGCCCGTCGACCAGCACGCGAAGCGACGGATCGGAGGTCGCCGCGAACCCGAGCTGCGCCGCCTGGGCCAGCAGCAGGCTGCGCGCGGCCACCAACTCGGCGCCATCGACGACCAACCGGGCGCAGGACTCGCGCTCCCATACTTTCAGGGCGAAATCGGGATGCATCATCACCGCATTCGGGGCGTTGGCGAAGGCGCCGCGATTGCCGGTATCGAGGTAGGACTCGCAGGGCAGGCCCTCGGCCAGCAGCACGTCATGGGTGTCGAACTCGACGTGCCAGTAGGTGACGCTGTCGCGCTGCTCGGGCCGGATGCTTGCCCCGTTCACCAGATATCGCACCGGGATCAGAACCCCGCCGATGAACACCGCATGGTCGGGCGAAAGGTAAAGGTCCCGCCGCGGCAGCCCGCCGCCGAACGCGCCGACCACCACACGCACCGGCATCACGTCAGCGGGGCGCGGATGGCGCGTGCAGTCGAGCCGGCGATGGCCGAGCCATTTTATCACGCGCACCTGGCCCCCGGCAGTGTGAACAAGGTCGCCGACTGCGAGCGCCTCCACGGCGACTTC
>JAPLOH010000098.1 GCA_026400845.1 Alphaproteobacteria bacterium
GGCGTCTGCCATTCCGACCTGCACATGTGGCACGGCGGCTACAAGATGGGGGGCGGCAAATTCCTCTCGGTCGCCGATCGCGGGCTGAAACTGCCGGCGGCGCCGGGCCACGAGATCGTCGGCCGCGTCATCGAAATCGGGCCGGACGCCACCGGGGTGGCGCTCGGCGACACCCGCATCGTCTATCCCTGGATCGGCTGCGGCACCTGCGAGCGCTGCGCCACTGGCGATGACAACATGTGCAGCCGCCAGCGCAGCCTCGGCGCGGTGCTGAACGGCGGCTTCGCGCGGCAGGTGAAGGTGCCGCATCCGCGCTATCTGCTGGACTACAGCGGCCTCGATGCCGCGCTCGCCGCCACCTATGCCTGCTCCGGCATCACCACCTATTCGGCGATCCGCAAGGTGATGCCGCTGCGGCCGGAGCAGCCGGTGGTGCTGATCGGCGCCGGCGGGCTCGGTCATGCCGCGATCGCCATGCTGAAGGCGTTCGGCCACACCGCCATCGTGGTGATCGACACCTCGGCCGAGAAGCGTGCCGCGGCCCTGGCGGCAGGGGCCAGCCTCGCGGTGAATGGCGGCGAGGCGGCCAAGGCCGAACTCCTCGCCTTGCCGGTGCCTGTTGCGGCGGTGATCGATTTCGTCGGCGCCAATGTCACCGTCAATACCGGTATGGCGATCCTGCCGAAGGGCGGCAAGCTGATCCTGGTCGGCATCGGCGATGGCGAAATCGTGCTCTCGGTCTCCGCCACCATCTTCAAGGCCCAGACAGTGCAGGGCAGCATCACCGGTTCGCTCAATGATCTGCGTGACGTGCTGGCGCTGGCGCGTTCGGGCAAGCTGAAGCTCAGCATCGCGCCGATCGCCGGTGCCATTGGCGCGGAGATCCGCGGGGTGGACCTTTCCACCGACCTGGACGCGGACACCGTGGCAGCCATCCGGCAAGCCCTGCTCGACCATCTCGTCATCTTCTTCCGTGACCAGGAATTGGCGCCGGCCGCGTTCTCCCGCTTCGCCCGGCGTTTCGGCGAGCCCTTGGCCTATCCGCTGATGAAGGGGCTCGATGCCCATCCCGAGATCATCGAGGTCGCCAAGCTCGAGCATGAGCGGGTGAATTTCGGCGGCGTGTGGCACTCCGACACCACCTATCTGCCGCAGCCGCCGATGGGCTCGCTGCTGCTCGCGCGCGAATTGCCCCCCTACGGCGGGGACACGCTGTTCGCCAACCAGTATCTTGCCTACGAAACCCTGTCGCCGGGCATGCGGCGCTTTCTCGACGGCGCGCGCGGCATTTCCAGCTCCGCCAAGGCGGACGTCTCGCGCACCCGCGAAGACCGGCTGAAGACCGGTGGTACCGAGGCGGCGCGCCAGATTCACCTCAGCGAACACCCTGCCGTGCGCACCCATCCCGAGACCGGCCGCAAGGCGCTGTTCGTCAACACCGCGCACACCGCGCGCTTCGTGGACATGACGGAGGAGGAAAGCGCACCGATCCTGGATTTCCTGTTCCAGCACCAGACCCGCCCCGAATTCACCTGCCGGTTCAACTGGCGGCCGGGTTCGCTCGCCTTCTGGGACAATCGCTGCGCCCAGCACAACCCGATCAACGACTACCACGGTTTCCGCCGCATCATGCTGCGCATGACCCTGGCGGGGGACACGCCGCGATAGCGCGGCGGCGGCCTTGATCATCCCCGCGAAATCGATCAAGCCGAATAGAGTTACCGCGGGCAGGATGAGGCGATGTTGAGCGAGACCGATCGAACGTTTTTGCGTCTGGCCTACGAAGAGGCCAAGGCCGGCTACGACGAGGGCGGCTGCCCGATCGGTAGCACGCTGGCGGAGGGCGGTCGGCTGATTGCCTCCGGGCGCAATCAGCGGGTCCAGCAGGGCGATCCGATTGCGCATGGCGAGATGGATTGCCTGCGGCGGGCCGGCCGGCAGAAGAGCTACCGCCGCACAACGCTCTACACCTCACTCTCGCCCTGCATGATGTGCGCCGGCACCATCGTCCAGTTCGGCATTCCACGCGTGGTTGTCGGCGAGGCGGTGAATTTTCCCGGCAACGTCGATTTCCTGCGGGCGCGCGGCGTGGAGGTGATCGTTGCCGACGATGCCGCGTGCATTGCCTTGATGCAGCGCTTCATCACCGAGAAGCCGGAACTCTGGGCCGAGGACATCGCGGAGGACTAGCCGTATGCCCACCCTCTTACCGACAGCGGCGGCGGTGATCTCGCCAATCAATGCCTTCTGCCTGCTGCCGCGCAGCTACGAAGTTCACCTCGCCTTCTACACCGATGTCCTCGGCTTGCGGGTCAAGCGCGTCGAGGAAAGCTTCGTCGCCTTCGAGGTCCGGGGCGTGGTGCCCTGCCTATGGGAGGTTGGGCACATCTGCCACCACCTCGGCTACCGCGCGCCTACCATCATCGACCCCGCCGCGGTAGCCATCCTCGACCTCGCGGTCACTAGCCAACAGGCCCTGGACACCGCCGAGCAGGCGTCTCGCGCCGGCGGCCATGTCATGCTGCCGCTCGACAGCGGCGAAGCGGGCTTCCTCGTGCGGGATCCCAACAGCACCTGGTGGCGCGTCACCGTGAGCACTGACGAAGCCGGCGTTGTACCCTCGATCGGTGGCGTCACGCTTCTCGTGCAGGACATTGCCGCGTCGGCGCGTTTCTACGATCGGATGGGCTTTGCCCGCCAAACCGCAGCCAGGCCTCGGCACTTATACGATACCGGCAACAACATCAGGCTCGAACTACTGCCGCGCGCTTCCTTCACCGCGGAACATGCCCTGCATCGGCCCGCTCCCAACGGCCCGATCGCCATGCCGGCGATCGGCTGCCGCAGCGTGTCCGACGTCGAACGCGTTGTAAAAGCACTGGCCGACGGTGGCCTGCCGATTGATGTCGCTCAGCGGATGCATGCCTGGGGGTTTCAGGCGGCCTATCTCACGGATCCAGACTTCAACATTTGGGAGGTCTATACGACCGAGCGGCCCGATATCTGATACGATCCAATAGCAACAATGATCCATGCGATCAGACGCATGGTCGAAAGGCAGTGCACGGAAGCAGTTTGTTTTGAACCCGCTTGCCTCCCTTCCCACCCCGCCGGTCAATTGTTTCAATATTATACATGACGGCCTAAAAGTCGATCCGGGATCAAATACTGTTCTGACATAGTCTTCTGAGCATCATGCGGATGGGCGCCCATCGGAGGAAAGCGAGTGCCGAGCCGTTGAGGCACTCCCAATCCTTGGCGAACCTGCGGCATCGGTTGAGCCAGGCGATGGTGCGCTCGACGATCCAGCGCTTTGGCGGCACCAGAAAGCCCTTTCCCTGGTCGGCGGAGCCCTGCGTCACAGTCACCCGAACAATCCATGCAAGAACCACCGTGGTACGCCTTCCAGGCCGGCGCGGAAGAGCCAGAAGCGGGCGCCTTCGGTGTCTTCGACGCGGTAGTAGTCGCGCACCAGGTCGCTTTCCGGGCGGCTGTCGTCTTGGGTTCGGCGCCACCATTCGGCGGCGATGCGTTCGGGGCCGGAGGCGGCGCGGACGCGGTGGAGCGCGCCGCGCCAGCGGAACAGGATGGGGGGTTCGTCGGGCACCAAGGCGGTGGCTTCCACCGGTTCGGGGCGGCGGAGCAGGCGGATCGGGCGTTCGGCGGCAGGGTCGAACTCCCAGGCCGGGCCGGGGGCGGTCATGGGGGGCACGCGGCGGACGGCGCGTTCGGGGACGTGGCTTTCGTGGGGTTCGGCGCGCCAGATGTGGCCGGGGCCGATGCGGTTGGCGAGGCCGTCGATGGTGGCGGCGAGCGTGGTGGCGGCTTCGCGTCCGTCGTCGAGGCGGCGTTGCGGTGGGCGGAGTGGCGCGATGTCGAGGGCAGTGAGGATGGCGGCGTCGATGCCGAAGCCGGGGTCGATCTCCCCGAGTTTGGCCGCGAGGAGTTTGACGATGTGCGGTGCGTCCCGCCCGGGCAAGGAGGTGCCGATGGCGATGGCAAGGCGGGCGCCGTCGACGCGCAGGAAAATGGCGGTGAAGCGGTGAGCGCCGCGCTCGGCGGCTTCGAGGCGGGCGCAGAGGGCGGCGGCCAGCGCGGCCAACGTGCGGGCGAGGTCCTCGGCGGTGCCGATCGGCTCGGCGAAGGCGAGGCTGGTTTCCCAGGGTTCGGGTGGGCGAGGCCAGGCGATCGCCGCCTCGGCGGCGCCATGCGCCTGGTCGAGCCGCTGCACTGGGGTGGGGCCGAAGCGAGCGGTGAGTTCGCCGCGCGGCTGGCGGGCCAGCTCGCCGATGCTGCGCAGGCCGAGGCGGCGCATGCCGGCGATCAGGCGGGCGTCGAGGCGCAGGAGCGCCACCGGCAGCGGCGACAATTCGGCCCGCTCGGCGCCCGGGGGCGCGTGGATGCAAATGCCCCGCGCGGTCGCGGCGCGGGCCAGCGCCCAGGCGGCGCCATGGGTGCCGGCCACCGCGAGCCTATGTTCCAGCCCGGCGCCGCTCAGCCGCGCGGAGAGATCGGCCGCGAGGACGCGCTCGCCCCCGAAGAGGTGCTCGCAGCCGGTGATGTCGAGCACCAGCCCGTCCGGCACATCGGGCGCGGCGAGCGGCGTGTAGCGCTCGGTCCAGGCGGCGAGGCGGGCCAAGGCGGCGCGATCGGCGGCGGGGTCGGCGTCCAGCACGTCGAGCTCCGGGCAGATCGCCCGCGCCTCGGCCAGCGCCTGGCCGGGGGCGAGCCCGGCGGCGGCGGCCTCGGGGTTGACGGCGGCGAGGCGGCGCACGGTGCGGATGGTCTCGACGGTGGCGGCGGGCCTAGCTGACGTTTCTGTTTCGCTCGGCAGCCGGCGCAGCCGCAGCAGCGGCCAGCCCGGCAACCACACGCAAAGGATGCGGCCCATCGTGATCTCCTTGTCTCGCCTGCATGATCCATTCCCCCTCGAAGCCGCCGCGCGCATGCACCAGCCGCACGCGCCAGCGGGCGGGGCCGGGGGTGCGGGCGATGATCGCCGTGGGGGCGGCGCAGCACGAAGCCGGTGGTGCCGTGCCTGATGCAGGCGAGCTGCAACCGCCGCGCCGCGACCCGCCCGAGCCGGCCGACCTCGCCGACCACCGCACCCGCCCCCCCCGCCCGCAGCACCGCCTCCATGGCGGCGAGGCTGGCATCGTCGTCCCGCGTTTCGACCAGGACGAGGCGGCCGGGGTCGAGCCCGTAGGGGAGCAGGCCGGGGGGATGCAGGTCCGCGACCGCGGGGCCGATCCAGAACACTTCCCGCCCGCGGGCGATCGCCCCCACCAGGCAGGCCAGGAACCCCGCCCCGGCCGCCCCGGTCTCGGCGTCGATCCCCATCGCCGAGACCTCGTGCAGCACGCCGAGCGGCAGCCCGCCGCCGGGCAGGCAGGCATCAACCGCGACCGCGCCGAACGGCCAGACGCCATGCCCGGACTGAGGCTGAAGCGCCGCGAGCTGGGCGCGCAGGGCGGCGGGAATTGGGGATATGTTCATCATTTGTTCGCATATAGATTCCCCAACTGGAGTCGCGAGTCAAGCCTTTAGGACTCAGGTCCCGCCAAACCGATCCCGCCAGGAAGGCAGCGCGCCGGGGTAGGGCAGCGCGGTGGCCTCGTACACGCCGCGGGCGATGGCGCGGGCCATCACCATGGTGGCGAGGTGGCCCAACTCGGTGAGGCCGCCCTCGGCGAGCGGCTTGGCGCCGGTGGCGGCGGCGAACACGGTGTCGCCGTCCGAGGGGGCGTGGGCGGGCAGCAAGGCGCGGGCCAGGCCGTCATTGGCCATGATGGCCAGGCGCTTCACCTGGGATTTGGTGAGAATCGCGTCGGTGGCGATCAGCGCGATGGTGGTGGCGGTCTCGGTGCTCGGCCGCGGCCCCTTGGTGCGCAGCGCGAGATCGGCCGGCGTGATCGCCGCCGGCCAGCCGCGACCGCCGAACTCGGCCCCCATCTCGAACGGCGCCGCCCAGAAATGCGGCCCCATGCCGATGGTGGCGCTGCCGATCGCGTTCACCACCGCGAGTGCCGCGACGATATGCCCGCCCGAGGCCATGGCACTCGCCGAGCCGACGCCGCCCTTCACGCCGGCCGTGGTGGCTCCGGTGCCCGCGCCGACCGTGCCGAGCGCGAAGGCACCGGACGCTGCCGCCAGCGCCGCCTGGTGGCCCAGCTCGCGATAGGGCGAATGCAGCCCCCAGTCCTTGTCGCCGCCATTGTTGAGGTCGAACACGATGGCGCCGGGCACCAGCGGCACCAAGGCGGGGCCGAGCCTCAGCCCCCTGCCCTGCGCCCGCAGCGCCGATTGCACGCCGCCCGCCGCATCGAGCCCGAAGGCCGAGCCGCCGGACAGCGCGATCGCGTCCACCTTCTGCTGCGTCATCTCCGGCTCCAGCATCGCGGTGTCGCGGCTACCCGGCGCGCCGCCGAGGATCACCACCGACACCGTCGCCGGCTGGTCGAACAGCACCGAAGTCACCCCGGAGCCCAGCCGAAGGTCGGTCGCGTGGCCTACCTGGATGCCGGCGATATCGGTGAGCAGGTTCAGCATCTCGGGTCTCCCAGGGCGGTGCCCCATGCTACGCGCTTGGCGGCCCGGCCGAAACCGGCCTAGCATCGCCCACCCGCCCCGGAGGCCGCGATGCTCGAACACCACACCGCCAGCAACTACCACAACGACACTCTCGTCCTCGGCTTCTCCGACCTCAACCGCCTGCGCACCGAGCGCCCGCTGGTGCTGGCCGGCGGGCGGGGTGTCTACGTCACCGACGAGCGCGGGCGGGACTATATCGAGGCGGTGTCGTCCTTCTACTGCGTCGCCCTCGGCTATTCCGACGAGGAACTGATCGAGGCGGCCACGCGGCAGATGCGGGCGCTGCCGATGTATCCCTCGGGCGCCCACCGCACCGTGCCGGTGGTGCTGGAACTCGCCGACAAGCTGGCCGCCATCGCGCCGATCGCCAACGCGCGCATCGCGTTTGCCACCACCGGCTCCGAGGCCAATGACAGCCTGCTGAAGTTCATGTGGTATGGCAACGGCCACACCGGCCAGAAGGCGCGGCGCAAAATCATCTCGCGGCGCGGCAGCTACCATGGCGGCACCGCCCTCACCACCGGGCTCGGCGGCAGCGCCGCACTCCAGGAGAGCTTCGGCATCCCGACCGTCGACCACGTCTACGTCAGCCAGCCCGACTGGCCGGCCGCCGCGCACGCTGGCGAAGGCAGGGGGGGCGAAACCGAGGCCGCCTATACCGCCCGCCTCGCCGCCGAACTGCGCACCGCCATCGAGGATGCCGGGCCCGAAACCATCGGCGCCATGATCGCCGAACCCCTCTCGGTCTCGGCCGGCATGCTCCCCCCGCCCGACGGCTACTTCCCGGCCATCCAGGCCGTGCTCGACGAATTCGGTATCCAGCTCTTCGCCGACGAGGTGGTCACCGGCTTCGGCCGCACCGGCAACATGTGGGGAAGCGAGACCTTCGCCATCCGGCCGGATTGCGTGACGTCGGCCAAGGGCCTGTCGAGCGCCTATCAGCCGATTTCCGCCATTATCATGTCGCCTTCGTTCCATGACCGCATGCTGGAGGGCAGCAAGGCGGATGGCTGGCTCGCCCATGCCGGCACCTATCACGCCCATCCCGTGGCCGCCGCCGTCGCGCTGAAAACCATCGAGATCTTCGAGAAACGCGACATCATCGGCCATGTCCGCCGCATCATGCCGGCCTGGCACGCCGCCCTCGACGGGCTCACCGACCATCCCCTCGTCGCCGGCGTGCGAAAATGCGGCCTCGCCGGCGCCGTGGTGCTCCGCAAGCCCGGCGCCACCGGGCCGGCCGAAAGCGGCATGAAACTCGGCGGCCTCGGCCGCGCCGCCTATGAGGCGGCGATCGAGCGCGGCGTGCTGGTGCGCCCGATCGGCGACAGCTTGGTGATGGCGCCCCCCCTCATCATCCGCGAAGCCGAAATCACCGAACTCGCCCACCGCCTCCGCCGTGCGCTCGATGACGTGCTGGACGCCGAAACCCGGGGATGAACCTGCCCCTCGTCGTCGGCATCACCGGCGCCTCCGGGGCGATCTACGGCATCCGCCTGCTGGAAATCCTGCGCGAGCTGGGCATCCCCGCCCATCTCGTGCTGTCCCGCTCCGCCGAAATCACCATCGCCCACGAAACCGACCACAAGATCGCCGCGGTGCGGGCGCTGGCTGCCGTCAGCCACCGGGCGGAGGATATCGCGGCCAGCATTTCCTCCGGCTCCTTCCGCACACGGGGCATGATCATCGCCCCCTGCTCGATGCGCAGCATGGCCGAAATCGCCACCGGGGTGACCTCGAGCCTGCTCACCCGCGCCGCCGACGTCACGCTGAAGGAACGCCGCCGCCTCGTGCTGATGGTGCGCGAAACCCCGCTCCACACCGGGCATCTGCGCGCCATGACGCAGCTTTCCGAAATCGGCGCCATCATCGCCCCCCCGGTGCCGGCCTTCTACGCGCGGCCGGCCAGCATCGCCGAGATGGTCGACCACAGCGTCGGCCGGGTGCTGGATTTGTTCGACATCGACAGCGGCGGCGTCAGGCGGTGGAAGGCGTGAGGCCGGGCAGTCGGCGAAGACAGAAGGAAGCGCTTCTTTTTGAAAAAAGAAGCAAAAACTTTCTACCCGTTGGCTTCGCACTTTCCGCGGAGAGCGCGAAGCCATGGAGAAAAGTTTTTTGGTTCTTTTTTTCAAAAAAGAACCGCTTCCTTCCGTTCATCCCGTTGCCCCGGGATTGCGGACGGCCATGATTTTGCGGCGCATGTAGGTGCCGGCTTTGACCGGCTGGTATTTCCACCCGCCATCCACGTCACGGCAGGTCGGGATGCAATCGATCATCGTTTCGAAATTGGGATGGCAGAAGAAACCGAGCGAGAGGCGGGACTGGCCGGTCATTGTTTCGCCGGCCGGGTTCACCACGCGGTGCAGCGTCGAGCACCAGCGGTCATTGGTCCATTGTGCCATCAGATCGCCGATGTTGATGACGAAGCGGCCGGGCTGCGGCGGCAGATAGTGCCAGGCGCCATCCTTGCCCATCACTTCGAGCCCGCCGGCATCAGGTTGTTGCAGCAGGATGGTGAGGCTGCCGAAATCGCTGTGGGCGCCGGCGCGCAACTGGCCCTCTTTCGGCGGCTCGGTCTGCGCGGGGTAGTGGAAGGTGTTGAGGGCGGCGAAATTATCGTCGATCTTGTCGGCGAAATAGGTCTCGGGCAGGCCGAGGGCGAGCGCGAAGACCGTCATCAGATCGGCCGCCAGGGCGTCGATCTGCCCGTAGTATTCGCTGTAGATCGCGCGGAACCCGGCGGGCTCCGCGGGCCAGATGTCGGGCTGGTAGAAGGGCGCGGCGTCGGGGTCCGCCACGGGGTGGCCTTGTTGCAGGGCGGGGCGGCCGAGGGAGAAGATCTCGCGCAGATCGGGCGGGGTCTCGACGCCGCGGCTGCGGGCGAGGCGGTGGGTCTGGAACGGCGAATAGCCGCGCAGCATGGTGCCGGTGGGGGCGGTCAACGCCATCTTGCGCTCGATCGGCAAGGCGAAGAACGCCCGCGCGGTGGCCAGCAGGTCCCGCACCAGGGCGTCGGGCACCTGGTGGCCGGCGACGGTGAGGAAGCCGGTGTCGCGGCAGGCGGCGTCCACCTCGCGGGCCAGCGCGGCGCGCTCGGCGGGGTCACCGCGGTAGAAGCGCTGCATGTCGATCACGGGAATATGGGTCATGCGAGCGCCTCCAGCAGGGCATCGGCGTTGGGCAGATCGGCGACGCGGCGGAGCATGGCGATCGTCGCGGCGAGGCGCGCGGGCGGCAGCACGCCCTCGGCGCAGGCGCGGAACTTGGCCTCCAGCCGGGTCCGCGACAGGCGCCGCGCCCCGGTGCCGTCGGCTTCGTCGATGGCGAGCGACAGCACCCGCCCGTCGGTGCAGGTGATCCGTAGCGCGCCACCGAAACGGATCGGTCCGTCGATCGCCTGTGCCGTGTGGGTGATCCGCCGGCTCAGGGCGCGGATCGCGCGCCGCTTGATTGCCGCCTCGGTGTAGTCCGCCATGCCGAGGCTCCCCTGGGCAAGGGCGGTGGCGACCGCGTAGAGCACGGAGGCGCGGGCATGGGTCGGCGTGCGCGGCGCGAGTTTCGCCGCCCGCGGCTCGGCGATCTGGCCGATGAAACCGGCGGGGATGGCGAGTTCCACCTTGGCGATAGCCTCGGCGGTGAGCCCGTGTGCGGCGCGGAGTTCGAGGGCGCCCTCGACGAAGGCGTGGATCGAATGGGCGCAGGGGTAGAGCTTGAAGGCGGTGTCCAGCATGTGCCAGCGTCGCCCCAGCCCCTCGGTCGCGGCGGCGAAATCGAAACTGTAGTCGGGCCGCTGCACATGGCTGCGGAACAGCCCGTAGGCGCCGTCGAGCCCGCTCGCCGGGCCGGTGAAGCCCTCGCGTGCCAGCAGCGCGGCGACGATGCCGGCGTGCCCGGCCCAGCCGGGATGCAGGGTTTTCGACCAGGTGCCGCCGGCATAGGCCTCCAGCACGCCGGCGCCCTGGCTGGCGGAAATCCCCACCGCGCTCGTCATCTGCGCCGCGCTCAGCCCCAGCAGCCGCCCGGCGATCAGCGCCGCCGCGGGGGTGCCGAGCACGCTGGTCGGGTGCAGGCCGGCATCGTGGAACGCCCCCGGCGCCACCAGGCCGAGCCGGCAGCCGATCTCGTTGCCGATGGCGACACCGAGGATGAGATCCGCCCCGCCGCCACCGGTCGCCTGCACCATCGCCAGCGCCGCCGGCACCGAGACCACGGAGGGGTGCATCACCGAGGCGTTGTGGGTGTCGTCGAAATCGAAGGCATGCGCCGCCGTGCCGTTGACCAGGGCGGCGAGGCTCGCCGTGGTGCGCTCGCGATGCCCGACGATGCCGGCCTGATCGCCGCCGCCCAACGCCCGCCCGGCCCGCAGCGCGGCCTGGGCGGTGGCCGAATGCTTCGCGGCGAGGATGATGCCGAGCGTGTCGAGAATGCGCAGCCGGGCGTCCGCCACCACCGCTTTCGGCAGGTCCGCGAAGCTGAGCCCCGCCGCCCAGCCGGCCAGCATGGCGGCGAGCGGCTCAGTCATCGAGCGCCTCCCGCAGCGCGGCCAACGCGCGGGCGTTCTGCTCGGGCAGGCCGACGGTGATGCGCAGGAAATTCGCCCACCCCGGGTCCATCACCCCGCGCACCAGTACGCCTCGCGCTTCCATCGCGCGCAGGATCGGGCCGGCGGGGCGGCGCAGGTCGGTGGTGATGAAATTGGCCCGCGAAGGCAACGGCGCAAAGCCGAGGCCGCGCAGCCCGGCGTCGAGCTGGGAGCGGCCTTCGCTGGTGGTTTTCAGCATCAGTTCCAGATGCGCCATATCCCCCAGCGCCGCCTCGGCGGCCGCCAGCGCCGGCGATGTCATCTCGAAAATCGGCCGCACCGCACGGATCACCTCGGCGACGCGCGCGTCCGAAGCCAGCATGTAGCCGATCCGGAGCCCGGCCAGGGCATAGGCCTTGGAGAAGGTGCGGGTCACCGCCCAGGGGCCGCGCCGTTCCGCCAGCACCGCCAATGTATCGGCATCCGGATCGAACTCGGCATACGCCTCGTCGACCACGAGCATCACCTCGTCGGGCACATGGCGGGCGATATGGGCCAATGCAGCGCGCGAAAGGCTACCGCCGGTGTTGCCGTTGGGGGTGCAGCAGAAAACGATGCTGGTATCGGGCGCGATGGAGGCGAGCAGGCGCTCCGGATCGTTCGCCCCGTCCGGCCCGACCTCCACCGGGATCGCCCGCGCCCCGGCAATCCGCGTCGAAAGCCCGTATCGCGGGAAGGAGGGAAACGGCAGCACCGCGCTGCGGTCAGGTGCGAGGGAGACCATGCACAGCAGATGCAGCAGCATGTCCGACCCGCAGGCGAGCCCGATGCGCTCGGCGGGGATGCCGGTCTTGGCCGCCAACGCCGCGGTCAGGGGGCCGCCATCGGTGGGCGGGTAGCGGTTCACCCCGGCGATGGTCGCCATGGCGGCTTCGATTGCGAGCGGTGAAGGGGGAAGCGGGCTCTCGTTGAGATTGAGGGCCAGCGTGTCACCAGCGCCATCCGGGCGGGGGTGGACCATGGGGGCGCGCAACTCGGCGGCGATGGGGGCGATCCAGTTCATGGGCATGAGACTAGCACCGGGCGGGTTCAATGATAGTCGATCCGCGGGTCGATATAGGCGTAGAGCACGTCCACCAGCAGGTTGATGGTGATGTAGATCGCCAGGATGAACAGGATGCAGCCCTGGATCAGCGGGTAGTCCCGCACCCCGATCGCCTGGATCAGCAGGCGGCCGAGGCCGGGATAGGTGAAGACGGCTTCGGTGATCACGGTGCCGCCGATGAAGTTGGCCAGCGACAGGCCGACGATGGTGACGAAGGGGAGCATGGCGTTGCGCATCACGTGGCGGCCGATGACGTCCCGCTCGCGCAGGCCTTTGGAGCGGGCGGTGCGGACGTAGTCGGACAGGAGTTCGCCGAGCAAAGCGGCGCGCAGGAAGCGGCTGAAGATGCCGGAGATGTAGAGGCCGAGGGTGAGTGCGGGCAGCGCCAGGTTGGCGAGTGCGCGGACGGGGTCGGTAAAGAACGGGATGTAGGCGGAGGCCGAGGGCAGCCAGTGGAGGTGCACGGCGAACAGCAGGATCAGCAGGATGCCGAGCCAGAAGGTCGGCACCCCGAGCGCGAGGGCGCTCCAGGCGCTGAGGATGCGATCCAGCAGGGAATTGGGTTTCAGCGCGCTGGCGATGGCGACGGGGACGCCGACGAGGAGGCCGATCAGGGTGGCGGCGAGGCCGAGTTGCAGGGTGGCGGGGATGCGCTTGGCGATGAGGTCCAGCACCGGTTCGCGGCTTTGGATGGATTGGCCGAGATCACCCTGCAGGGCGGCGGTGAGCCAGCGCCAGTATTGCGCCAGCAGCGGCTGGTCGAGCCCGAGGCGGGCGGTGATGGCGGCGATTTGCTCCGGCGTGGCGTTTTCGCCGACCAGGGCGCCGACCGGGCTGCCGGGGACGGCGTAGATCATCGCCCAGATGCCGAGCGAGGCGAGCAGCAGAACGGGGATGAACTGGGCGAGGCGGCGCAGGATGTAGCTGGTCATGCGTCGTCCTCCGCGGATTGGCGGTCCTCGATGAGGCGGGCGAGGGTGCGGCCCAGCGTGTCGAGCGAGAGGATGGTGAGGGTGAGCACCAGGCCGGGCAACACGGCGTAGTAGGGCGCCTCGTAGAGGAAGCCCTTGCCGGTGCGCAGCATGTCCCCCCAGCTCGGCGTGGGCGGCGGGATGCCGACGCCGAGGAAGGAGAGGGCGGCTTCGAGCAGGATGGCCACCGAGGAGAGGATCACCACCTGCACCAGGATGGGGCTCCAGGCGTTGGGCAGCACGGTGGTGAACATGGTGTAGGCGGACGAGCCGCCCATCGCCTCGACGGCGGTGACGAAATCGCGCTGCCGCAGCGAGAGCACCTGCGCGCGGGTGATGCGGGCGAAGGCGGGGATGCCGGTGATGCCGACGGCGACCAGCGAGGCGGCCTGGCTGCGGCCGAGCACGGCGATCAGCGCCATGGCGAAGAGGATGCCGGGCAGCGCCAGCAGCACGTCGACGATGCGCATCAGAATTGCGTCGCGCCAGCCGCCGAAGAAGCCGGCGACCAGGCCGATCGGCACGCCGATGGCGCCCGCGATCGCCACCGCGCCGAGTGCGGTGACCAGCGAGGTGCGGGCGCCGTAGATGGCGCGCGTCATCAGGTCTCGCCCGAGTTCGTCGGTGCCGAACCAGTGCTCGGGGGAGGGCGGGTCGAGCGTGTTCGCGAGGTCCTGCGCCAGGGGGTCAGTGGGCAGGATGAGGTGGGCGAAAGCTGCTGTGAAGGCGAGCAGCATGATATAGGCGATGCCCAGCAGGGCGCCGCGATGGGCGAGCAGGCGGCGCAAGGTGGGGTTCACTGCGCCACCTCCATCGGGTGGTGGCAGGCCATCCGGCTCGGGACCGTCGCGTGATCGGCGAACTCCGGCGCCGTGCTGGCGCAGAGCGGGCTGGCGCGGAAGCAGCGCGGATGAAAGGCACATCCGGACGGCGGCCGCGCCGGGCTCGGGATATCGCCTTCGAGAATGATCCGCCGCCCGCCGCCCCGCGCCGCCGGGTCCGGCACCGGGACGGCGGAGAGCAGCGAGCGCGTATAGGGGTGGAGCGGCCGCGCATAGAGCGTCGCCTTGTCGCTCTCCTCGACGATGCGGCCGAGATACATCACGGCGACGCGGTCTGAGATGTGGTGCACCACGGCGAGATCATGGGCGATGAAGATGTAGGCAAGGCCGAGCTCGCGCTGCAAATCCTTGAGCAGATTGACGATTTGCGCCTGGATCGAGACATCCAGCGCGGCCACGGGCTCGTCTAGGATCAGCAGCTTGGGTTGCAGCGCCAGCGCCCGGGCGATGCCGATGCGCTGCCTCTGCCCACCCGAGAACTCACGCGGGAAGCGGCTCATCATCGCCCGCGGCAGACCCACCCGGTCAAACAACCCGGCGACATAAGCATCGCCGCCCATCTCCGCATGCAGCCCATGGATGCGCAGCGGCTCGGCGACGATCTCGCCGGCAGTGCGGATGGGGTTGAGGGAGGAATAGGGGTCCTGGAAGACATACTGCATGTCCCGCCGCAGCCGGCGCATGGCGCCGCGGGGCAGGCCGGCGATCTCCCGCCCCTCGAAGCGGATGCTGCCGGCGGTCGGCCGGATCAGGCCCATGATGGCCCGCCCGGTGGTGGTCTTGCCGCAGCCACTTTCGCCGACCAGGCCGAGGGTTTCGCCGGGGCGCACGCTGAGGCTGACGCCAGCGACCGCACGGACCGAGCCGGTCTGGCGGCGCAGCAGGCCGGTGCGGATGGGGAATTCGACGCGCAGGTCGGTCACTTCCAGCAGCGGTGAGGCGGTGTTGGTGCTGGCGGCATGGGGGCGGGCGGCGGGCGGGGCGGCCACGGCCTCGCCGGGGAAGTGGCAGGCGACGCCATCGCGGTCCGGCGGTTCGGTTTCGCAGATCGCACGTCCATGGCCGACCGGGCAGCGGGGCCGGAAACTGCATCCGGGGGTGAGGCGGCCGGGATGCGGCGGCTGGCCGGGAATGGCGGTGAGACGCTCGGGGTCGTCGTCGATGCGCGGCAGGCTGCGCAGCAGGGCGGCAGTGTAGGGGTGGCGGGGGCTGCGGAAAATCTCGGCCACCGGCCCGGTCTCGACGATCCGCCCGGCATACATCACCGCCACCCGATCCGCGACCTCGGCGATCACCCCGAGATCATGGGTGATCAGGATCACCGCAGCCCCGCTCTCCCGCTGCCGTCGCGCCAGCACCGACAGCACCTGCGCCTGCACCGTGACGTCGAGCGCCGTGGTCGGTTCGTCGGCGATGATCAAGCGCGGATTGCCGGCCATCGCCATGGCGATCACCGCGCGCTGGCGCATGCCACCGGAGAACTGGTGGGGGAATTGGGTGATGCGCGCGCCGGGGTCCGGCACATCCACCTCGCGCAGCAGCGCCTCCGCGCGCGTGGCGGCGTCCTCCCGCCGCAGGGTGCCATGCGCGATCTGCCCCTCGGTGATCTGGCGGCCCACCGGGAAGACCGGGTTCAACGTCGTCGCCGGGTCCTGGAACACCATTCCCACATCGCGGCCGCGCATCTGCCGGAGCGTCTCGGCATCCGCGGTGGTGACGTCGATCCCCGCCAGCGTGATCTGCCCGCTCACCCGCGCCGATGGGCCAAGCAGGCCCGTCAGCGCCAGCGAGGTGACGCTCTTTCCTGATCCTGATTCGCCGACAATGCCCAGCACCTCGCCCGGTGCCACCTCGAAGCTGACCCCGCGCACCGCCGGTACGGGGCGGCCCGCGCCCACGAAGGTGACTTCGAGGTCGCGGACCGAGACGACCGGCGCCGCCACCGGTGGCTGCTTAGCCGGAGAACCCGACGGTGCGGGCGACCAGCATGTTGTCGATCTCGGCCGTGAAGCCGCTGACTTTTTTGCTCGCCACGATCAGTCCGAGGTCGAAGGTATTGGTGGGGATGGCGAAAGAGGCTTCGATGAGGGCCTTGTTGAGTTCGGCGTAGACGGCCTTCACGCCGTCGCCGGAGCCGAAAGTGGTGTTGACCTTGTCGATCGCGGCGACGTAGGCGGGGTGCGGGTGGGGGTCGCCCAGGACGGGGTTCTTGGCAGTGCGGTAGATCGAGTTGGTGGCGACGCGGGTGGGGAATTTCTGCACGTTGCCGATGCCGCCGAACACCGCGTCGAACTTGCCTTGCAGCAGGGAGTCGATGAATTCGCCGCCCTGGCGCAGTTCGAGCTCGATCTTGATGCCGGCCTTGGCGATGGTGCTTTGCACGATCTGGCTGATCGCCACCGCGTCCTCGTCGCCGGCGTTGACCAGGAGTTTCCAGCCGTTCATCTCGGCCTCCGACAGGCCGGATTCCTTGAGCAGCGCGCGGCCTTTCTCGATGTCGAAGCCATAGGTGGTGTCGTAGGATTTGTCGGCCGCGGGGCTCGAGGGCGCCCAGGGCAGTGCGGTGACCACGCCGAGCCCGGCATAGCCGACGCGCAGGATGGCGCGGCGGTCCATCAGGTAGTTGAAGGCCTGGCGGAATTTGGCGTTCTTGAACGGGCCGCGGGTGGTGTTGATGCGCAGCCGCTGCATCAGCGGGCCGGGGCCCTGGATGAGCTGGTAGCCGGCATCGCGCAGCCGCACCGCGGCGCGGCCGCCGCCGCCGTAGATGACGTCCACCGCGCCCGATTCGAGGGCGGCATTGGCGGCGTTGTTGTCGGAGAAAATGGTGAACACCACCTCGCCCACCACCGGCTCCCCCTTGCGCCAATATTTCGGGTTGGCGACCAGGCGGATGCGCTGGCCGAGCACGCGCTCGGCGACCGTGAAGGCGCCGGTTCCGGCGGCCTTGGTTTCCACCGTGTCGATGCCGGCGGGGTCGATCACCGAGACGAATTGCAGCAGGTCGGTGATCTGGCGGTCCGGCACCGGGCCGTTGAACTCGATCACCACCGTCTTGGCATCCGGCGTGGACCAGCCTTTGACCACCGACATGGTGGCGAAGACGTTCTTGCCCTTCTGTGGGTCGGCGCCTTTTTTCAAAGTTGCGTCGACGGCGGCGGAGGTGAGGGGCGCGCCGCTGTGGAACACCACGCCGTCCCGCAGGGTGACGGTGACGGATTTGTTGTCGGCCGCGATTTTCCAGGCGGTCGCGAGGCTCGGGATCGCCTGGCCCTCGGCGGTGTATTCGATCAGGCTGTCATAGAGGTTCTTGATCAGCGGAAAGTTCAGGGTGGTGAACTGATGCGGATCGTAGTTCTGCATGTCCGCCAGCAGGGCGACGCGCAGGGTGCCGCCCTTGAGGTCCGCCGCGCGGGCCTGGAATGGCACCGATGCCAGCGCCAATGCGCCCGCGATACCGCCGCGCCGTGTGAGTTCGATCGACATATTGACGTGCCTCCCCCCAGGTTTCGTTCAGCCCGGGGAGAGTGGAACGCGATCAGGGCGCTGTCAATTTTCGCTGATGACGCCGCGAGGTTTTCAGCCCCGCCAGCTCGCCGGCTGCTCCATCGGAAACATCGGCCGCGGCACCCGCTTCCACGGCAGGCCCACCACGTCGGACTGGCCGGGGCCGGTGGTATCGACGCGGATGACCCGCGAGGTGATGGACTTGAAGAACTGGAAGTTCGACGCCGTCTTCAGCACCGCCATCTTGTACTCCGCCGGCTCCACGCCGAACCAGCGATAGACGTCCGGCACATTGCCGGCCGAGCCGCTCTGCTCGGAGATCATCATCGTCACCGGCCCCGCGTCGAAAATCACCGTGGTGCCCTGGTCGAACTCCGGCTGCTGGAACACGGCGACCTTCACGATGCCGCGGACGATCTTGCGCACCTTGCCGGTGACCATGATGGGCGAAAAGAACACGGGGCAGGAGGTGCCGCCCATCGGCACCGTCACCTCGGCACCCTCGCCGGCGGCGACCAGCAGTGCGACGGTTTTGGCGGAAATCAGCGGAATCAGCGCCCGGCTCGTGATGCCGAGCCGCAGGATGGCCTCCAGAATGAGGTTGCTGTCGCCCGCGGTGCCGCCGAACACGGTATCCCCGGTGTCGGACAGCACGATCAGCCCCTTTTCGGCGCGATCGGCCATCAGCACCGCCTCGTCGATGGCGACGGCCTCCTTGCGCATGAAATCCTGCCGCATCGACCACGCCAAATCGGCCGATGCATCGGCGAGGCGCTCGGCCAGCGCCTGGTCGTTGTCTGTCACCACCACCGTCGCCCAGCCGCCCTCATCCACATCGAGCCAGGGCTGCATCGGGCAGGGGGCGATGTGCAGCACGCGGGGATCGGCTGCCTCCGCAGCGCGGGCGTGGTCGAACCATATCTTCATCGGCCCGGCTATGGTCAGGAATTGCTCCTGGTGGGTGATGATGCGCAGCTTGCGCCAAGCCATGGTCGGCTTGGTCCCCTCGCGGAGAATGCGCACCAGCATCTGCCC
This sequence comes from Alphaproteobacteria bacterium, assembly GCA_026400845.1. Lineage (GTDB taxonomy): Bacteria > Pseudomonadota > Alphaproteobacteria > Acetobacterales > Acetobacteraceae > CAIYPH01. The sequence goes on from JAPLOH010000098.1 coordinate 18,574, forward strand.
GGCGAGCCGCCCGGTATCATAGACGTCATGCGGCTGGGTGCGGTGGCCGAGAATGGCGGTGCTGAGCGACACCATCTGGTGGGTCACGTTGGCGTGGTGGTCGAGCGAGGTGACGATGGGCACGTCCGGCCCCAGCACGGCGCGGCAGATCGCGAGCTGCGCGCCCTCCACGTCATCGACCCCCTCGGCCGAGCAGGCGCCATGGATATGCATCGCCAGCGCGTCGATCCGCCCGGCATTGCGCAGACCGGTGCCGATGCGCTCCTCGAAGAACAGCCGCGCCTCCGTGCTGATCCGCCCGCCGGCCATCGCCCAGGCCGAGATGATCGGCACCCATTCCACCTCCATCCCCGCTTCCGCCACCGCATCGCAGCAGCCGCCGACCTGGCCGGCCCCGCGCATGCGCTCCAGGATCTCGGGTCCCTGGTAGATGCCGAACGCCGCGAAATTCGCCAGCGTGGTGAGTTCAGGATTGAAGTCGTTGGTTTCCTGGCCGATGTGAATGATGGCGATGCGCTTCATGCCGCACTCCTCCGCGTTCGGCGCGGCGATGGACGCGCCCTTGGCGAAGCGGTACCACCAGCGCCTCGCCACCACAAGCGGAGCCCGCATTGACCGAAATCTACATCGACGCCGATGCCTGCCCGGTGCGCGAGGAAGTCTTCTCGGTCGCCACCCGCCGCGGCCTCGTCGTCCACGTCGTCAGCAACGGCTCCCGCCCGATTCGCCCGCCCCGCCTGCCGAATGTCCGCATGGTCATCGTCGCGGCCGGCGCCGATATCGCCGATGACTGGATCGCCGAACGCATCACCGCGGCCGATGTGTGCATCACCGCCGATATCCCGCTCGCCGCCCGCTGCCTGGAGAAAGGCGCCCAGGCGCTGGCCCATAACGGCAAGCGCTGGACGCCCGACAACATCGGTGGCGCGTTGGCGGGGCGGGAGATCGGCAGATATCTGCGGGAGATCGGGGCAACAACGGGCGGGCCGCCGCCACTGACCAAGCAGGACCGCTCGAAGTTCCTCTCCGCGTTGGACGCGGCGATCGTGGCGGCGTTGCGGGTGCGCTAGGCAGCGCTCAGTGCGGCGGTACGCAGGCGCGCGAGTGTCTCGGCCACTTCCTCAGCCGCCCAACCCAGCGTCGCCTCTCCCACCACCAATTCGAGGAAGCTCTGGCGCGGCAGTCCGGTGGATTGGAAGGTGTTCGCGAGCCAGACGCCAGTTTCCTGCGCGATATTCGTCGCAGCGGCTTCCAGACGGTCGGGTGCGACGTCGAACAGGATGCGGAAGGAGTTGCCGTGCGGCTGTTCGGGGAAGGGGGCGAGGCCGGGCTGGCCGGTGATGGCGGCGGCGATGGCGCAGGCGTGGGCGTAGTAGTCGGGCATGCGGGGGAGGTGATGGTGCAGTCCGTCGAGCGCGGTGATGACGTAGGGGAAGATGGTCGGCAGGTCGCCGCCGAGGCGGGTGCGCCAGGGCTTGGCGGCGGCGACGAACTCCTCGGAGCCGGCAAGCACGCAGCCGCCCATGCCGCCGAGGCCTTTGTAGAAGGAGACGTAGACGCTGTCGGCGAGGGCGGAAATCTCGGTGAGGCTGCGGCCGTACCAGGGCGCACTTTCCCATATCCGCGCCCCGTCGATATGGAAGGGTACGCCGCGGCTGCGGGCCCAGGCAGAAATGGCGGTGAGGTCGTCCCAGGGCGTGCCGATGAAGCCGGCCTGGCGGATCGGGAGTTCAACGGTCACCGCACCGAGGGGTTCGGCGAGGCGGGTGAGGTCGTCGGCGGTGAAAGGCGCGTGCTCCAAGCCGACGCGCCGCGAAATGAGGCCGCAGAGCCGGTCGAGCGGGTCTTTCTCGTCCCGCGCGATGTGGCTGCGCGGATGCAGCGCGATGACGCGGCGGTTGCTGGCGTCGGCGTGCACGAGGAGGGCGGCGAGCTGGGCGGCGACGCCTTTGTGGAAGAACAATGCTGCGGGTTTGCCGAGGAGTTCGGCGCTTTCGGCCTCAAGACGCTGGACGGCGGGGCCGGCGTTGTAGATGTCGATCTCGTCGTCCAGATACGGCGAGGCGAGCATCCGCTCGGCCCAGCGGCGCTGATCGACGCGGCCATGGCCGCCGAGGAACCGCCGGCACCCCCGACGCAGCGTGAGGTCGGGGTAACCGGTGGTCATCGGCGGGGTGTCCTCATAATTTGTCGGTGGTGATGCTGCGCACCGGGCGGGCGAAGTAGTCGGCGGTGTAGCTGTAGCCGAAGGCGGCCATCATCGGGCCGCACTCCTTGCGGAAAGTGTATATCTGCTGGTCGGTCCAGCCAAGCCGGTCGATTTGCATCGCCTTGCCGAATTGCTGGGTGGTGACCTCCGGGCGGTCGCTGGCCAACGCCTTGGCGAGCCGCCGCACCGCGGCCGGCTCCATGCCGAGGAATGCGCCGACCTCCTCGGCAGTGCGCTCAGGCTCCAGTGCCACGGCGAGTTGCTCGATTTCCATCGCGGCCCCCCCCAGCAGGTCCCGCACCCGGAGCCAGACCTCCATATTGCGCGCCCAGTCCTGGCAGTGCTCCTTGAAGGAGATGATGGGGAATTTGGTGAGGCGCGAGGAGACGTTTTCGAGCCCGCGCCGGCGCATGAAGATGAAGCGCGCCTTGGGCCACAGCTCCCGCATGACAGGCGCGGCCTCGATCATCTCGGGCCGCGGTGTCTTGTCGAGCCAGTTGCCGGCGGGGAACAGCTGGCTCATCGAGGAGACGAACACCGCGCGCATCGCGTCGGCCAGATAGCTGGGCGGCAAGCGGGAGAGCAGGGTGAAGCGGTCCGGCAGGGCGTCCTCGCCGTTGTCCTCGAAAAAAGTGTGGATGGTCAGCAGGAAGCGGCGGATCATCCACAGGAAGTGGCCTTCCTCGAAGCCGATGTAGGCGACGGATTTCAGCAGCCCCTGCGCCATCGCCGAAGTGCCGGAGCGCGCGGCGCCGAGGATGAACACTGGCGCGGCCTTGGTGTCCACGATCGGCAGCGGGAACGACGTCAGCGGCGGCGGCGGTGGTGGCGGGGTTGGCGGCGGCGACTCGGCAGCCGGAGCGGCATCGCCCTTGACGCGCTTGAGGCGCAGCACTTCGCCGTCGGGCGCGGTGGCGAGCACCTCGATCAGATGGAGATCGGCCGGGTTCACCACGATGTCGAACGGCAGGGTGAAGCCGTGGTCGCCATTGCCGAAGCCGAGGCGCTGCAGGTCCTGGCGCGTTTCAGCGGCCAGCTTGGTGCCGATCATCAGGTCTTCGAGGGAGACGCGGACCTCGATGTGGACATCGGTCGCGTCCGGGCAGTAGGCCCAGCCGCTGACGCCGTTTTCATCGATATGCTCGATAAAGCCGATGATATTCACTGTCGTTCCCTTGCGAGCGGCCTTGCGAGCGGAATAGCAACGTGATCCGACACGGATGTGAGAGCGTGTTTAACACGAACCCCGTAACCCGTTTGACCAATTTATCGCGATCGCCGGGCAGGAGTCAAACCTTGATTCGTAATGTTATGAGGCGGCATTCGAGATGAGTTGAGATATCAACCCTATTTCAAATGATTTACAAGACATCACAATGAGTTCAGTCGAACGGCGACAACCGCAGTGGAGCAGTGCTGCCGCTCGCATGACTCCGGTTACCTGTCAAAATGTCGTGAGCGGCGGCGCCTGCCGCGGCAGCGGCAGGGATTTGGCGCGCGCGGCCGGCTTCAGCGCCGTCGACGGCCCTTGGCCGGCCGGTCGTCCGCCTCGGCGCTCACCATCTCGGCCGCGGGCGCCGCAAGCGCGGGCCGGGCGGCGGCATAGGTCTCGAGATAGCCATCCACCATCACGTCGCGCGAGGCAGGGGGGCGGATGCCGGCGACCAGCCGGTCCCATAGCCCGTCCTCGGTGCAGGCGCGGCGGATGGCGTCGGCCAAAGCACGCGGATCACCGACGGCGAACAGCAGCCCGTCCTCGTCGTGGCGGATGCGCTCCTTGGGACCGCCGACGTTGGAGGCGATCACCGGGCGCTTGAACATCCAGGCCTCGGAGATCACCAGGCCGAAGATTTCCCACCACGTCGAGGGCACCAGGCACCAGTCGATCCGCGCCATGCGCTGCGGCAGTTCGTCCACCTGGTAGGAGCCATTGAGCGTCAATATCTGCTCGGTGAACGGCAGTTCGCGCTCGGCGGCGAGGAAGTCCTCGAACTCCTGGCGCCGGGCCTCGCTGGCGTAGCGCAGATTGTCGCCGTTGATCTCGATGGTGAAATCCGTGAACCCCTCGGCGCGCAACTGCTGGATTGCGCGCAGGATGACCCAGACGCCCTTGTTGTCGACCATCTGGCCAAAGAAGCCAAAGCGGTTGCGCCGCGCCCGCGTGTTGGTCACCGCCACGCCGCCCGAATAGTCGCGCTGGCCGTTGGTGACGTGGTGGATCTTGTCGCGATCGAGCCCCCAGTTGACGTAGTGCTCGATCATGAAGCGGCTCGGGCAGGTGAAGGCATCGGCCACCGCGAGGTGCTTCTTCATCCACATTTCGCGCATCAGGAACTGCTCGGGCCCGATAGTGGGGAAGCACTGGTGGCAACGCACGTTGGAGGCCCGGGTGCACAGCGAATTGTCCGACTTGCGCAGCATGTGGCCGTTGGCTTCGCAGATCGAGAGGAACTCGTGGAAGGTGAAGACGATCTTGGCATCCGGCAGAATTTTCCGGGTGACCGGTAGCAGGTTGATGCCGAACAGCAGGAAGTGGTGGAAATGCACCACGTCCGGCTTGATGGTGGTGAGGAACTCGGCGTAGCTCTCGATGAGCTGGAAATTGGCCGCCTTGTTCCAGGTGTAATCGTAGTCGCGCGCCAGGAAGACGTATTCGTTGGGCCGATTGTCGAAGCCGGTGATCCGGGCACCGGATTTGTAGAGGGCAGCGAAGCGCGGCTCGATGGCGGCGAGCAGCACCGGCTCGACACCCTCCTGCGCCTGCAACCCCTCGAACAGCTCGTAGCAGATCTGCTGTGCGCCGCCGCGCACCAGTTCGGGATGGAAAAGGCTGAGGAGGAGGACTTTCATGGCTCAGACGCCTCCGGCGAAATGGGCATTGGCGGGCGCCGCGCCCAGCAGGTCGCGCGTCAGCATCTCGTCCCAGCGACGCGAGAACAGCCAGCGGTTGACGATCGAGCCGCCTTCATGCGGCGGCAAGCGGGTGGAGCCCTTGCCCTCGAAGTGCCACAGCCGGATGTCCTTCAGCCAGGACGGCACGCCCTGTTCGAGGCTCTTGAGGCAGAGATCGGCGTCCTCGTAGTGGCCGAACACGAAATCCTCCGAGAAGCCGCCGAGCCTTTCGTACCAGGCGCGCTCGGAGGAGATGAACGCCCCGGTCACCGCCGGCACCGGGCGCGGCCGCATATAGGGGGTGCCATCCGGCGGCGCGCCCTTGCCGTAATGCTCGGTGCGCAGCATGCGCCGCCGGGTGAAGCCGCCCTCGACGATGGAGATCGCCTCGTCGGCCTCGAAATACATGCCGCCATGCATCAGCGAGCCGTCGTCATAATAGAGCGGCACGCCGAACAGCCGCGTGCCGTCCTCGCCGCTGTCGATCAGTGCGGTGTGCTTGGCGGCCCAGTCCGGGTCACGCGGGAAGACGTCGGGGTTGACGTTCAGGATGCGGTCGCTGCGGGCGGCGGCGAGGGCGATGTTATTGGCGGCGCCGAACCCGGCATTGCCCGGCAGCACCATCACGGTCTGCGCGATATCATAGATGTAGCTGCCGATCTTGGCCTCGCGCATCAACGTCTCACCCAACTCGGGGCTGTTGGAGACGTAGATGAATTCGTAGTCCTCGATCCCCGGCAGTCCCGCATAGAGCGCATTCTGGGCGTGGAGGTACTCCGCCTTCCCGTAGAGCGCCACCACGATGGAGCCGCGCAGGCGGCGGCCGGTGGGGCCGAAGCGCTCCATATAGGGGTTGGCAACCAGACGGCGGGTGATCGCTCGGTTGAACGCGATGATCTGGTCGCCCATGCCCCCGTCGAGGCAGGCGATCCGCTCGACGCAGGGGTTGCCATGGAAATCCGCGTCCGCCAGGCGGGTGAGCAGGATGTTGCGCAACTCGATTTCGCTGGTCGGCCGGCACGCCACCTGGCTCTGCACCTGCCCGCCATTGGCGAAGGTCGCGTGCACCATCACACTGCCCGCGTTCTCGATCGTCTGGTCGGTATAGACGAAGCCGATGAAGCCGAAGCGATGAACGATCGGCCGGCCGAGCGCGTTCTCCACGTCACCGCGGCGAATGCGGATGATGCTGCTCGCATCGAGCACGATGCGCCAGTTCGGGCTGCCGATGCGCAGCGTTTCGACGGGGGAAGCGGTATCGTCCACCCAGCCGACGATGAAGATCGCCCCCGTGCTGGAGGCAAGCACCGCCTCGACGTTGAACGGTATCTCGGCCAAGGGCGTGGCCGCTTGGGTGGCAAGCGCGGTCGGGCGCAGCAGGCGGTTGCGCGGCAAATTGTTGGCGCTGGGCGTATTGCGGCCCTCGCGGAAGCCGTGCAGCAGGTAGTGCTGGTGGCCGGAGGCGAATTCACCACGGTCGATCGAGGCGGCGACGTCCGGGTTCAGGCGCAGATAGCCCTGCTCGTCGAAATTGCCGGCGTCGAGAAGATCGCCGGGCGACGGATTTTCCGCGGTGGGTGCCGCCGGCGTGACGCCGGCGATCTCGTCAAAGTCGCCTTCCTCGAAAATCCGCGCGACTTCATCGCTCATCGTATGACCTCTCTTGGCGCAACCACCAGCACACCTGCCTCATCAGCCCAGCGAGAGGTCGATTTCTCGCGTGCTGCACTGCCGGCGGCAAGTCACAATCCCGTTGAATGGGGCGATATCCCCCGCTGTTCAGGGCATATCCCGGTCGTCGAACAGGTTGAATCCGGCATAGGGCAGCCGGCCCTCGCGGAACCCGGCGATCTCGTAGTGTTCCTGCGGCGAGACATAGACCTTCTTGTTGATCGCCTCGCTGACGTCGGGGTGCGCTTCGAGATACCAGATCGGGTCCACCACGATGTTGCGCGGCATGCGATGCTCGAAATAGCCGAAGCGGGCGTAATGATGCGTCGCGCTGCGCACCGCGCCGGCGGCGATGGCGTCCTTGATGTCGGGATAGGTGGTGAGATACCACGCCTCGTCGACCGGCACATCGATCAGGCGGCGGGACATCAGTTCGAAGAACAGGAACTGGTCGAGCGCGACATATCCGGTCCGGGTCGAGGGAACCACCATCTTGCGGCCCAGCAGCGAGCCGTAGATCGGCAGTTGCAGGTCGTCTTCACTTGGCTTTGCGTTGCTGGATCCCGACATGGTCGCTCTCTGTCTCTCCTCGGTGCCTGACCTGAGCCGCGGAGCCGCCACCTCGAAAGACGGGCAACATGGAGTTGCGCGTTTGTATTCAAAGCGTCATGCAACCCGTTGCCCAGGAACCGGGAGGTCTTAGCACAGCGCGTCGGCTGCGCCAGTCCTGAATTAATAATTGGACGGGGGAACGCCGCTACATAATTGTTACCTCCCCCCAGGTCGGGCAGCATGTGAATTGCTTCGACCTGCCCGCCATGATTGACCCGGAGAACACCCCATGCCGCCGCCGACCCGCTGGTTCGATGACATCAAGCCCGGCGATACCGCCGATTTCGGCGACCATCTGATGACCGAGGAGGCGATCATCGCCTTCGCCCGGGACTACGACCCACAGCCCTTCCACATCGACCGAGAGGCCGCGAAATCCTCTGTTTTCGGTGGCATCATCGCCTCGGGTTGGCATACCGGCTCGGTGGTGATGCGCCTCATGGTGGACCATTACATCTCGCCCGGCAGCTTCATGGGCTCCCCCGGGCTCGACGAGCTGCGCTGGATCGTCCCCGTCCGCCCCGGCGACCGGCTGCGCGTGCGCGTCACCGTCACCGAGACCATCCCGTCCCGTTCCAAGCCCGATCGCGGCATCGTTCGCTCCGTCACCGAGACCTTCAACCACAAGGGAGAAATGGTGATGTCCTCCCGCGGCATGGTGATGGTGATGCGCCAGCCGGGGGCGCGCTGAGATGCGCGCCTATATGGAGTCGCTGCTCGCCCAGGGCCGCGTGCGCGTGGTCGAGCGCGAGGTCTCCGGACAGCACGAACTCGCCGCCGTCACCGCCCGCTCGCAGAAGGAGAGCGACGCGCCGCTGCTGTTCCGCCGTGTCGCCGGCTCCGCCCACCCGGTGATGACCAACGTGTTCGGCAGCCGCGCCCGCCTGCAGGAGATGATCGGCGGCGGTGACAGCTTCTGCAAACGCTGGGTCGAGATGATGGCTACCCCCGTCATCGCGCCGATCCACGTGCCAGAGCCGCCTGGCCTGATGGAGATGAAGCTCACCGACCTGCCGCAGCTCACCTATTTCGAGCGTGATGGCGGGCCCTACCTCACCGCCGGCGTGTTCCTCGCCAATGAGCCGGATACCGGGGTGCCCAACCTCTCCTTCCACCGCGCGCAGATCATCTCCGATACCGAACTGCGCATCCGCCTCGGCGCCTCGCATCACCTCGCGCAGTATCAGCTGAAGGCCGAGGCGCGCGGCGAAAAAGTGCCGGCCGCCATCCTGCTCGGCCCGCCGCCCTCCCTGGTGCTCGCCGCCGCCGCGCCGATCGCCTACGACGAAAGCGAGATGGAGGTCGCCGGGCGCATCCAGGGCAGCGCACTCCGCCTGCGCCGCTGCCGCACCGTGCCGCTCGACGTGCCGGCCGATACCGAGGTGGTGATCGAGGGCCATATCCTGCCCAATATCCGCCGCCCCGAGGGCCCCTTCGGCGAATTCATGGGCTTCTACGTGCCCGTCGGCGAGAATCACGTGTTCGAGGTCAGCGCCGTCATCGGCCGTCGCGACGCCTGGTTCCACGGGCTGATCTGCGGCTCCCCCGAGGACATGCGCCTGCTCGAACTCGCCGTCGCCACCCGCGTCTACCAGGCGCTCAAGGCCGCCAGCCTGCGCGGCATCATCGACGTGTCCTGCGCGCCGACGGTGATGAGCACCGTGGTGCAGATCGAGCAAACCTACGAAGGCCACGCCCGACAGGTGATGCTCACCGCCATGGGCGCCAACCACGACTGGTCGAAAACCGTGTTCGTGGTGGACGAAGACGTTGATATCAACGATTTCAACGACGTGTGGTGGGCCTACCTCACCCGCGGCCGCGCCGATACCCGCGCGCTGGTGATCCCCGATATCCCCGGCTTCTACCGCGACCCCAAGAAAGACTATTTCGGCCGCCTCGGTATCGACGCCACCGTGCCATTCGGGCGGAAGGAGGAGTTTATCCGCAAGCGCATTCCGGGGGTCGGGGCGGTCAACCTCAAGGATTACATCAGTTGAGGAAGCAAGGAAGGCCTTCTTTTTCTGAAGAAAAAGAAGCAAAAAGACCTTTATCCGCTGGTGTTTGCCCCACGCTCGGTGACCAACGGGCAAAAGTTTTTTGGTTCTTTTTTTCAAAAAAGAACTTGCTTCCCTGATGCTTCAACTTCAATCCCTGCTCCTGAATATGCTCGAACAAGGCACCTTGTTCGGCTTCCTCGGCCTTGGCGTGCTGCTCACCTTCCGCTTCTTCCGCTTCCCCGACCTCACCGCCGAGGGCAGCTATCCCCTGGGCGGCGGGGTGGCGGCCGCCATGCTGGCGGGGGGAATGCACCCGCTGCCCGCCATGTTCGCCGCCGTGGCCGCCGGGGCGGCGGCAGGGGTGGTGACGGCGGTGATCCATACGCGGCTGCGGATCAACAACATCGTCGCCGGCATCATCGTAATGACCGCGCTCTACACGGTGAATCTGCGGGTGATGGGCAAAGCCAACATCTCGCTGCTCTCCACCTCCACCATGTTCGACCGCATCGGCGCGTTCCTGCCGGGCTGGCGCGATGCCTGGGTGGTAATCCTGGTAACCGCGCTGCTGCTGGCCGCAGTGGCGGCCGGAATGGCCTGGTTTCTGCGCACCGATCTCGGCCTCGCGGTGCGCGCTACCGGAGAGAACGAGGCGATGATCACCGGTCTCGGCGTCGATACCGCCCGCACCAAGATGATCGGCTTGGCGCTTTCCAATGGGCTGATCGCGCTCTCCGGCGCCCTGGTGGCGCAGGACCACGGGTTCGCCGATATCGGCATGGGCGCCGGCATCCTGGTCACCGGCGCGGCGGCGGTGATGATCGGCGAGGCGATGTTCGGCGATGGCGGGATCATCCGCTGGATCGTCGCCACCATCCTGGGCGTCCTGATCTACCGCCTGCTGGTAGCTGGTGCGCTCAGGGTGGGTTTCGACCCGGTGGACCTCAAGCTGATCACCGCCGCCCTGCTGCTGGTCGCCCTCGCATTGCCGCGGCTGCGGGCACGGCGATGAGCATGGCGCTCGAACTGCGTGGTCTCGCCCGCGTGTTCAACCAAGGCGGCGCGGACGCCACCACGGCGCTGGCGGGCGTTGACCTCGCGCTGGAGGCCGGCGATTTCGTCACCCTCATCGGCTCCAACGGTGCCGGCAAATCCACCCTGCTGCGCTGCATCACCGGCCATGAGCGGCCTGATTCCGGCAGTATCGTCCTCGATGGCGCCGACATCACCGGCCTGCCGGTGCATCGCCGTGCCGGGCGCATCGGCCGCATCGCGCAGGATCCGCGGGAGAGTTCCTGCGCCTCTATGAGCATCGCCGAGAACCTTGCCATGGCAGCGCTGCGTGGCCAGTCCCGCGGCTTCGGCCGTGCCGTCACCCAGCCCCGCCGCGCCCGCTTCCGTGACCTGCTGGCCGAGACCGGCCTCGGCCTCGAGGACCGCATGGACGCCCGCATGGGCACCCTCTCCGGCGGCCAACGCCAGGCGGTGGCGCTGCTGATGGCGACGCTGGCCGAGCCCGGCCTGCTGCTGCTCGATGAGCACCTCGCCGCGCTGGATCCCCGCGCCGCTGCCTTGGTGATGGAGCTGACCGCGCGGCGGATCGCGGCAAATCAGCTAACCTCCATCATGGTGACGCACGACATGCAGGCCGCGATCGCCTGGGGCGGCCGGCTGGTGATGATGCATGCCGGGCGCGTGGTGCTGGACGTCCAGGGTACCGAGAAATCCGCCCTCACCGTGCCGGGCCTCGTCGAGCGCTTCCGCGCCGCCAGCGGAGCCGTGCTCGCCTCGGACCGTGCCTTGTTGACGCTGTGAGGCAGCCGGGCGAAGACTGCGGGGGCAATCAGGGAGGGGTGTGATGATGCGTCGGATGTGGCTCGGAGTTCTCGCCGGCTTGGCCTTGGCCGGCAGCGTGCAAGCCCAGCAGGCCGCCCCCACCCCGGGCAAGACCTACAAGATCGGCTACTCCCAGATCGTCGATCACCCGGCGCTCACCGCGACGCGCAACGGTTTCCTCGAAGGGCTCAAGGAGGCCGGCTTCATCGAGGGCAAGAACCTCGATTTCCGCTACCTCAACGCCCAGGGTGACGTCGCCAATGCCCGCAACATCGCCGAGAAATTCATCGCCGACAAAGTCGACCTCATGGCCCCCTGCACCACCCCCAACGTGCAGGCCGCCATCCGCCTGACCAAAGGGACGGATATGCCGGTCGCCTTCGGCTGCGTCACCAACCCCGTCGACTCCGGCATCCTCGCCGCGCTGGACAAGCCGACCGGCACCAACGTCGCCGGCATCTACGGCATCCCGCCGGTGGCCAAGATGTGGGACGTGCTGCTGAAACTGCACCCCAACGCCAAGATCGTCGGCACCATCTACAACCCCGCCGAAGCCAATTCGGTGACGCTGAACAACCTCAACAAGGCCGAATCGATGAAGCGCGGCCTCATTTGGGCCGAGGTGCACATCACCTCCTCCGCCGAAATGCTCAACGCCGCGCAGGCGCTGATCACCAAGGCCGACACCCTGCTGATGCCGCAGGACAACACGGTGGCCTCCGCCTTCGACGCGGTGGCCAAGGTGGCGCGGGACGGCAAGATCCCGCTGTTCTCCTACGACACCTCCGCCGTCGAGCGCGGCGCCATCGCCTCCTACGCGCAGAACCAGCACCAGGCCGGCAAGGACTGGGCGCATGACGTCGCGGTGCCCGTCCTGCTCGGCAAGGCACCCGGCACCATGATGCCGGCGACCTACCGGGCGTTCGACCTGCTGCTCAACAAAGCCGCCGCGGCCCGCGCCGGCATCACCCTGCCGGCGGATATGGTGGCCAGCGCGCGCCTTCGCCCAAGCCATCTACGCCCGCCCCGGCTTCGCCGCAGCGGCCCTGCATCTGCAGGACGTCCATGGCGGCGATGTCTGCCTGCTGATCGCCCTGCTCTGGCATGCCTCCCAGGGCACCTGCCCCGACGCCGCCGGCCTCGCCGCCTTCGAGGCCGCCGCCGCCCCTTGGCGCATCGCCGTCATCGCACCCTTGCGCGCGGCCCGCCGGGCGATGAAGTCCGAACCGGACGCCCAAAACCTACGTGCCCAGGTGCAGGCACTTGAACTGGAGGCCGAGCGCATGCTGCTTGCGCGTCTGGCAGCCCTCAAGCCACCGCCCAGTGCCACACTGGGCGCCACACTGGGCGCCACGCTCACCGCCTACGCCGCCCGCCTCGGAGCGCCATCCGAGGCGATGGCAGCGTTCATGCCCGGCCACACGGAATGCGCGCGGTGATCGCGCCTACTCGGTGAGATCGCAGCCACGGGCTTCGAGGGCGCGCAGGTTTTCGCGGATGTGATCGACGCGGGACTGGCCCGCCATGGCGTCGGCGCTGCGGTAGATGTCGGCGATCTTGTGGGAAAGCCGGTCGAGCAGGGTGGCGTCGTCGAGGTTGGTGGGCGGCACTCGCAGGATGGTATCGCCACCGTAGGTCGGCACCGGTTGGCCGTAGGAGGTCATTGCCGGCGGCGCGGTGCCTTCGGCGAGGCGGCGGATGGCGCGGCGCAGGCGGCGGCGATAGGCAGCGACTCCCTTGTCGGTGAAGGCCATGATTTCGCGGGCGTGGATGGCGACCTCGCCCTGGCCGATCCAGGCCTCGTAGTCGCCGGGGTTACGTTGGCGGGCCTCGTAGGCGCGCTCGTCGGTCTGGCCGTAGAAGTCGGCGGAGTTGTAGCCGCAGAGTTCGGGCCGCCCCTTCCCTTTCGGGTCGGTTTCCGTGTTGAAGTGGCGCCAGGCGATGTAGAGCGTGTTGGTGTCATCCACCGGTACGATCCAGCGAGTGAGGCCGGTGCGCACGAAATACACCGGCTCGTTGCCCTCCACATGCATGCCGCCGTTCTGCGAGAAGTTGGGCAGCATGTGGTCATGCACGCGGAACCAGGCGAGGTCCCCCACTTTGCGGGCGCTGGTGAAGAAATGCCCGGTCGGGCGGTCGTGATAGGTCACGGTGGGGAGGAGCTTGAGGTTCTCCTGGAACTGCACGCCGCTGACCCGCGAGTGCAGGAAGGTGACGTGGTAGGGGTCGGTCGAGTTCTCGAACACCTGCACCCAGTTGGTCGGCACCGGGATGAGCAGCGGCACCATGAGATCATCGGGAAGTTGCATGGTGTCGAAAATCGGGAAGGGCGGCATGTCTGCCGCCGGACCGAAATACGCGAAAATCAGCCCGTGATGCTCCACCACCGGATAGGCGCCCTGGCAGTGGGTGCGGCGGATGGAGC
>JAPLOH010000259.1 GCA_026400845.1 Alphaproteobacteria bacterium
CCTCGAGCCGCAGGATCGCCCCGGGATCATCGGCGTCGCGGGCCCAGCCGGAGATCAGGTCCGGGCGGCAGACGTCGATATGCCCCTCGAAGCGCATCGGCGCGACGGATCAGCCGAGCTTGAGCTCCTCGCGCACGATGTTGACCCACCAGGCGACGCCGAGCGGGATGATCTCGTCGTTGAAATTATAGTGCGGCGTATGGACCTGATGGGTCTTGCCGCCCTCGTTGACGCCGTTGCCGACGAAGATGAAGGCGCCCGGCTTGGCCTCCAGCATATAGCAGAAATCCTCGCCCCCGGTGATCGGCGGGCTGTCCGGCGCCACGTTCGCGGCGCCGACCAGCGCATTGGCGGCGGTGATGGCGACGTCGGTATGATCGGCGTGGTTGACGAGCGGCGTGGTACCCCAGCTGAGGTCGACCTCCGCAGTGCAGCCATTGGCGGCGGCCATGGCATGGGCGAGTTCGGTCATCCTGGTGTCGAGGATCGCCTGGGTCGCCTTGGAGAAGCAGCGCTGGGTTCCGGTGATCTCGATTTCGGACGGCATCACGTTGGAGGAGAGGTTGGAGCCGCCATGAATCGAGCCGACCGAAATCACCGCGGCCTCCAGTGGCGAAACATTGCGCGCAATGATGGTTTGCAGCGCCATCACGTATTGCGCCTGCGCCACCGTCACGTCGGTCGCCAGATGCGGGGTGGCGCCGCCATGGCCGCCAGTGCCCTTGAACACCACTTTCCACCGCCCGGCGGCGGCGAGGAAGGCGCCCTTGCGGATGGCGAACTTGCCGACAGGGATGCCCGGCATGTTGTGCATCCCGTAAACGGCGTCACACGGGAAGCGCTCGAACAGACGGTCCTTCAGCATAGCCACCGCACCACCGCGGCCTTCCTCGGCGGGCTGGAAGATGAGTTGCACGGTGCCGGAGAAATCGCGGTTCTCGGCGAGATAGCGTGCCGCCCCCAGCAACATGGTGGTGTGCCCGTCATGACCGCAGGCATGCATCACGCCGGGGTTGACGGAGGCATAGGGCAGCCCGGTCTGCTCGGGGATCGAAAGCGCGTCCATATCCGCCCTGAGGCCGATCGAACGCTGTCCGGGAAGACGCCCGCGCACCGTGCCGACCACGCCGGTGACGCCGACGCCCTCGGTGACCTCGATGCCCCATTCCCGCAGCTTTGCCGCCACCAGCGCCGCGGTTCGGACCTCCTCCAGGCCCATTTCGGGATGGGCATGGATGTCGCGTCGGATCGCGGTCAGCTCGTCGTGGTAGGTGCGGATCTTGTCCATCGTCGTGGTGTCGGTCATCGTTGAAAACTCCTGTCGCCTGATGCCCTATGTGGACACGATCGGTTGCCCGTTTCAACCGAGACGCATCCCGGAGAGTTCGCCATGCGTCCCTGCATTGCCGCAAGCCTGGCCTTCGCCGCCTTCGCCGTGCCCACGCCGCTTCCGGCGCAGACGGTGTTCCAGCCCGGCCAGGTCGGCTCCGTACTCGGGCGGATGGTGGTCGACACATCCGGCAGCGATATCGGTCGCATTGTCGATATCCTGGTTGACCCCGACGGGCGGCCCCGCGTGGCGATCATGGATGTCGGTGGATTCATGGGCATCGGCACACGGCGGGTCGCGGTGGCGTGGCGGAGCCTGCGCTTCTCGCATGACATCGCCGACCCCCGCATCATCGAGGAGATGACGATGGACGAGGTCGCCGCCGCCCCGGAATACCGCGGCACCGATGTGCCGGTACGGGTGCTGGGTCCCGCAACACCGAAATGACGGTGCAATTGCGGCCGGATCGCGGGCTCGATGCGCTGAACCTTCTCGTTGCCGCCATGGGCGCGGCCTATGGCGCCTTCATCCCGGTCTACCTCACCGCCCAGGCCTGGACCCAGACCAGCATCGGTTTCGCGCTGACCATCGCCACCGTGGCCTCCACCCTGTGCCAGATCCCCGCGGGCATGTGGGTCGATGCGGCGGGGCCGAACCGGCGGCGGCTGGTGTGGGGGGCGGTGGTCGTTATCGGCGTGGTGCCGGTGATTCTGGCGCTGATGCCGAAGACCTTTCCGGTGATCATGGCGCTGGCCATGCAGGCCGCGGCCGGCACGCTGCTCTCGCCGGCGATCACCTCGATCAGCCTCTCGGTCGCCGGCCGTTCCGGGTTCGGCGAGCGGCTCGGGCGGAATTCCCGCTACGGCTCCATCGGTGCCGGCATCGGGGCGGCGGTGATGGGAGTCTCCTCGACTTGGATTTCCCCGATCGCCGTCTTTCTCATCGCCGCCTCCCTGCTGCCACTCGCGCTATACGCGATCCGCCATATCGGCACTGACA
>JAPLOH010000353.1:0-13541 GCA_026400845.1 Alphaproteobacteria bacterium
GACCAGGGCGTGCCGGGCGCGATGGCGGCGGGGAGTGGCAGTTTCTCCTGCTTGGCGCGCAGCACCAGCGCCAGCGTCATGCCGCCGCCGGTGGAGGTGCCGAAGACCGCCATGTTCTTCGGCTTGGCCATTTTGATCGCGGCTTTCCAGGCCGCCATGGTGTCGTTCATCGCGGCGGGATGGGGCGCGTCAGGCGGCATGCGGTAATCGACCGAGACCACGCGGAAGCTGCCGTAATAGGCCATATTGATGGCCTCGGTGAGGCCGGCCTCGCCCGGGCTCAGCACGTAGCCGCCGCCATGGACGTGGAACAGCAGGCGGTTGCGGTTGGCCGGCGCCACCTCGCGCGGGGTGACCATGTAGGCGGGCACGCCGCCGAGGGTGATCTTCTCGTATTTCACCCCGAACTTCGCCGCCGCGTCGCGCGCGATGGCGATGCTGACCTGGGCGCGCTGGTTCACCCAGTCCTTCCATTCCTGCGGCGTCTTCGGGTCAGTGTTCCAGAAGGGTGCCGGGGGATTGGCGATCAGTTTCGCCATATCAGGGCTGACATCGCCCGGCACGGTGAGCTTCTTGGCCGGCACTTCGCGCGGCGGTGGGGATTGGGCGAGCGCCGTTTGGCCGAGCCATAGCGTCGCGCCGAGCGCGATCAGCGCCGCTGTTGTTCGTTTGGACATTCAGTTCCCTCCGCTTTGCGGTTCTTAACGCCACCCGATGCGGGGGCGCGGACGCCACGCTAGACCAGATGGTGCGACCTAGGAATAGACCCCCTTGTTGACCACGTTCTCCATGTTCGGCCGCCCATCCAGCACCGAGAGCGCGTTCTGCACGGCGGTGATGGCCATGCGATCGAGCGATTCGAGCGTCACGCCGGCCATATGCGGCGCGGTGATGACGTTGGGGAGGTGGGGGATCCGGTTCTCCGGCTCCACCGGCTCCTGCGCGAACACGTCAAGCCCGGCGCCGGCGATGCCGCCGCTGGTGAGGGCGGCGTAGAGCGCCGGTTCGTCGATGATGCCGCCGCGGGCGGTGTTGACGAGGAAGGCGGTCTTTTTCATGCAGGCCAGCCGCTCGGCGTTGATCAGGCCGACGGTGCTGGGCGACTTCGGGCAGTGGATGGTGACGAAATCGGCCTTTGCCAGGGCGGCGTTGAGGTCGGGCGCGGGAATGCCGCCTCGGGCGCGAATGACGTCCTGGGCGATGTAGGGGTCATGCACCAGCACCGTCATCTCCATCGCCAGGCAACGGGCGGCGACGCGGGTGCCGATTTTGCCGAAGCCGATGATGAGGAGCGTTTTGCCGAAGAGATCGACGATCGGCGCCTGCATCTTGTCGCGCCAGCGGCCAGAGCGGACGAATTCGTGCTGGTCGAAGCCGCGCTTGGCGAGGTGCATCATGAAGTAGATGGCATGCTCGGCGACGGTGACGGAATTCGCGGTGCCGGCAATCAGCAGCGGGATCTTGCGAGCATCGAGCGCCGGCACCTCGACGGCATCGTAGCCGACGCCGATGCGGGCGACCGCCTTGAGGTTCGGCGCGGCCGCGATATCGCCGGCGCGGAACGGGCGGCCCCAGAGCAGCACGCCATCGACATCGGCGAGCATGGCGCGGAACTCGGCCTCGGGGGTCAGGTCATGGAAGCCGACCACCTCGACATCCTCCCGCGCGCGGGCGACGTTCCAGCCGGCCTCGGACATGGCCTGCGGCAGCAGCAGCTTCTTGCGATTGGCGGTCATCGTCCCCTCCGGAAATACGTTGGGCGCAGATTGGCCCGCTTCCCACGCGGAGGCCAGCCCCCTCATGGAGGGGCCGGACGTCCGTTCTCCTGCGAGATGACGGGGAAGGCGGCGCGCGAGCGGTGGGGCAGATTAGAGGAACGTCACGTCGGTCGGTGCAACCAACGCACCATTGGTCAGGTGGATCACCTCCGCGGTCCCACCGCCCGCCGGTGTAACCTGCCAGTCATTGCCGGCGACATACGCGAATGTCGCCCCCGCAGCACGGGTACCGAAACCCGTGAAAACCAGGCGGTCCACTCCGCTGACGAAATCGACCACCACATCCCCGTTCGCTTCACCGGCCGTGAACTGGAACTTGTCGGCCCCACCATTGCCCGTCAGCGTATCCACGCCCGCGGCACCGTCCAGCCGGTCATCACCCTCGGCCCCGCTCAGCGCATTGCTCAGCCCGTTGCCGATACCGGTGTGAGCGGTATTCCCGAGGAAAGCCAAGTTTTCCAGATTGAGCCCGAGAGTGTAGGTATTGAGCGCGACAAAAACCGTATCGGTCCCCGCCCCGTTTTTCTCGCTCACCACATCGCCGGTCTCATTGACGTAGTAGCTGTCGTCCCCCAGCCCGCCAGCCATCGTGTCGGCGCCCGCGCCGCCATTCAGCGTGTCATTGCCAAGCGCGCCGATGAGCAGGTCTGCTCCGGTGCCGCCATCGAGGCTGTCGTCCCCGTCGCCGCCATTCAGCGTATCGTCCCCACCGCCCCCGTTCAGCGTGTCGTTGCCAAGCCCGCCCGAGAGCGTGTCATTCCCAGTGGACCCGATGAGCGTGTTGGCCGCATCGTTGCCGAACCCCTTCGCCCCGGTCGCCAGCTTGATCACCAATGTCTCGAACTCCGCCGGCAGTTGGAAACTCGCCAATCCCGACAGCACCGTGTCGGTCCCACCGCCCGGCAACTCTATCAGTGTGTCGCCGGCTGCGAGTACGATATAGGTGTCGTTCCCCGCCCCGCCGGCGACCGTATCTACACCGGCCCCACCGTTCAGTGTGTCATCACCCTCTCCGCCATCGAGATTATCAGCCCCGCTGCCCCCTTCGAGGCGGTCGTCGCCGAGGCCGCCCAGAAGCGTATCCAGCCCGGCCCCACCGTAGAGAATGTCATTGTTCTCCGCCCCATCAAGCGTGTCGTTGCCATCGTCGCCATAGATGGTGTCATTGCCGACGTTGCCGTTCAGGTAGTCATTCCCGTTCCCGCCGCGCAGCACATCATCCCCCGGCGCGCCCTGGAATGTATCGTTGCCGTCACTGCCGATAAGCTCGTTGTTGAAGTTGTTGCCGATGATGTTGCCGCCGCCCGACCCGTAGCCAACAGCGACACCTTGGGTGAAGTCGCTGCTGTTGCCAGCCGCG
The DNA here is from genome assembly GCA_026400845.1 of Alphaproteobacteria bacterium. Classification (GTDB taxonomy): domain Bacteria; phylum Pseudomonadota; class Alphaproteobacteria; order Acetobacterales; family Acetobacteraceae; genus CAIYPH01. The sequence goes on from JAPLOH010000353.1 coordinate 3,139, forward strand.
TCAGATTGCATGACATCGACATAGAAGTTCGGCGATGCGCCAGAATGTGCCCAATTTCCAGCACTGTCGACCAATGCTGACCACCCGCCGGTCCGCGGCATCACCATTGCGCCCGGCTCGCCAGTCCCAAAAATGTTGACGTTTCTCCCGTCCGCCGAGATCAACTGCACTGAAATATTCTGTGGCAATCCCGGTGCGGTCGTGTCGACCCGCAGATGCATCGGCGCTGATGTCGCCCCGGTGTTCCCGGCGATGTCGGTCGCGGTTGCGAACACGTCATACTCGGTATTCGCGAAGGTCCCGACTTGCGCGGACCAATTGCCATCCCCGTCGGCCCGCGCGGTCCCCAACGTCCCTGATCCGCCAGCATTGCTCCAGTCGATCGTCACCTGGCTGCCCGGCTCCGCCGTCCCGCTTACGTATATGCTGTTCGACGCCGTGATATAGTCGGTTTGGCTCAGCCCGGTGTCCGAAATATTGCGGAGGGCCGGTGTCAGATCGACCGTCGCCGCCTCCGGTGCCACCGTGTCGGTCGTCAACAGAAAACCAGCCGCGTCCGTCTGCCCGAACGACAGCGGTGACCAGTTGCCCGCACCATCCTGCCAGCGGATCCGCAGGTCATGCGCGCCATCGGGCAACGGATCGGTGTTGAAGTTGAAGGCCCAGTCACTCGGCTGCCAGCCCGCGAAGCCGACCACCGGGAGCTCGCGTTCGGTGCTGCCGACCAGTGTCGCCCCGTCATAGACCTCGACCTTCCAGGCATCTCCCGGCGCTCCGCCGACCACCGCCGGGGTGGCGGTATTGCTGTACGATATCGTGCCCCCGGAAAAGGCGTTGGTGGTTGGAAATGTAAACTGTCCCGGGCTTCCGGGAATGAAATCGTATCTTACATCGAACCTGTCGGAAACCGCCGCTTGCTTATCTTCGAAGCTGTAGAGGCCGGTATCATCGCCTGTCACGGTAACGTCGATCGCCTTGAGTGGTGACCATTCCGGGAAAGTACTTATCGTATTTGGCAGATAAGGGTAGTATCTTCTTCCATCGGTAACCTCGATATCAAAGGTGCCATCGCTTCCGACCACGCCGACGCCGAGCGGTGCTGTTCCGGAAATCAACACAGTATCGTATTTAATTTCCACGCTATGCCCAGGTGCTCCTGTGCCCTGGAGCCGATAGGTGACCAGGTTCGTCCATGAATCGCTGTCTGACCCACCTGTATCGTCCGCGGGATTGACGCGCGTGATAAAAATCGATTGTCCCGGCATGGATATCCCCAGTTTCATCTATTTTGCACGTTTTTTTCGAGGAAACCGGTGTTTGTCAATCGGCAAAATGCAACCGAATTCGCATCGGGAACCGCCTGCACCGGGAATCCGCATCTCCAGGTACGGCGGCGGCAATGGGGACAGCTTCGAAATCACACGCACAGGACAAGAAAGAGTGTTCATTCTGCGAAGAATTGAGCCAAAAGGCTTTATCTGATCCATGCCGCTGGAATGCCGTCTGCGGGCGGTATGGCGAGGCACAAGCAATGTCAGCGATGATTTCGTGCTTTTTGGCTCCAGGAAATGCGGGCATACTTCCCCTTGACGGCCCGCCGGCCGTTTCAGCGATACTGGCTTTCGTTTTTGAACCCAGGGAGCGCCAGGTGAGCGAAATTTTGCGTATCGGCTATGCCGGAGTCGGCCTGATGGGCCATGGGGCGGCGAAGAACATTCTGCTGAAGGGCTTTCCCCTCACGCTACTGGCCCATCGCAACCGCGGCCCGATCGAGGACTTGGTGGCCAAAGGCGCCGCCGAGGCCCCTTCCCCCTCGGCGCTGGCGGCCGCGAGCGACGTGATGTTCCTCTGCCTGCCCGGCGTGGCGGCGGTGGAGGAGGTGATCCTCGGTCCCGACGGCTGCATCGATGCCCTGCGGCCGGGCATGATCATCGCCGACAAAAGCACGGGGGACCCGGATTTCACCCGCCGTCTCGGTGCCATCCTGGCTGAGCGGGGCGTGACCCTGCTGGACGCGCCGATCGGCCGCACACCCAAGGAGGCGGAGGAGGGGCGGCTTTCTACCCTGGTGGGGGGTGATCCGGAGGCGATCGCCCGCATCCGCCCGGTGATTTCGGCCTATGCCGATACGATCATCGAGGCGGGGCCGCTCGGCGCGGCGCTGATGGTCAAGATCGTCAACAACTTCATCAGCTTCACCAATGCGGTGGTGATCTCCGAGACCTTCGCCGCGGCGAGCAAGATGGGCGTGCCATTCGCGCCGCTCTGCGCGATGATCGAGGCCGGCGGCTCCAACAGCACGATGTTCCAGTGGATCAAGCCCTGGATTCTCGATGGCGATGACAGCCGCGGCCGCGGCCGCCTGGTCAACGGTGTCGGCGTGCTCGATGGCTACCGGCAGCTGGCCGAGGCCGCCGGGGCGCCGATGGATATGGCGGAAGCGGCGCGGGCGGTGCTGCAGAGGGTGCTCGATGCCGGGCACGGAGCGCGGTATGTGCCACGGCTACCCGGCATTCTCGCGGAGATGACGGGCGCCGGGTTCCGGCCGTTAGATGACCCTCAGTAGGCCATGAACGCCTTGTAGGCCTCGACCATGTCCTGCACCGCCGCCTCGTAGAGCAGCTTGCCGTGCTCGGGGGTGGAGAGCGAGGGGTCGCTGCCGATCCTGCCGTCGGGGAAGCGGCGGCGGTAATCGGCGGCTTCGAAGAAGGGGCTGGAGGGGGCCGCGACCTTCGGCGTCATCTGCGCGTGCTTGATGTGCTCTTGCTGGTAGTACTGCGCGAGCGACACTTCGGCGGCGGTGGCATGGGCGCCGTTGGCCCCGGGGTAGAGCTGCTCACCGAGTTTGCGGCAGCGCTCGCCGGCGGACCAGAAGGTCATGCGGCACTGCACCGCGCTATCCGCGGCGCGCAGTGAGCGGGCGGCGTAGAGCTCGTCGAACGCCGCCGTCACGGTGGCGACATTGCCGCCATGGCCGTTGATGAAGAAGAATTTGCGGAAGCCGTGCAGCGCGAAGCTCTCCACCACATCGCGCACCACCAGCATCAGCGTGCTCGGCCGCAGCGTCGCCGAGCCTTTGAAGGCGAGGTGGTGCTGGGACATCCCGTAGGCCAGCGTCGGCGCCACCGCGGCGCCGATCGCATCACCCACGCCGCGGGCGACGAATTCGGCGTCGAGATGGTCGGTGCCGATCAGCCCGTTGGGGCCGTGCTGCTCGACGGAGCCGATCGGCACGATCATGCCGTCGGAGCCGCGCAAATAGTCCTCGACTTCGGGCCAGGTGGAGAGGGCGAGTTGCATGGTGAATATCCTACGGTTTGAGGCTGACGCCGCCGAAGGGCTGGCCGCCAAGGAAGTGGAGCTTGAAGCCGTTGACCTTGGCGGAAACGCCGACGAAGGCCTTGGCATCGGCGAACAGCATCATCGGCACCTCGTCATGGATGATCTGCTGCGCCTGCTGGTAGAGCTTGGTGCGCTCGTCGACGGAGGTGACGATGTTCGCCTTCTGCACGAGGTCGCTGTACTCCTTGTTGCACCATTGCGGGATGTTGCGGCCATTGGCGAGCGCGCCGCAGGTGAAGCCGCCGAGCATCTGCGCGGGGTCCGGATAGTCCCAGGTGCCGCCGAGCATGCCGGCTTCGCTCTCGTTGTTGCGGGCGCGGCGGAGATATTCGCCCCATTCGTAGGTGACGATTTTCGCGGTGACGCCGATCTTGGCCCAATCGGCCTGGATCATCTCGGCGGCACGGCGGCCGTTGGGCATATAGGCGCGGGCCACCGGGATCGCCCAAAGATCGATGCTGAAGCCGTTGGGGAAGCCGGCCTCGGCGAGCAGGGCCTTGGCGCGGGCGGGGTCATAGGGCCGCGGCTTCAGCGCGGGGTTGTGGCCCCAGAGGGTGGGCGAGACGACGGCGGCGGCGGGGGAGCCGGTGCCCTGGAACACCGCCTTGACTAGGTTATCGAGGTCAATCGCGCTGGCCAGCGCCTCGCGCACCCGCTTGTCCGAGAAGGGCTTCTTGTCGGTGCGGAAGGAAAGGTAGCCCATGGAAGCGATGGTGCTCTCCTGGACCACGACGCCGGCGGTGCTGCGCATCGCCGGCATGTCGGCGGGGTTGGGGTAGCGCGCCACCTGGCATTCGCCCGCGCGCAGCTTGGCGAAGCGCACCGCGGCGTCCGGCGTGATGGAGAAGACGAGTTGATCGACCTTGGCCACCCGCTCGGGCTGGCCGCCCTTGGCGCCCCAGAAATCGGGGAAGGCGCGGAAGCGGATCAGGCTGTCCTTCTGGTATTGCACGAGTTGGAAGGGGCCGGTGCCGAGCGGTTCGAGATCGAGCTTCTCGGGCGTGCCGGCCTTGTCCATCGCGGCGGCGTATTCGGCCGAGGAGATGGCGAAGGGCTGCACGGAGAGGCTGGAGAGCAGCGGGGCCAAAGGCGCGTTGAGCTCGAACACCACCGTGTGGTCGTCGGTCTTGGTCACCGATTTCATGGCGCCGCCGATGAAGGCGCTGAATGCGAGATAAGTGCCGCCGCTCACCTTGTAGTAGCGGTGCTCCTTGTCGAACATCCGCGTGAAGGAGAACACGACGTCATCGGCGTTGAAGTCCCGCGTCGGCTTGAAGGCGGCGCTGGACTGGAATTTGACGCCGCGGCGAAGGTTGAAGGTGTAGCGTAGCCCGTCATCCGACACCGCCCAGGATTCCGCCAGCGCCGGCTTCAAGCGCGAGCCGCCGATTTCCATTTCCACCAGGCGGTCGGCGATCTGCTCCGAGACATCGAAGCTGGTGTTGGCGGTGCTGAGGGCGGAATTCAGCGCGTCGGGGCTGGCCTCCGAGCAGACCACCAGCGTATCGGCGCGTGCGGCCCCTACTCCGAGGGCAAGGGCGGCGGTGCAGGCGAGCAGGATGCGGTGGGACATGAGGAACCCTCCATGACGGGTAAAGGCACTGTCGGAGTGTGCCGGCGGCCGGTCAATAGCGTCAGGGGTCGTCGTGCAGGATCCGGTGGGCCGCGCCCTGAAGATCATCGTACTGGCCCGATCGCAGCGACCACAAGAACACCACGAGCCCCGCGCCGCCGAGGACGAGGCTCAGCAGGATCAGCCCGAGCATGGCGTTCATTGGGGACTCCGATTGAGGCGAAAGCTGTTGGTCATGACGATGAGGGACGAGCTCGACATCGCGGCCGCGGCGATCCAGGGCGTGACATAGCCGGCCACCGCCAATGGCAGCATGACGGCGTTGTAGGCGATCGAAAAGCCGATGTTCTGCCGCATCACAATGCGGGCCCGGCGCGCGACGGCGACCACGTTGGCCACCGCCGCCAGGCTGTTGCCCTGGAAGACGACATCGGCGGTGGTCTGGCTGAGGTCCGCCGCGCTCGACGGCGATGCCGAGACATCCGCCGCCGCCAGCGCCGGGCCGTCGTTCAGCCCGTCACCGACCATCAGGACGTGGCGCCCCCGTGCGCGAAGACGCTCCACCACGGCGATCTTGTCGGCGGGCCTCAATGCCTATTGCGCATCGGCTATGTCGAGTGCGCCGGCCACGGCCGCGACCGCGTCCGCGCGATCGCCCGAGGCGATGCGCACATCGACGCCCATGCGGCGCAGGCGGTCGATGGTCTCGCGTGCGGCCGGGCGGAGGGATTCAACGAAACGGAATTGGACCGGTGCGTGGTCAACTCGGGACAACCACATCTGGGGACCGCTGGTCGCCAAATCAGTGCCGGCTCCGACAAAACTACGGCTGCCGAGCCGGTTGCCGCCGGCCTCCAGCCCCTCGCCCGGATATTCGACCACGCCCTCGGCGGGGATCACAGGGCCGGCGGCCGCGACGAGGGCGCGCGCGAGCGGATGGCGGCTGGCGATCGCCAGGGAGGCGGCGGTGGCCAGTGCCGCGGAGTCCGCACCGGGTTCGAGCCGAAGTGCCGGCAGGGTCAGCGTGCCGGTCTTGTCGAACACCACCGTGTCGGCTTCGGCCAGGCGTTCCAGGGCGGTTGCCGATTTCAGCAGCACGCCGTTGCGGAACAGGCGCGATGTGGCGATTACCTGAACGGCGGGAACCGCCAGCGCCAAGGCACAGGGGCAGGTGATGATCAGCACCGCACAGGCGATCAAAAGCGCCTCGCCGGCCCCCGCCCCGGCAACGCCCCACCACCACAGGAACGTCGCTGCGGCGGCGATGTGCACGGTGGGTGCATAGGCGCGCGAGACGCGATCGGCGAGCACGACGAAACGGCCACGCCGGGATTCAGCGGCCTCGATGAGGCGCACACATTCGGCCAGCAGCGTCGCCTCGCCCGTCGCCGTGGCGGTGATGGTGAGCGTGGCACCGAGATTGATGGTGCCGGCAAAAACCCGCGTGCCGGGCGCGGCCTCGGCCGGCACAGCTTCGCCGGTGACCAGGCTGGTATCTATCGTGCCGGCACCGCGGGCGACGACGCCGTCCACGCCGATCCGCTCCCCGCTCGCGGCGATCACCGTCGCGCCGGGGGGGATGCTCTCGGGCGCCCGGCGGGTGATGGTGCCGTCCTCCGCCATCACCGCAACGTCGAGCAGCCGCAGTGTCACCAGTTGCTCGGCGGCCGCGCGGGCTTTGCCGCGGGAGAAATGGTCGAGGGTCCGCCCGATCAGCAGGAAGAACAGCAGCGAGACCGCGCTGTCGAAGTAGGTGTGCTCGCGCCCCTGGACGGTCTCGGCAAGGCTCATCGCGGTGACCAGGATCACGCCGACCGAGATCGGCACGTCCATGTTGGTGCGGCCGCGGCGCAGCGCCGACAGCGCGGAGCGGAAAAAGGGCAGCCCCGCATAGGCGATCGCCGGCATGGCGATGAGTGCCGAGACCCAATGCATCAGCTCCCGGGTCGCGGGACCCATCCCCTGCACGAGCCCCGCCCACACCGCGATCGAGGAGAGCATGACGTTGCTGGCGGCAAATCCCGCGACGGCGAGTGCGCGGACCAGGTCACGCCCGACGCGATCATCGGTGGACGCAACAGTCGTCGCATTGTACGGCAGCAGGCGGTAGCCGAGGTTCTCGACGGCGGCGACGAAGCGCTCGGCCCGCGCCGCCTGCCCCTCCCACACCAGCCGCAGCCGGCGGGTGGTCATGTTGACGCGGCCGATCAGCAGCCCGGTCTCGCGGGCAAGTACCGCCTCGATCAGCCACACGCAGGCGCCGCATTGGAGACCGTCGAGTGCCAGGATGAGTTCATGCCGCCCTTCGGCCTTTGTGACGACGTGCCGCGCAAGGTCCCACCGTTCATCACCTTCAGGCCGTGGCGGGCGCGCCGCCGGATCGAGGATACGCTCGGCGTAGTAGCGCCCGAGGCCAAGCCCATCGATCGTGGCGAACGCCGCGTCGCAGCCCGTGCAGCAGAAGCGCTGGCCGTCCGGCGCCGCCTGGCCGCAATGGGCACAAACCGCAGCCGCGCGCGCCGGCTGCAACATCGCCGCCGATGCACTCATTTTGGCGGCGCGGTCATCTTGTGCGCGGAGACATTGGCAGGCGGCTTGTCAACCGCCGCGACCCCCGGGAAGGTGCTGAGTGCGATGTAAACCATCACCATGTTGACCACGATCACGAAACCGAGCCCCCCCGCGATGAACCATGGGTAGAAGCGCCAGGCGGATCGGACCGGCAGTGCGATACTCGTCATCATCGTTCTCCGCTCAATGTGTTGCACGCCCGCCCGGTCCCATGAACACGGAATGATAGTTCGCCGTCTCGCCGGTCAACGTATTGCGCAGGCTGAAGGTGATCTCCTGCGAACCGTCAACGAGGCGCGTCGGGCGGCCGAACACCAGGACGCGGAAAGTGCCGACGCTGTCGGGCTCGACCGTCAATGTCAGCATCGGCAGTCGCGCCTCGGCATCCTCGGTCCCCGCCATCCCCGCGCCGTCGACGCCCTTGATCGATACGACAAAATCGGTCGCCTCGTGCGTCTTGTTCGAGATTTTCACCGTATATCCATTGCGCAAACTGCCATCCCGTACCGTCACGAACAGCGGTGCCCGATCACGTTGAACCGCAAGATCGATCTGCGCGCGGGTCGCCATCGCATATCCCATGATGGCGAAGCCGAGCACGAGCGCCGTGACGTAGATCAACGTGCGGGGCCGCAGCATGTGGAATCGGTCGTACTTGCCCTCGGCGCGCGCCTTCTGATGCGTGAGCGTGTCCCAGGTGATCAGCCACTTCTCCTGGCCGGTCTTGGTCATGATTTCATTGCAGGCATCGACGCACAGGCCGCAGTTGATGCATTCGAGTTGCACCCCGTCTCGGATGTCGATGCCGGTCGGGCAGACATTGACGCAGGCGTTGCAGTCGACGCAATCCCCGAGCGTCTTCGCGGTATCACGCGCGCGTTTGCCGTGCCCGCGGGGTTCACCGCGCCAGCCCTGGTAGGTGACGATCAGGCTGTGCTCGTCGAGCATCGCCGCCTGGAACCGCGGCCAGGGGCACATATAGGTGCACACCTGCTCCCGTGCCCAGCCGGCCAGCACGTAGGTCGTCGCGGTGAAAAGGAAGGTGAATACATAGACCGGTGTCGCGGCAGTTCCGCTCCAGAACTCCAATGTCACCGTCGGCGCATCGGCGTAGTACATGATCCAGGCGCCGCCGGTCCAGAACGCGATCCCCAGCCAGGCCGCGTGTTTGGCGATCTTGCGCCACACCTTGGCAAAATCGGCCGGCCCCTGGTCGCGCTTCATGCGTTCGTTGCGGTCACCCTCGATGCGCCGTTCGATCCACATGAACAGATCGGTCCAGACGGTCTGAGGGCACGCATACGCGCACCAGGCCCGGCCGACCAGGGAGGTGACGAGAAACAAACTGACAGCACCGAGTATCAATGCTCCCGTCAGGTAGTAGATATCCTGCGGCCAGAACTCGACATTGAAGAAGTGGAACCTCTCGTGGCCGATATCGAGCAGAATGGCCTGGCTCGGCCGCCCCGGGCCGCGGTTCCATCGCAACCACGGCATCGCGTAGTAGAGCGACAGGCAAAGCACCAGGACGGCCCATTTGAAGGTCCTGGCGGGGCCGTGAACCGAGCGCGGGTATACCCGCACCCGGTCCGCATAGAGGCCATTCTCGCTCAGCATCTGCGCCTGCGTGGACCGTGGAGCCGCCTTGCCGAGCTTCGTCATGCGACGCTACTCACCGCCCCCTAAAGCATGCACGTACAATGCGAGGCTCTTGATGGTTCCTGCATCGAGGCGGGTGTTCCAATTCGGCATCACCCCCTGCCGCGGGTTCGTCACCTGGGCGATGACCGCCTCGCGCGTGTCCCCATAGAGGTGCACCGCGCTTAGCAATGAAGGGCCGCCGAGTTCTCGTTTGCCCTCGCCCTTCTCTCCATGGCAGGCAACGCAGTTCTCGGCAAAGATCACCGCACCTTTGGCAGCCGCCGGGCTGGATTGCCCCTTGCCATACAGCGTCATGACATAGTCCGAAACCGCACTGATCTCATCGGGCTTCAGTACGCCGTCGACGCCGAACTTCGGCATCACGCTCGCCCGCGCGTCGGGGTGGGCGCTTCGGATGCCGTATGTGATGGATTGCTGGATGTCGGCGAGCTTGCCGCCCCAGATCCAGCTATCGGACGCCAAGGTCGGGTAGCCCGGCCGCCCTTCGCCGCTCGCACCGTGGCAGGGTTGGCAGTTGTTGGCGAACGCGATGCGCCCCGCGGTTGTTGCCACGGCCATCAGTTGCGGGTCCTTGCGGACCTGCTCGATCGGGGTCGCGTTCACCCGGTCGAGCACCTTGGCGCGCTGGGCCTCGAGGGCCTTGACCTCCGCAGTGACGGCCTCGCGGGTCGAGTAGCCGAACAGGCCCTGGAAGTGGCCATGCAACGATGGCACCGAGGGGTAGACGACGCAGAAGGCGGCGCCCCATACCGCAGTGGCGGCAAACGTCCACACCCACCATTTCGGCAAGGGGGTATTGAGTTCCTTCAGCCCATCCCACTCATGGCCGGTGGTATCGCGGCCGGAGTAGATATCCTTTTCAATCTTGGTCGGCATGTCTGTTCTCCCTAGCGATCGTCTTCGAGCGGGATTTGGGCGTCACGCTCGAAGCGGGCGCGGCGGCCGGGCCAGAAGACGGTCACCATCAGCAGCGAGAAGACGGTCACCATCATCACGACGGAGTAGATCCGCAGCGACAATATGGTGGCGAGAATGTCCTGCATGTCGCGCTCCTATTGCTTCAGCTTGGCGGGCGTCGCGCCGGCGAGGTCGGCCATCGTGCCCAGCACCTGGAGATAGGCCACGAGAGCATCGAGCTCGGTCGGTTGACCCGGCGTACCGGCGACCTGCACTGCCTTGGGGTAGCGCGCCATGAGCGCCTCGCCGTCTGCCGACGCGTCGGCCTGGGTCAACAGGTCCTTCTTCGCATTGGCGA
>JAPLOH010000353.1:13584-14559 GCA_026400845.1 Alphaproteobacteria bacterium
GATGCGGTTGGCGTTCAGATGTTTCGCAATAATCTCCGTCTCAAGTGAGCTTGCCGCCAGGAAGGCGTATTTCGGCATCAGACTCTCAGGCACCAGTGACTGCGGGTTGATGAGATGCGCATAATGCCAGTCGTTCGAATACTTTCCGCCGACACGTGCCAGGTCCGGCCCGATGCGCTTGCTGCCCCATTGGAAGGGATGGTCATAGATGCTCTCGACGGCCAGGCTATAGTGGCCGTAACGCTCCACCTCGTCCTTCAGGGCCCGGATCTGCTGGCTGTGACACACGTAGCAGCCTTCGCGGACGTAGATGTTGCGCCCCATCAGTTCGAGCGGCGTGTAAGGCCGGACGCCCTGCACTTTCTCGATCGTGGTCTCGATGGTGAAGGTAGGGATGATCTCGACAATCCCGCCGATGGAGATGCTGACCAGCGTCAACACCAGCATCAGGATTGCATTCTTCTCGATCGTTTCTTGACGAATGAACATCGCGATTAGCCTCCCGCCACAGCGCTGTCACGCCGCTCAGTTGTGCTGCTGTAGACAGTCATGATCAGGTTGTAGACCATCATCAACGCGCCCGAGAGGAATGCCACCCCACCCATCGCGCGGATGGCGTAGTAGGGATGAACCGCGCTGACCGACTCGGAGAACGAATACTGCAGAAACCCGAACTGGTCGTATGCGCGCCACATGAGGCCCTGCATGATGCCGGCCACCCACATCGAGGTGATGTAGAGCACGATCCCCAGGGTCGCGATCCAGAAGTGCCAGGAGACCAGCTTGAGCGAGTAGAGACCGCTACGCTTCCACAGCACCGGCACGAGATAGTAGATCGCACCGAAGCAGATGAAGGCCACCCAGCCGAGTGCGCCGGAATGCACGTGGCCGACCGTCCAGTCGGTGTAGTGGCTCAGTGCATTCACGGAGCGGATGGACATCACCGGCCCCTCGAAGGTCGACATGCCATAGAAG
>JAPLOH010000231.1 GCA_026400845.1 Alphaproteobacteria bacterium
AGCATGGAGCCGAAGGCCTTGCCATCGGCGCTCGACCAGGCCGGCATCACCCGCTCCACCGAGGCCAGCATGTCCTGCGGCCGGCCGAGCCAGAAATTGACGAAATGGGCGAGGCGAAAGGCGATCACATCACGCGGATGCTCGGCCAGGATGTGCTCCCACAATGCGATCGCCCGATCGAGATCTCCGGCGATCCAGGCCGCCAGCGCATCGACATGGGCGCGCTCGCGCAATGTCGCGTGTTCGGTAAAACGCCGCGCCGCCGCCTCGGATTTCGCGGCCATCGGCACCACCGACTGCTTGTAGGCGAGCATGGTGAAATAGCCCTGGATGCAATGCGCCAGCCCGAATTCAGGGTCTTCCGCCAGCAGCGCCTTGAGGCGCTGCGGCAGGTCCAGCCGGTATTTCAAATAGCCGTTGACCAAATGGTCATAGGCGGCGGCGGCCGCGTCGGACGCGGTGGTGAGGACGAGGCCCTGGGCATCGTGGCGCATGAAAGTCTCCCTGCAATGGCGGTCTTCTTATGGAACCCTTGGCCGGCGGAAGCGTTACACGTCCACCCAATTCCCCCCCGCCCGCCGCGACGCCAGCGCCGCCTCGACGAACGCCAGCCCCGCCTCGCCGTCCTCCGCGGGCGGAAAATCGAGCGCCAACGGGTCGGCGGCGTGCCCGGTGATGCGCGCGGCGATCGCCTCGGCGGCATCGCGATACAGGTTGGCGAAGGCCTCGGTCACCCCCTCCGGATGGCCGCGCGACACCCGCAGCAGCCGCGCCGCCGGCGGCAGCAGGTCAGCATCGCCGCGCGCGAGGCGCTGCGCCGGGCGGCCGTTCAGCGCCAGTTCCAGATGGTTGTTGTGCCGATGCGTCCAGGCGATGTGGCCAAGCTCGCCATACACTTTCAGCGTGATGTCGTTCTCCGTCCCCGCCAGCGCCTGGCTCGCCGTCAGCGTGCCGCGCACGCCCCCCTTGAGGCGAACAAGGAAGGCACCGTAATCATCCACCTCGCGCCCCGGCACGATGGCGCCGAGATCGGCGGCGAGGCGCACGAACGGCCGCCCCGTCACGTAGCACACGAGATGATGGACATGCGTTCCGATATCGCCCAGCACCAGCGATGGCCCGCTGCGCCCGGCATTGAGCTTCCAGCGCAGCTTGGCGGTGAGTTCGCCCTGCTCCACCGGCGTGCTCATGCCGGCCTGGAGATATTCCACCTGAATTGCGCGCAGCGCGCCGATCGCCCCGGCGGCGACCATCGCACGGGCCTGGCGGACCATCGGATAGCCGGTATAGGCGTGGGTGAGGCAGAACACATGCCCTTTCGCCGCCGCCACGATCGCCGCCGATTCCGCCCGCGTATTGGTGAGCGGCTTGTCGCAGATCACGTCGACCCCGGCGGCAAGGGCTGCCATGCACTCGTCGTAGTGCCGATCGTTCGGCGTCATGATCGCCACCGCGTCGAGCCGTTCGGCCGCCAGCATGGCGCGTATGTCGGTGTAGGGCGTGATGCCGAGTTCGGCCGCGCCGCTGCGGCAGCGCTCGGGGTCCGACGACAGCACGCCGGCGACGATCTCGAAACGGCGGTCGAGCAAGGCGGCGGCGCGGTGCGTCGGGCCGATGAAACTCCCCGGCCCGCCGCCGACGACGCCGAGGCGAAGCTTGCGGCCGAGTGCCGCGAAGGCTGTTGTCATGGCGGGTGCCTTTGTTCGTGGAATTTTCGGGGGTAAAGTAAGCAGGCGCTTCTTTTTGAAAAAAGAAGCAAAAACTTTTTATCCGTTCGCTTCGCACTCTCCGAGGAGAATGCGCGGCAAAACGGATAAAAGTTTTTTGGTTCTTTTTTTCAAAAAAGAACCGCTACCCGACCCGCCGCGCCTGCCACGCCCCCTCGCCGAACTGGCGCAGATTGACCGCGCCCTGGTGATGGTCGTTCTTGGTGCCGAACTCCACCGTGCCGCCCATCGCATCGCCCGCCACCTGGCCGGCGAAGCTGTAGCGGATGATGCTGCCCTCGTATCTTGTATCGAAATTGAACGTCACACCCTCCGGGGTCAGCCGACCGTCGACCGGGCCGGCGAAGGCGTCGCTGCTCTGCTCCCCGCTGATCGCGACACCGCTCTGGCCGAGACGCAGCCGATGGGTCCGCGCACCGTGCAGGAACTTCACGGTGATCTCCCATTCGCCCGCCACCCCCGCCGCCACCGGCGCTGGCTTGGCCACCGCGGCGTTGGCCGAAAGCGCCACCGCGATCGCATCGCCCACCGCCGCCGCCTCGCCGGGCTGCAGGCCGAAGGGCTCGATCTCGATCGAATTGGCGGTGGCCGACATGTCATCGAGCATGATGCGGGGCGAGCCGTTCAGCAGCTTCAGGCGCAGCGCCTCGCCGTCCATCCCGGTGCGCTCGGCATCCCAGCTCACCCGCAGCCGCGGCACCCGCTCCACCCCCGTGGGCTCGACCACGACGCCAGTGGCGACCGTGCCGAGCTTGGCCGCGATCGTCGCGTTGTCCGCCTCCCAGCGCCGCCGCTCGGCCGCGGCATCGCGGGTCTTGAACCAGTATTCGACGGCGGTGACGAGGCCGACGATATCCTCCTTGGACACCTTCATCGGCCGCCCCAGCGCCTGGTGCGGCGAGGCATTGCGCCAGGCGGCCTGCACGAGATCCTTGCGCCCGAGCAGCAGGCCCGAGGTCTGCGGCCCGCGCAGGAACTTGCCGCCGGAATACACCACCAGATCCGCCCCGCGTACCAGCCACGGCGAGGGATTCACCAGATGCTCGGAGGCGGCATCGACCAGGATCGGGATGCCCAGCGGCTTCACCACCGAGACGATCTCCTCCATGCGCAGCTTGGATTGGTGCTCGTGGGTGCCGAGCAGGCATACCATCGCCACCGGCTCCTTCAAGGCTTCATCAAGCTCGGCCCGGGTCTCGACCTCGACGATATGGGTGCCGATCATGCGGATCGCCTGATCATAGGCGAAGCGCTGGATCTTCGGCATGATCACCCGGTTGGGGATGCCCTAGGTGAACGGCAGTTTCAGCATCTTGACCGGATCATTGCCGGCGACGCAGGCCGCGGTGCCGAGCGCCACCGCCGCCGCACTGCCGCAAGTCACGATGCCCCATTCCGCCCCGGTCAGCTCGGCGATCCGCGCCGAGGCGGCCTCCATCAGCTCATCGAGGTTGACGAACATCCGCGACGCCGCGGCCACCGCGTCGCGCACCTCCGGCAGCATGAGGCTCCCTCCGTGCACCGTGCGCACCGAGCAGCAGTTGATGAAGGGGCGGACGCCGAGACTGGCATAGGGATTGGCGGACATGTGCTGTTCTTTCCCGCGCGGAGTTGCGGCGGCGAGACTAGGGGGAAACCCGCGGTAGAGGGAAGGGGCCGCGCTACAGGCTGACCTCCGCGAGGCCGACGCGCCCAGCCGCGAGATCGGCGAGCACGGCGACATGCACGTCGAGCGCGTCGATCACCCTAAATCCGGCGTCATGCCCGTCGAAGGCGAGGCCGAGATCGGTCCCGGCCAGCACGATCGCCTCCGCTCCCTGCGCGATCAGCCGCCGCCCGGCGTCGAAGAACAGTGCCCGCTGCGGGGCCGTGCAGGCACCGGCCACCGCGACATCCTGATAGGTCTGCCCGATCACGTCGATCTCGTCGTCGAGCGCCAGCGCCCTGGTGCGCACCAACTGCCCGTAGAGCCGCGAGCGCATCGTGAGCCTTGTGCCGAGCAGCCCAACGGCGGCGATCCCCTCGGCCACGAAATAGGCATCGAGCGGCACCACACCGGAGACCACCGGCAGCGGCGACATCGCCGCCAGTTCATTGGCGCAGAACTGGCCACCGATCGAGGTGATCGCCACGCAGTCACACCCGGCATCCCGCAGCCGCTCCACCAGCGGCACGAAGGCGCGGGCCTGCGCGTCGCGCCGGTCGGCGAGGTTATTGCGGATGAGTTCCTGGATATCGCCGTGCACGATGGTGAGATCGAGCTTCGACACTCCACGTGCCGCCGCCGCGGCAACCAGGCGCTGGTAGTAGACCAGCGTCGCCGCGACCCCGATGCCGCCGATCAGACCGATATGCATGTGATGCCTCGATTGATGAAGGAACACGCAAGGTAAGGCGACGCCCCCGCGGTTGGGAAGGGCGCTCTCCCCGCCGAACATAAGCAAATTAACTTATCAAGGAATTTTCGCTTGCATCTGGCATATGCGTCAGTTATAAGGACTGACGCCTAACAAGGACCGCCGCCGCCCCATGACCATCGCGCCCATCTTTGCCCCGGAGTCTTCCCAAGAGGTCATCGCTGCCCTCGCCGGGATTCTGCGTGCGCTGCTGGCCGCCTTGTTCGGGGACGCTGGCCTGCCCAGGCGGCGGCATCACCGTGCCTCGCGTGGCCGCATGATGGCGGGCGCCGCGGCCGGGGAGGCGTTCGGCCCGGACCTGGAGACCACCGACGTCGAGGAGTGGATCGCTGTCCCCGCGCCGTGGCGCGCCGCACGCTGGGCGGTGACGCCGCGCCGTCGCTGGCACATCGCCCCCTGGCCGCGCCATGCCCTGCCACGGGCCTCCCATGCGCGCGCCCCCCCTGCCCTGTCCGCGACGCCCCATCGCCTCCATTCCCGGATCGCCCAGCGGCGATGTGCGGGCGCTTCCGCGCGCCTGCTGTTCTTTCAAACGTGAATCCGTCCCGATCCCGTCCCGTACCGCCCGTGCGGGCGGCAGGACGTGCGGCGCGCTGTCAGCTCAGCTTGCCGCGGCCGAGGAGGGGCCAGACGACTTCGACGTGGCTGGAGCGGGTGCCGACCAGCGTCTCGTGCAGATGCACCGTGGTGTCGCCATAGCCTATGACGATGCGGATGCGGTCACCGACGGCGGGGCTGTCCGACGCCGCCCCGAGGTCGAACTGCCCGTGTTCGGCCGAAAGGCGCAGCGACGTGGCGTCGGGGTAGTCGAGCGGGCGGGGGGCGGTGGCGTCGGACGAAAAGGCCTTCTTGCCGCAATCCACCACCACGCGGGTGGCGGTGGGGCGGCTGATCACGGTGGCCAGCACGGTGGCGGCGAATTCGTGTTCGACGCCCCAGGCGGCGTAGGTCAGATCATGGAAGATCGCGCCGCCGGCCTGGATTTCGGTCACCCCCGGAAGCCCCGCCGTGGTCATGAATGTGCCGGTGCCGCCGCAGCTGACGATCTCGATGGGCAGGCCGGCGGCGCGGCAGGCATCGGCGCTCGAGGTCAGCAGGCCGACCGCAATGGTGATGGCGGCGCGCTTCTGCTCGCCGGGCGGCATGCCGGCGGCATGGCCCTCCCAGCCCATCACGCCGCGCAACCGGAGCCCGGGCGTGGCGGCGACGAGGCGGGCGAGGTCCACCGTTTCGTTGCCGGGCTGCACGCCGCAGCGGGCCATGCCGGTATCGACCTCGA
>JAPLOH010000244.1 GCA_026400845.1 Alphaproteobacteria bacterium
CGCATCCCGGGTGCTGCGGCACCACGGGCGGAGGCGCTGCTGGCGGTGCCCGGCGTGCTGCGCCCGACGGTGCCGGATGCGGACGAGGCGGCGGTGAAGGCGCAGGTGACGGCCGTTCAGGCCGGATTCATCGCGGCGCTTGAGGGATTGCAGGTGGCGCGGCGTGGCGAGGGCGCGCGGCTGGCGGAGATTCTCGCCGGCCAGATCGACGCGATCGCGGCACTTTGCGCCCAGTCCGGCGTCGAGGCAGCCGAGCAGCCGGCGATGCAACGGGCGCGCATGCTGGAAACGCTGCGGGCGCTGATGGCGGAAATCCCGGCGCTCCCCGAGGAGCGCATCGCCCAGGAAGTCGCGGTGCTGGCTGGAAGGTCCGACGTGCGGGAGGAGCTGGACCGGCTCGGCGCCCATATCGCGGCCGCCCGCGCGCTGCTGGCCGAGGGCGAGAATATCGGCCGCCGGCTCGATTTCCTGGTGCAGGAGTTCAACCGCGAGGCCAATACGCTGTGCAGCAAATCCGCCTCGGTGGCGCTGACGGCGACCGGGCTGAAGCTCAAGGCCACGATCGAGCAGCTGCGTGAGCAGGTGCAGAACGTCGAATGAGCGCGTCCCTCATCTCCCGCCGCGGGCTGTGCCTGGTGCTCTCGGCGCCCTCCGGGGCGGGCAAGACCTCGATCACCCGGCGGCTGTTGGAGCTGGAGCCGGAGCTGTCGCTATCGATCAGCGTGACGACGCGGGCGCCGCGGCCGGGCGAGGCGGACGGGGTGCACTACCATTTCCGCGACCAGGCGATTTTCGACACCATGGTGCGCGACGGCGAATTGCTGGAATGGGCAGGGGTGTTCGGCAAGTCCTACGGCACGCCGCGCGGCCCGGTGGAGGCGGTGCTGGCCGCCGGGCGGGACGTGGTGTTCGATATCGACTGGCAGGGCCACCGGCAGATGCTGG
The DNA here is from genome assembly GCA_026400845.1 of Alphaproteobacteria bacterium. Classification (GTDB taxonomy): domain Bacteria; phylum Pseudomonadota; class Alphaproteobacteria; order Acetobacterales; family Acetobacteraceae; genus CAIYPH01. The sequence goes on from JAPLOH010000244.1 coordinate 946, forward strand.
CCGCCCTGCCGCAGGACGTAGTAGGGCTGTTCATTCTGCCGCCGTCGCGCGCCGAACTGGAGCGCCGCCTGCGCGGCCGCGGGCAGGACAGCGACGCGGTGATCGCGGGGCGGATGGACGAGGCTCAAGCCGAGATGTCCCACGCGCCGGAGTTCCACCATGTGCTGGTCAACGCCGATTTCGCGGTGGCGGTGGCGGAGACCCGCGCCGTGCTGCACGCCGCCCGCCTTATGCGCTCGCGGCTGACCGGGCTCGAGACCTTCTTGCAAACCATGGCCTGATGGGCGTTCTGATCGGGATCGTCGGGCCGGTCTTCGCGCTGATCGGCATGGGCGCGCTGGCCATGCGGCTGCGGCTGCTGGAGATTGTGGCGCTGAAGGGCATGTCGGACTTCGTCTTCTATGCGGCCATGCCGGCCCTGCTGTTCCTTTCCATCGGCGGCGCGCCACCTCTGCGGCTCGCCGATGTCGCGATGAGCTTCCTCGTCGGCGCGCTGATCCTGTTCGCGGTGGCGGTGCTGCTCGGCAGATACGTGCTGCGGGTTGGGCTCGCGGGCTCCGGCGTATTCGCGCTCAACTGCGTGTTCGGCAATACCGTGATGCTTGGCATTCCCATCGTTGATGCCGCCTATGGGCGCGAGGGGGTGGCGAATTTGCTGGCGGTGGTGGCGTTCCACTCCGCCTTCCTGCTGCCGCTGGCGACCATCCTGATCGAGGCCGATACCGGCAATCATCCAGGGGGCAGCGGACGCGGGCCGCTCGGCATCCTGCGCGCCTCGCTGCCCGGCATCGTCAAAAATCCGGTGATCGTGACGATGGTGCTGGCACTCGGCTGGCGGCTCACCGGGCTCGGCATTCCCGACGGCGTGCAACGCTTTCTAGGCCTGCTCGGCGCCGCCGGGCCGCCACTCGCGCTGTTCTGCCTCGGCGCCTCGCTGCCGAAGCCGACGGGGTGGCACGATTTGCGCGAAGTGCTGCTCGGCGGGCTGCTCAAGCTGTTCCTGATGCCGGCGCTGGTCGCCGCCATCGCTTTCGTGGTCGGCATCGAGGGGGTCGCTTTCAAGGTTCTGGTGCTGGCCTCCGCCATGCCGACCGGGGCCAACGCCTTCCTCCTCGCGCGGCGCTTCGAGACCATGGTCGAAGCCTCGGCGAGCACTGTCGTCGCCTCCACTGCCGTCTCGATCTTCACGCTCGCCGCGTTGCTGGCGTGGCTCGGTTAGACAGATCGATGCGCGTTTGCGCTGATGCCGAAACGCAGGGCGAGCCGAGGAAAACATTGGTCCGAGAGGTGGTCATGGCCTCAACCATCCCCTCATTTCGATTTTGCAAACAGTCCATTAAATTGGCTGGCCTGTGACATGGCCTTGGCGAAGGCTGTCATGAGAGGGGCGAGCCTGTGCTCCGGCATGTTGGGGATAAGTTCGTAGAGCATGCAG
>JAPLOH010000070.1:0-3158 GCA_026400845.1 Alphaproteobacteria bacterium
CCCGGCCTGCTGCCCGGTATCCTGAACGCCGGCATTGAATATGGCGCCGGCACGGTGGGGCAGGGGGTGCGGGTCAACGTCGAATACGTCTCGGCGAACCCGACCGGTCCGCTCCACATCGGCCATTGCCGCGGCGCGGTGGTGGGCGATGCGCTGGCCAATCTGATGACCAAGGCGGGCTATAGCGTTACCAAGGAATACTACATCAATGACGCCGGCAACCAGATCACGGCGCTCGCCTGGGCCACTTATTGGCGATACCTGCAGGCGATCGGCACTGATCTCAGCGAGGAGGCATACGCCGAGGAAGTGCCGGGCGGGCTGCAATATCGCGGCGATTATCTCGTTCCCGTGGCCGAGGCGCTGGCCGCCACCCATGGCGGCGCGCTGGCCACGCCGGAGAAGGGCATCGCAGCGCCCGACGTGTGGTTCCACACCGTGCGCGAATGCGCGCTCGAGATGATGATGGCGTCCGTCCGTGAGGACCTCGCGATCCTCGGCGTTAAGCAGGACGTTTATTCCTCCGAGCGCGCTCTGGCCGAGGCCGGCGCCACCGACCGCATGATCGAACGGCTGCGCGGCGATGGGCTGATCTACGAGGGCGTGCTGGAGCCGCCGAAAGGAAAAACCCCCGACGACTGGGAGCCGCGCGAGCAGACCCTGTTCCGCGCCACCCAGTTCGGCGATGACGTCGACCGCCCGCTGCGCAAATCCGACGGTTCGGCCACCTATTTCGCCAATGACATCGCCTATCACGACGACAAGCTGCGCCGTGGCGCCGATATCCTGATCGACGTGCTCGGCGCCGACCATGGCGGCTACGTCAAGCGCATGACGGCGGCGACCAAGGCGTTGGGCGGGCGGCTCGATGTGCTGCTGTGCCAGATCGTCCATGTGCTGAAGGACGGCCAGCCGCTGCGCATGTCCAAGCGCGCCGGCACCTTCATCACGCTCCGCGATCTGCTGGACGAGGTGGGGCCCGATGCGGTGCGCTTCACCATGCTCACGCGCAAATCCGACGCGCAGATGGAGTTCGATATCGCGGCGGCGGTGGCGCAGACGCGGGAAAACCCGGTGTTCTACGTGCAATACGCCCATGCCCGCTGCCGCTCGGTGCTCCGCGCGGCGGCCGAGATGTTCGGCGCCGCGGTCGATGCCGGCGGGCTCGGCGAGATACCCCTGGAGTCGTTGGCTGACGATGCCGAAATGACCCTGATCCGCCGCCTCGCCAGCTGGCCGCGCGCCGTGGAAGCAGCGGCTTTGGCAAGGGAGCCGCATAGGATCGCGTTTTTTCTCTATGATTTAGCCGGCGACTTTCATACACTGTGGAACCGGGGCAGAGAAGATGCTGCACTGCGGTTCCTGCAACCCGACCGCGTGACCGAAAGTCTGGCCCGCGTCGCCCTGGTGGCGGCGACGGCGACCGTGATCAGGTCTGGCCTTGCGGTCATGGGCGTGGAGCCGGTGGAGGAGATGCGTTAGGCGCGGAGCCCAGGCCGCGCGAGGAGAGGCGGCCATGCGTGACGACATCGACATTCCCTTGCCGGCCATGAGCCCGGGCGGCACCGCGTCCACCAGCTACCGCGTGCCGCGTGCGCGCGAGTCGATCGACCCCAACACCAAGCGCCTCGCGATCATTGCCGCCGCCATCGCCGGCGTGATCGTGGTGTTCGCCGGCGCCGCCTCCTACATGGGCGCGAAACGCAGCGGCGTGCCGGTGATCGAGGCCGACAGCAAGCCGATCCGCACCAAGCCAACCGATGCCGGCGGCATGCAAGTGGCCGGCAAGGACGAGGCCATTCTCTCGGGCAAGACCGAGGGCCAGCCCGCGCTGGCGCCGCAAACCGAGGCCCCCGCCCCGGCGGCGCTGAAGGCGGCGCTGACGCAGCCCGCGCCAGCCCCCGCCGTGGCGCCCAACCCCGCCGCCGCCAGCATCGCCTCGGCGCTGCCGCCGGTCACTCCGTCCGCGCCCGCCGCCATTGAGAAGCCGGCTCCCGCGGCCGTCGCCCGTACGGCGCCCGCGGAGGCCAAGCCGCAGCCCAAGCAGGCAACCGCCGCCCCCATCGCAGCACCTGCCCCGGCGGCCGCCAAGCCCGCCTCGTCGACGCTCGCCATGGCGCAACCGCCTGCCGCCCCGGCCGCCGCCACCCACGTGGCAGCAACCACCGCTGCCACCAGCGCCAAGGGCCCGATGATCCAGCTCGCCGCCGTGGGCTCCGAGCAGGCCGCGCAGGCCGAATGGGCGCGGCTGGCCAAGAAATTCCCGGAGGTGCTCGGCACGCGCAAGCCGGTGTTCAGCAAGGTCGAGCGTGACGGCAAGACCTTCTGGCGCATCCGCACCGCCGGATTCGCCGACGCCAACGCGGCCAAGGGCGCCTGCGACAAGCTGCGGGCGCAGGGTGCGCCGGGCTGCACCGTCTCGGCCTCCTGACACCGAATTTCGTTGTAAAATGGTGAGTTTGGCGTAGAAGTATCCCGGCGCCCGTTGCGGACGCGATGGCCACGGCGCGTCGGGTGACCTCCCGGCCCCAGAGGTGCTGAGGGGTGCTGCGGCAATGGGATCGGTCTTCACGCTCGTAAATCAGTTTCTGACTTCCAATCACGTTGTCGGACTGATCACGTCCGAAGCTGATCTGCGCAGCGCAATCACCGCCGTCAGCAACGGCGGCACGGCGGCGGCCACGAATACGGCGTTTTACTGGCAGTTCACCCAGAACATCACCCTGGCGGCGGACCTTCCGGCGATCGCCCTGGCATCGGGCTCCTCGCTGCAGATACTTGGGCAAGGCAACACACTCGATGGTGGCGGTTCGGCGCGCGGCCTCTACGTCTATGCCGGCTCCGTCACCCTCGATCACCTCACCATCGCCGATGCGGTCGCGCGCGGCTTGGATGGCATCACCGGCGTTGATGGCGGCGGCGGGGCAGGCGGGCTCGGCGGCGGACTGTTCATCGCGCAGACCGGCAGTGTCACGCTCTCCAGCGTCAATTTCCTCAATGACAGCGCGATCGGCGGCAATGGCGGAATTTGGGTTGGGCCGGGGAATGTCGGCACCGTCATCGGCGCGGCCGGCGGGTTCGGCTTCGGTGGCGACGGCGGCGTGATTGGCGGCAGGGGCGGGTGCGGCGCCGGCGGCGGCGCGGGGGCGGGAGGCGGC
>JAPLOH010000070.1:3176-5179 GCA_026400845.1 Alphaproteobacteria bacterium
GGCGGGTTCGGCGCGGGCAATGGCGGGGCCGGACCAGACGGCGCTGGCGGCGGCGGCGGGCTCGGGGCGGGCGGCGCGATTTTCGTCCACGCTGGCGGCAGCCTGACCTTGCAAGCCGGCACCATCGGCCCCGGTAGCGTCACCGGCGGGCTTGGCGGTGCGGGTGCCGGCAACGGCCAGGCGCTCGGCGCCACCATGTTCCTGTCCGGCAACCAGACCTTCAGCCTCGCGCCGCCGGTCGGGCAAACCATCGAAATCGACGGTGTGATCGCCGACACCGCGGTACCCGGCGAACCGGCCGGTGTGGTTCCGACGTATAGTGGCGGTGGTTCCAGTGGCTCCTTCGGCTCCTTCGTGATCGACACGACCTACTGGCCGATCTTCCCACCCTTCGGCGTCACGGACCCATTCGTCGCCCCGCTTCCCGCACTGCCCAATCCCGGCGGTACCGCGGTGCTTACCGGCGCCAACACCTATAGCTCCGGCACCAACGTCACCGGCACGCTCGACCTTGCTACCGCGACCTCGGCCGGCACCGGCGCCATCACCTTCGCCGCGGCGAATGCGGTGCTGCGCGTCCACGGCACCACCCTGCCGGCCAATGGCCTGCGCACCCTCTCCCCCTCGGCGATCATCGAACTGCCGGATATCCAGGCCCTCCCCGGCGCAGTCACCGTCACCGGCGGCACTCAGCACTTCGATCTCCCGCTCGTCGGTGGCGGAACGGCGGCCATTCTCGATGCCGACACCATCGGCGCCGCCGACCTCGCGGCGATCGTCACGCCCGATGGCAGCGGCGGCAGCCGGGTCGGCTTCATCTACCAAGTCATGGCCAATGGCACCATCGTGCCGCAGGCCACCCGGGCCTATACGCAGATCGGCCGTAACCTCGTCTTCGCCAACACACCGGTGATTGCCGGCGCCTTGGGCGAGACCGGCGCCGTCACGGTGCATGGCGGAACCAGCGATGGCGGCCTGGTGCTCTCCGGCACCGAGGACCTCACCTTCCTCTCCGGCACCGGCGCCGGCACGGTGCTCGCGGGCGGCGGCAACAACCGCTACGAGCAACTCGGCGGCGCGGGGGACCAGACCTTCCTGCTCGGCAACGGCGCCGACACCATCTTCGCCTTCGGCAACGCCACGGTGGAAGGCAATGCAGGCGGCAAGCTGATCCTGCTCGGCGCCGGGAACGACCTCGTCATCTCTCACGCCAGCGCAGCGGCCGCCGATACGGTGATGGGCGGCAGCGGCAATGCCTCGGTAATCAGCCACGGCAACGCGATTCTGAGCGGGTTCTCCGGCAGTGTCATCCTCGCCGCCGCCGAAGGGGTGACGACGCTGTTCGCCGGCAGCGCCCCGGCCTCGGTGTACGGTGGCGGCTACAGCACCGGCAGCGCTATCGTCACCACGGATGGCAGCCTCACCATCGACGCCACCAACGCGACGGACCTGGTGCTCGGCGGCGGGGCGAATACGCGGATATCATATACCGACTACACCCAGGCCGGCCTGCCGCATGTCGGCGGCATCGTCTCGGCCGGTGCCGGAAGCATGACGGTCAATGCCAGCGCGGGCGTATTTCTGGCCGGCACCGCGGGAAACAACCGCATCGCCATCACTGCCGGCACCGCGACGGTGGTCGGCGGCGGGGCAGGGGATGTGGTGAGTTTTGCCGGCAGTGCCGGCGGCATCGCCTTCGCCTCCTCCGGCGCGACCACACTCGATGGCGGCGGGACCAGCGGGGGGCTCGGCGGCGGCAACACGACCGTCGCCGCCCAGGGCGCCGACACCATCGTCGGTGGCGCCGGGGCGGCAACGGTGACGGCGGGCAATCAGGGCGTGCTGATGTTCGCTGGCGCCGGTGCCCTCGATTTCATCAACGGCGCCGGAGCCGCAACAATCGTCGGTGGGGCGGGCGTCATGACGGTGCATGGCGGCATCGGCGGCGGCATCGCCTTCGGCAATGGCGGCGACCTGCTGATCGCCGAGGGCGGCGCCGCGAC
>JAPLOH010000153.1 GCA_026400845.1 Alphaproteobacteria bacterium
CAATTTCAGCTTCGAGCTGTCCATCCAGTTCCTCCTCGCGGTCACCATGGGCGGCCGCAAATCCCGCGTCGGGCCGATCCTGGGGGCGGCGATCGTGGTGTATCTGCCCAACCTGCTGGCCGATATCGGCCAGTTCCGCGCGGTGGCCGGCGGGATTGCGGCGATCGCAGTCCTCTCGGGCGGCTGGCGGATGGTGAAGGTGCCGGAGGAGCGGCTGCGCACCGCCATCCCCGTGCTGCTGTGCATCGGCTTCTTCGTGTTCTCGATGCTGCTGGAGAAAATCACCGACTACAAGCTGACCGTGTTCGGCCTGATGATCCTCTTCGTCGTCTACTATCTGCCGGAGGGCATCTGGGGTTTTGCCAAACAGGGGCTGGCCGGCGTGCTGCCGGCGGCCCGCGCCATGCTGGCCGAGCGTGGCGATGACGCGCACGCCTGGTCGGCCACCGCGCCCGCGGTCGCCGCTGGGAAGCCGCTGCTGGAGGTGAGCCAGATCGTCATGCAGTTCGGCGGCCTGCGCGCGCTCGATACCATCGACCTCACGGTGATGCCCGGCACCATCCACGGGCTGATCGGGCCGAACGGCTCCGGCAAGTCCACCATGATGAACGTGCTGACCGGCATCTACGTGCCCACCGCCGGCGCCGTGCGCTTCGAGGGGCGTGAGATCCAGGGCCAGACCTCGTCCGACATCGCTTCGGCCGGCATCGCCCGCACCTTCCAGAACGTGCAGCTGTTCGGCGAGCTGAGCCTGCTCGAGAACATCATGGTCGGCCTCAACCACACCTATCGCGGCGGCGTGGTGGACGTGGCGCTGGCTACCCCCCGCGCCCGGCGCGAGGAGGCGGCGGCGCGGCTCAGAGCGGCCTCGCTGCTGCGCTTCGTGGGGCTGGAGGCGTTGGCCAGCGAGGAGGCGCGCAACCTGCCCTACGGCAAGCAGCGCCTGCTGGAGATCGCCCGTGCGCTGGCGCTCGATCCCAAGCTGCTGCTGCTCGACGAGCCGGCCGCGGGGCTCACGGCGCCCGACATCAAGGAGCTGATCGACATCATCCGGAAAATCCGCGACCACGGGATCACCCTGATCCTGATCGAGCACCACATGGACGTGGTGATGAGCCTATCGGACATCGTGACCGTGCTGGATTTCGGCCAGAAAATCGCCGAGGGACGGCCGGCGGAGGTGCAGTCCGACCCCAAGGTGATCGCCGCCTATCTCGGCGGCAGCCACGCCGAAGCGGCCTGAGGGGAGACGGGACATGCTCAAGGTCGAAAATCTGGTCGCGGGCTACGGCAAGGTGCAGGTGCTGCAGGAAGTCTCGCTGCACGTGCCGGAGGGGCGGCTGGTCACGCTGATCGGCTCCAACGGCGCCGGCAAAACCACCACGCTGCGCGCGGTTTCCGGCATGATCGCGCCGCAGGGCGGGCGGATCACGCTGAATGGCGCCGACATCACCGGCCTCGCACCCCACGCCATCGCCGGGCGCGGCATGGCGCATTCGCCGGAGGGGCGGCGCGTGTTCCCGACCCTGCCGGTGGCCGACAACCTGCTGCTCGGCGCCTTCACCCGCGTGACCGGCCGGCGGCCGAAGGGCGACGTGCAGGCCGATCTCGACCGCATGTACGGCCTGTTCCCCCGCCTCGCCGAACGCCGCGCCCAGCTCGCCGGCACCCTCTCGGGCGGCGAGCAGCAGATGCTGGCGATGGCCCGGGCGCTGATGCTGAACCCGCTGGTGCTGCTGCTCGACGAGCCCTCGATGGGCCTCGCGCCACGGCTGGTGGAGGAGGTGTTCGCCATCATCGCCCGGCTGAAGGCGGAGCGGGTGACGATGCTGCTCGTCGAGCAGTTCGCCGCCGCCGCGCTGGAGGTGGCGGACTTCGGCTACGTGCTGGAAAACGGCCGCGTCACCGCCTCGGGCGCCGCGACCGCCCTGCGCGACGACCCAGCCGTGCGCGCCGCGTATCTCGGGGCCGCGCACTGATACTTGCAACCGCCGCGCGTCGCCTGTAGTTAGCGCTGCCCCGGCGCTGCACTAGCTCAGTGGTAGAGCACTCCCTTGGTAAGGGAGAGGTCGACAGTTCAATCCTGTCGTGCAGCACCATTCCCGCCCGTCGCGCGTCTGCGCTCCAGCCGCCGGGCGAACAGCCCAAGCAGCAGCGTGCCGGCCACGATCAGCGGCAGGTCCAGCAAATGGGCGGTCATCGGCGGCACGAGGCGGAAGAAGGTCGCCGCCCCCCATGAGAGGAAAATGCCGAGGCAGAACACCTCCAGGCTGTTGCGCCCGATGCGGGCCAGCCAGCGGCCAGGGCTGGTGTCCATCCAGTCGGCACTGCGCGGCACGAAGCGGGCAACCAGCCAGGCCAGCGAGAAGGCGTGCAGGGCGCGCAGCGGTGCGAGATCGGGCTTCCAGTCGATCATGCTGGTCATCGGGTCCGGTGCCGGCAGTGCGAGCAATCCGTGCCAAGACAGCTTGGTCCACAAACCCAGCCCGACGATCGCCATTGCGAAACCGGTCAATGCCCGGTCCCAGCGCGGCGGCAGGCGCAGCGCCTGGCCGTCGGGCAAGGCGCGGGCGCCGAGCCAGGCACCGGTGAGGTAGAGCAGTTGCCAAGCGAAGGGGTTGAAGGAAATTCCCCCGCCGGCCGGCAGTGCCGGCACCATCAGCCCTGATATCTGCGCCGCGGCGTAGAGCGCGAGCGGCGCCAGCAGCGCGGCATTGCCGAACCGCCGGCTCAGCCAGGCAAAGGGTGGCAGCAGCAGCATGCACCAGACGAAGCTGGGCAGAATGCCCATGAAATCCGGCTGGAACAGCATCAAAGCCACGCCCGGGATCGCGTGGGCGGGCGCGGTGAGCAGCGGCAGCCAGCCATGCGCGGCGGCCTCCCCGGGCAGGAAGGTCAGGCTCGCAGCAAGCATCAACAGGCCGAACAGGGCAAAGACCAGCAGGTGGATACGATAGAGCCGGAAGGTGCGGCGCAGCAGGTCCCGCGCCGCCGCCGCCCAGCCGTCGCGCGCGCTCTTGCGGGCGAAGACGCTGCCGAGGGTGAAGCCGGAGAGCAGGATGAACTGCTCCGAGCTGTCGGAGAACCCCCACGCGCCGTGGATGAACCAGGCGCCGACCACGCTGCCGGTGGCGTGGCTGGCGAAAATCGAGAGTTGCAGCAGGCCGCGCACGATATCGAGCCTGGCATCGCGCGGCGGGCGCGGCGGCACGATCCGCACGGCCTCGATCACGATCTGGGTGCCACCATCCATCGCCCGCTCCATCGGCCCGTCGCGGGCACTCGGACATAGGACGCGCGTGGCGAAGTTTTGTTACACGCGAATTTGCCCCGCCGGCCCCACCGGGGTAAACCGCGCGCCCAACCCGGGAGACCCGACATGACCGTGATGTCCGATCGCTGGATCCGCCGGATGGCCACCGAGCACCGCATGATCGAGCCCTTCGTCGAGACCCAGAAGCGCGACGGGGTGATCAGCTACGGCCTGTCCTCGTATGGCTACGATGCCCGCTGCTCGGACGCCTTCAAGGTGTTCACCAACGTCGATGCCGCGATCGTCGACCCCAAGGATTTTTCGCAATCCAGCTTCGTCGACCGCACCGGCCCGGTCTGCATCATCCCGCCCAACAGCTTCGTGCTGACCCACACGGTCGAATATTTCCGCATTCCGCGCGACGTGCTGGTGGTCTGCCTCGGCAAATCCACTTATGCGCGCTGCGGCATCATCGTGAACGTCACCCCGCTGGAACCGGAATGGGAGGGGCAGGTGACGATCGAAATCAGCAACACCACGCCGCTGCCGGCCAAGATCTACGCCTTCGAGGGCATCTGCCAATTCCTTTTCCTGCACGGCAACGAGCCCTGCGAAACCAGTTATGCCGACAAGGCGGGAAAGTACATGCACCAACGCGGCGTGGCACTTCCACGGCTCGGTTGAAGTGGCGTATTAAGCGCCATGGATCGTTTTCGCATTCGCGGCGGCCGGCCGCTTTCCGGCGACATCACCATCGGCGGCGCCAAGAACGCTGCCCTCCCCCTCATGGCTGCCGGCCTGCTGACCGCCGAGCGGCTGGTGCTGACCAACGTGCCACTGCTCGCCGACATCACCACGATGCGGCTGCTGCTGGAACAGCACGGCATCGCGGTCGATCCGGCAGGCAATGAGGGGCGCAGCCTGTCGATCGGCGGCGCGATCAGCAACACCGAGGCGCCCTACGACATCGTGCGCAAGATGCGCGCCTCCATCCTGGTGCTCGGCCCGCTGGTGGCGCGCACCGGCGAGGCGCGGGTCTCGCTGCCCGGCGGCTGCAACATCGGGGCGCGGCCGGTCGACCTCCACCTCAAGGGGCTGGAGCAGATGGGCGCCACCATCACGCTCGATGGCGGCTATATCTCCGCCGCAGCGCCGCAGGGGCTGAAGGGCACGACGATCGTGTTCCCCTTCCCCTCCGTCGGCGCCACCGAGAACCTGCTGATGGCCGCCGCCCTTGCCGATGGTCAGACCGTGCTCGCCAACGTCGCGCGCGAGCCCGAGATCACCGACCTCGCGCAGTGCCTGGTGGCGATGGGCGCGAAAATCACCGGCATCGGCTCGGACCGGCTGACAGTCGAGGGCGTCACTGCGCTGCACGGGGCCACCCACCCGATCATCGCCGACCGCATCGAAACCGGCTCCTACGCCTGCGCCGCCGCCATCTCCGGCGGCACCCTGCACCTCCGCCACGGCCGGCTCGACCATCTCGGCGCCGTCGCCCGCACGCTGCGGGAGGCCGGCGTCGACATGATCGACGAGAACGGCGGCCTCACCGTGCGCCGCCTAAACGGGTTGCACGGGATCGACTTCATCACCGAGCCCTACCCCGGCTTCCCCACCGACATGCAGGCCCAACTGATGGCACTGATGTGCGTCGCCGAGGGGGCCTCGATGATCACCGAGAACATCTTCGAGGACCGCTTCGGCCATGCGCCGGAACTCAACCGTATGGGCGCCAACATCAAGGTGCACGGCGCCTCGGCGATCGTGCGCGGCAAACCCGGCGGCCTGTCGGGCGCGCCGGTGATGGCGAGCGACCTGCGGGCGAGTTTCGGCCTGGTGCTGGCCGGGCTCGCCGCCAAGGGCGAGACGACGGTCAACCGCGTCTACCACCTCGACCGCGGCTACGAGGCGGCCGAACTGAAGCTCGCGGCGTGCGGAGCGGATATCGAGCGGGTCGCCGGCTAGATACGGAAACCCGTGGGCGGGACTCAGTTCCTATTGAAAGGGGACGCTTCCGCCCCCCTTGCCCAAACCCTGATCTGATGGTGTGTTGTCGGTATGGCGATGTTGCGTCGTATCCAGGCTGCACTGGGGAGGGTGGCGGTTTTCGCCGCCTTGCTGGCGGTGGCCGTGCGGCTGCTCGCCGGGGTGGCGCCGTTGCCGCCAGGCGAAGTGCTGGCGGCGTTTGGCGGGTCCGCGATCTGCCATGCACCCGGGAGCACGACGCCGGCCGATGAGGGCGAGGGCAATGCGGCGCATGACTGCGCGCTGTGCCCGGCGTGCCTGAGTGTCTTGCCGCCGCCGATGGCGGGGCCAGTGGCGACCGGGCCCGCACGCGCGATCTTTGCCGTGCGCTATGCGATGCCTGCGCCAGGCGCCGGGCCGCCGGCCGCGGAGTTTACCATTGCAAGGCCGCGAGGGCCGCCGGGACTGGTCTGAATCCATCCGTGCCGCGCCGGGAGACCGGGCGGCTGTTGGTTCATGACCCTGTTTCCGGAGCCTGTTCCATGCCGATTTCCCGCCGCGCCGTGTTGCGCGCGCCATTCATTGCACCGCTTCTGGGCCACCCCGCGCGCGCCGCCGGCCCTGTCACCTTCACCGACGCACTGGGCCGCGAGGTGCGCCTGAAAGCGCCACCCGAGCGCATCGCGGTGTGCTTCAACTACGAGGAGTTCACCGCCGTGGGCGGTGCCGCCGCCTGGTCCAAGGTGGTGGGGATGAGCAAGACGCTGTGGTCGGAGTGGCGGCCGGCGGTGTTTCGCCGCTACGCCGCGGCGATTCCGAGCCTCACGACGATGCCTGATGTCGGCAACACCGAGGACGGCAATTTCTCGCTCGAAAAGCTGCTTTCGCTGCGGCCAGACGTGGTGCTGCTGGCGGAGTGGTCGTTCATTGCGCTGGGCGCCGAGGTCGGGCGGCTGGAGGCGCTGGGGATTCCAGTCGTGGTGATCGACTACAACGCGCAGGTGCCGGCGCGTCATGTGGCAAGCACGCTGGCGCTCGGCGCGGTGACCGGGGAGATGGACCGCGCCCGCGCGCTGGCCGATCTCTATATGGCCAAGCTCCGCGAGATCCAGCGCCGCACCCAGGGCGCCCCGGTGCGCAAGGTCTATGTCGAGCTCGGCCAGGGCGGCGCGGATGTGGTGGGCAACACCTACTGGAAGGGCATGTGGGGCCGCATTCTCGACCTTATCGGCGCCGAGAACATCGCCGCCGGCAAGCTGGCCGGGGCCGGCGGCTGGGGGCCGCTCAATCCGGAATACGTGCTGGCCGCCAACCCGGACGCGGTGTTTATCGCCGGCTCATCCTGGGTGAACCGCCCGGCGGCGGTGCTGACCGGGTTCGACGCGGATATTGCCACCACGCGCGCCCGGCTCGCCCCCTATGCGCGCCGGCAGGGCTGGCCGGGGCTTGCGGCGATCCGCAACGGCGCGTTGCAGGCCGTCGAGCACGGGCTGTGCCGGGCGCTGTTCGACTATACGGCGATCGCCTACATGGCCAAGGCGCTGCACCCGGACCGGTTCTCGGACCTCGATCCGGTGGCGGAGCTGCGGGAGTATCACGCCCGCTTCATGCCGGTGGCGTTCGATGGCTGCTGGATGGCGCGGCTCGCCCCGGTCGCGGCGTGAGTGCGGTTGCCGCCTGGCGGGCCGACAATGCCCGCCGGATGGCGACATCGGGGCTGGCGATGGTGGCGTTAGCGGCGAGTTTCGCCGCCGACGTCGTCACCGGGCCGGCGCTGCTGCCCATCGGCGACGTGCTGCGCACGCTCGCCGGCCGGGGTGATGACCCGATGATGGCGGCGATCGTCGTGCAGCTGCGACTGCCGATCGCGCTGATGGCCGCGGTGGTGGGGGCCTCGCTCGGAGTATCGGGCGCAGTGATGCAGACCATCCTCGCCAATCCACTGGCGAGTTCCTACACGTTGGGTATCTCGGCCGGCGCTGGCTTCGGGGCGGCGCTGATGATCCTGCTCGGCGGCGTGCTGCCGTTTGGCGATATGTGGACGATCCCGCTCGGCGCCTTCGCCTTCGCGGGCATCGCCTGCGGGTTGGTCGCCGGGGTCGGGCAGCTCAGGGGGGCGACGCCGGAGCTGCTGGTGCTCGCGGGGATCGCCTGTCTGTTCCTGTTCCAGGCGCTGCTGTCGCTGCTGCAATTCCTCGCTTCGCCCGAGGCGTTGCAGATGATCGTGTTCTGGCTGTTCGGCTCCCTGCTGCGGTCGAGCTACCCAAAGGTCGCGGTGGTGGCCGTCGTGCTCGCGCTGGTGCTGCCGGTGCTGCTGCGCGATGCCTGGAAATTCACCGCGCTGCAAATGGGCGACGACCGGGCGCGCGGCCTCGGCGTCGCTGTGGGTAAGCTGCGGTTGCGGGCCTTCGTCGCGGTGTCGCTGCTGACCGGGGCTGCGGTGGCGTTTGTCGGCACGATCGGCTTCGTCGGGCTGGTGGCGCCGCATGTGGCGCGCGGACTGGTTGGGGAGGATCAGCGCCATTTGCTGCCCGCCTCGGCGGTGCTGGGGGCGCTGCTGCTTTCGGCGGCCTCCGTGGTGAGCAAGCTGGTGCTGCCGGGGACGGTGTTTCCGATCGGCATCGTCACCGCGTTGATCGGCGTGCCGTTTTTCGCCTGGCTGGTGCTGCGGGGCGCGCGGCGATGAGGGTCGCGATGTCGGCCGTCACCGTCCGCTACGGGCGCCGCGAGGCGGTACGCGGCGTGTCGCTGGTGGCGGAGCCCGGGCGTGTGCTGGCGGTGATCGGCGCCAATGGATCGGGCAAGACCTCGCTGTTGCGTGCGGCGGCCGGGCTGGTGCCGCATGGGGGCGGGCTCACCTGGGATGGCGCGGCCACGGCGCCGTCGGGCGCGGTGGGCTACATGCCCCAGGACAACGCGGCCCGCGCGGCGTTGAGCGTGTTCGAGGTGGTGCTGCTCGGCCGGCTGCGCTCGCTCGCCTGGCGGGTGGTGGCAACGGATCTGGCGGCGGCGGAGGCGGCGATGACTGAGGTCGGCATCGCCGGGTTCGCGGACCGGCCGATCGGCGAGCTGAGTGGCGGCCAACGTCAGCTCGCGTTCCTCGCCCAGGTACTGGCCGGCGATCCGCGGGTGCTGCTGCTCGATGAACCGACCAGTGCGCTCGATGTTTCCCACCAGCTCCAGGTGCTCGGCCTGCTGCGGGCGGCGACGCTGCGGCGGGGGCTCACCACCATCGCCGTGCTGCATGACCTCAACGCCGCCGCCCGCTTCGCCGACGAGGTGGCGGTGATGCGCGACGGCGCGCTGATCGGGCTCGGGCCGCCAGGCGCGGTGCTGACGGCGGCGCTGCTGCGGGATGCCTTCAATGTCGAGGCGGCGATATCATTGGGGCCGGACGACCGGCCTGTGGTGGTGCCGCTCGCGGTGGCGCGAGGGGGATGAAAAGGTGATGACCGCTACAATTTCTTCCGGACAGGAGAACACCATGCTCAAGACCTATCTCGCCGCAGCGCTGCTGCTGGCCCTACCAGGCGTCGCGACCGCCCAGACCATCACCGTCGAGAAACCCTGGGCACGGGCGACCTCGCCGAGTGCCAAGGCCGGTGGCGTGTTCATGACGCTGACCGATACCGGCGTGCCAGACAAGCTGGTCTCGGTTGCCTCCCCGGTCGCCGGGGTGGCGGAGGTGCATCGCACCGTCGAGCAGAACGGGGTGATGAAGATGCTGCCGGTCGAGGGGCTGGACCTTGCGCCGGGCAAGCCGGTGGTCTTCGCGCCGGGCGGCTACCACGTGATGCTGATGGACCTCAAGCGTCAGCTCAAACCGGGCGACACCTTCCCCATCACGCTCACGTTTGCCAAGGCCGCACCGATGACGGTGACGGTGAAGGTGGAGGCCGCCGGCGCGGCCGGGCCGTCGCAGGACATGCATTCCGGGCACGCGATGCACGGCACGCCGCCGGCGACGAAGCCATGAGGGCAGGCTATATCGAACCCGCCCCGCAGGAATGACCGATACCCGAACCGCTGACAGTACGCCGCCCGTTCGCCGACCGTAGGCTCGCGGTGGTGGCCGCCATCGGGTTCTTCGCCGGGCTGCCGGAGTAGGCGCTCCGCCGCTCGGCAAGCGTCCACCCACGCCACGGCCACGCAAAAGGCGCCGGGGGTTGCCCCCCGGCGCCTCTGCCGTGTGTCGCCTCGCGCCTAGATGTCGGCGCTGGCCGGGCGCTTGTGCGGGGTCTCGACCGCATCGTCGGCGAAGATGTCGCGATCCTTGGTTTCCGGCACGAAGATCATGCCGATCACGAAGGTCGCCGAGGCGATCACGATCGGGTACCACAGGCCGGAGTAGATGT
Source organism: Alphaproteobacteria bacterium (assembly GCA_026400845.1). Taxonomy (GTDB): domain Bacteria; phylum Pseudomonadota; class Alphaproteobacteria; order Acetobacterales; family Acetobacteraceae; genus CAIYPH01. The sequence goes on from JAPLOH010000153.1 coordinate 9,577, forward strand.
TGCCGGTGGCCGCCACGATGGCGAAGGCGGTCGGCGGCAGGAAGCCGCCGAACCAGCCGTTGCCGATGTGGTAGGGCAGCGACATGCCGGAGTAGCGGATGCGGGTGGGGAAAAGCTCCACCAGCATCGCCGCCATCGGCCCGTAAACCATGGTCACCAGGATGACGAGGATCGTCAGGATGACGATGGTCATGGTCATGTTGACCTTGGCCGGGTCGGCGCCGGCGGGATAGCCGGCGGCGCGGATGGCCTCGGTCGCGGCCTTCTCGAAGGCGGCACTCTTGGCGGCCGCTTCGGTGCCGGCCTTGGAACGGTCGAAGGATTCGACCACCTTGTCGCCGACCTTGATCTTCGCCGTCGTGCCCGCCGCGGCGGCCACGTTGGTGTAGTTCACCGAGTTGCGCGCGAGGAATGACTTCGCGACGTCACAGGAGGTGGTGAAGCTCGACGTGCCAGTCGGGTTGAACTGGAACGAGCACTCGGCGTCGTTGGCGATCACGGTGACCGGCGCCGATGCGAGTGCGGCTTCGAGCGTCGGGTTGACTGCGCTGGTGAGGCCCTGGAACAGCGGGAAGTAGAGGATCGCGCCCAGCAGGCAGCCGCCCAGGATGATCGGCTTGCGGCCGATCTTATCGGACCACCAGCCGAAGAAGATGAAGAACGGCGTGCCGATCGCGAGCGAGGCGGCGATGGCGTAGTTCGCGGTGATCGGGTTCATCTTCAGCGTCTGGGTGAGGAAGAACAGCGCGTAGAACTGTCCGCCGTACCAGATCACCGCCTGGCCGGCGGTGCCGCCGATGAGGGCGAAGATCGCGACCTTGAGGTTGTCCCAGCGGCCGAACGCCTCGGTGAGCGGCGCCTTGGAGTGGGTGCCCTCCTCCTTCATCTTCACGAAGGCCGGGCTTTCGGCGAGCTGCAGGCGGATCCAGATGGACACGCCGAGCAGGACGATCGAAATCAGGAACGGCACCCGCCAGCCCCAGGCCGCGAAATCCGCCGGGGACATGTTGGTGCGCAGCAGCACGATGACGATGAGCGAGAGGAACAGGCCCACGGTCGCCGTGGTCTGGATCCAGGAGGTGTAGAAACCGCGGCGGCCATGCGGGGCGTGTTCGGCCACGTAGGTCGCCGCACCACCGTATTCGCCGCCGAGTGCCAGGCCTTGCAGGAGGCGGCAGACGATGAACAGGATCGGGGAGAGGATGCCCCAGGTGCTGTAGCTGGGCAGCAGGCCAACCACGAAGGTGGCGATGCCCATCAGCGTCATGGTGACGAGGAAGGTGTATTTGCGCCCGACGATGTCACCGAGGCGGCCGAAGAACAGGGCGCCGAAGGGGCGCACCGCGAAGCCGGCGGCGAAGCCGAGCAGGGTGAAGATGAAACCCGCGGTCTCGTTCACGCCCGAGAAGAAGTTCGCCGCGATGTTCGCAGCCAACGAACCGGCGAGGTAGAAATCGTACCACTCGAAAACCGTGCCGGCCGACGAAGCGATGATGACCTTCCGCTCCTCCGCCGTCATCGGCCTGACTTCCGCGTCTGAGCGCGGAATACGTGCCTGAGCCGCCATGATTTAATCGAACCTCCCTGGTTTTCGCCGGTTGTAGAATTCCCTCGCCGCACGCCATGTGAACGATTGGTAAAGATTTGCAAAGCCCTAAATTTCGCCATTCCGCGCCGGCTGCCGCGGGGACGCACGCCGGTCGATCACGGCGCGCACGCCATGGCAACACAACCGGGTGACGGAAGTTTAACCCGCTGCCGCAACGTCGCCATGATCCCGCCCGATGGCCGCCTTGCTGCGGCGGTCATATCCCCTTGTCAGGCAATCCTGCCGGACACCAGGACATACCCCCGATGACCAACCTCTCCCGCATCGCTCTCGCCGCCCTCCTCTCGGTCGCCTTCGCCCTGCCGGCGATGGCCCAGGGTAGCACCGCCACCACCGCCGCATCGGGCACCGCCATCACGGGCACCACCGGTCCGGCCGCCAAGTCCGCGGTCGACACCAAGAAGCCGGCGGTGAACACCAACATCCATCGCACCGCCGCCCCGGGCACGACGGACCTCAAGGCCCCCGGCAAACCGGCCGATGGCGCGAAGACCGCCGCCAAGCCCGCCACGGACGCGAAGACCCCCGATGGCAAAATCGATGGCAAGGCGCCGGTTGACGCCAAGGCCAAGCTGAAGCCCGCGCCTGCCGGCAGCGTCGCCGCCGCGCCCGTCGCGCCGGCCCCCGCGATGACCGGCACCGGCACCACGGCGCCCAAGGCGACCAACTGATCCCACGCCGCCTGCCGCGTCCGCTTCCCGCAACCAGCCCCCGCCCTCACCCGGCGGGGGTTTTGCCGTACGCGCGCAGCATGCAAGCTGCCCGCCATATTCATTTGCACACGTATGATCGAGTGCCTATATCCGCCCGCACAGACGCGGCTCGGTACTGGCGGAGATCCACGTGGCGCAAGCGGCACTCGCACAGGGCAATCCCGCCGCATTGGCGGGCTATGCCGTCGAAGATCAGGTTGGTTTCCTGCTGCGCCGCGCCCATCAGCGCCACGCGGCGATTTTCCTCGACGCCATGGCGGCGCTCGATCTCACACCCACCCAGTTCACCGCCCTGATCAAGACGGTCGAGCTCGGCCGTGTCACCCAGAACCATCTCGGCCGCCACACCGCGATGGACCCCGCGACCATCCAAGGCGTCGTCCGCCGCCTCGTCGATCGCGGCCTGGTGTCCCGCGAGTTGGACCCGATGGACCGCCGCACCACCGTGCTGATGCCCACCGAGGCCGGCGTCGCGCTCGCGGCCCTGGCGGTGCCGGCCGCGCGGGGGATCACGGACGCCACTCTCGCCCCGCTCCCCGCCGCCGAGCGCGCCCAACTCGTTGCCCTGCTGCGCAAGCTCGGCTGAATTTTCAGGAAATCCGACCATGACCGCCCCTCTCGGCCACGGCCTCACCTTCGCCGACCTCGCCACGCGCGACGGGCTGGTGCGGCTCGACCGCGCCTTCGTCGCCCGCCTCGCGGCTGAGCCGGAGTTGCATGCCCGCCTGATGGCCGCCCGCGCGACGCCCGAGGCGCTCGACGCCAAGGCGGAGGGCGCGCTGGTGGTGGATCTCGGGCCGGCGCTCGAAGGCTTCGTGGCGGAGCTGTTCGGCATCGGGGCGGAGGTGGCCGCCATTCGTGACGCGACCTTGGCGCTCGACCCGGTGCACGCCTGCAAGCGCCTGTTCGTGCAGCGCATGGCCGTGCGCAAATACGCCGACCCGAGCGGCTTCGACGGCGCCGCCTTACGCGCGGAGATCGAGGCCCGGCTGGGCGCGGCCCTCAGCGAGCCCGGCTTCGCCGCGTTAGTCACCGCCTCCGAGGGCGATGAGGCGGCAACCGATCTCGCCGCCCGCTATGCCGCCTGGGCCACGCTGACGCCGTCCGGGCGCGCCCATCACGCCGGCGGCACGCTGTTCCGCGTGCCCCACAAGGTGGATACGGCGCGCCTCGTCCCGGTCGAGACCATCGTGCGCGATGGGGTGACCATGCTGCGCCTGCCCGAGGATGACTGGCGCTCCCGCGACGGGTTCGCGCTGACCGATGCGGGGATGAGCGGCCAGCAGGCGCTCGACCATATGAACTACTGCATCTGGTGCCACGAGCAGGGCAAGGACTCCTGCTCCAAGGGGCTGAAGGATCGCAAAAGTGTCAATCAAGGCGGGGGCGCCTTCCAGAAATCCTCCTTCGGCGTGACGTTGGCCGGCTGCCCGCTCGACGAGAAAATCAGTGAAATGCACATGCTGCGCGCCCGCGGCCATGTGCTCGGCGCCTTCGCCACCATCGCCGTCGACAACCCGATGATGGCGGCGACCGGCCATCGCATCTGTAATGACTGCATGAAGGCCTGCATCTTCCAGAAGCAGGAGCCGGTCGACATTCCGCAGGCCGAGACCAACGTGCTGAAGGACGTGCTGGGTCTGCCCTGGGGCTTCGAGATCTATGCGCTGCTGACCCGCTGGAACCCGCTCGACATCCGCCGCCCGCTGCCCAGGCCCGACAGCGGCCGCAAGGTGCTGATCGTCGGGCTGGGGCCGGCCGGGTTCACGTTGGCGCATCATCTGATGAATGACGGCCACACCGTGGTGGCGATCGACGGGCTCAAGATCGAGCCGCTCGGCTTCGACGCGGGCGCCCCGGTGCGCGATACCGAAACCCTCTACGAGAACCTCGATGACCGCGCCATGGCCGGGTTCGGCGGCGTGGCCGAGTACGGCATCACCGTGCGCTGGAACAAGAACTACCTGAAGCTGATCCGCCTGCTGCTGGAACGCCGCGCTGCGTTCGCCATGTTCGGCGGCGTGCGCTTCGGCGGCGGCGCCACCATCGGCATGGATGACGCCTGGGCGATGGGGTTCGACCATGTCGCGCTGTGCATGGGCGCCGGCAAACCGACGGTGATCGACATGCCGAACAACCTCGCCCGCGGCGTGCGCCAGGCCAGCGATTTCCTGATGGGCTTGCAACTTACCGGGGCGGCGAAGACCTCCTCCGTCGCCAATTTGCAAATCCGCATGCCCATCGTGGTGATCGGCGGCGGGCTCACTGCAATCGATACCGCGACCGAGAGCCTCGCCTACTACATCCGCCAGGTCGAGAAATTCGCCCATCGCCATGCCACGCTGGTGGCCGAGCGGGGCGAGGCGGCGGTGCAAGCGCGCTGGAATGACGAGGAGGCGGAGATCGCCGCCGAGTTCCTCGCCCATGCCGAGGCCGTCGCGGCCGAGCGGGCGGCCGCCGCGCGCGCGGGCCGGGCGCCGCATTTCGCGCCGCTGCTGGAAGCCTGGGGCGGCGCCACGCTGGCCTATCGCCGCCGCCTGCTCGATGCGCCGTCCTACACGCTGAACCACGAGGAAGTGGCCAAGGCAATGGAGGAGGGGGTGCGCTTCGCCGAGGGGCTGACTCCGCTGGCGGTGGAGACGGATCGGCATGGCCATGCCGCCGCGCTGCGGGTGAAGCGGCCGGATGGCAGCGAGGCTGTGCTGCCCGCGCGGGCGATCCTGGTCGCTGCCGGCACCCAGCCCAACACCGTGCTCGCCCGCGAGGATGACCGCATCGCGCTCGATGGCCGTTACTTCCAGGCGATCGACACGGAGGGCGCCGTGATTTCCCCTCAGCGCAACATCAGCAAGCCCGACCGTGCCGACGTGCTGATGCACCGCGCCGAAGATGGCCGCTTCATCAGCTTCTTCGGGGATTTGCATCCCTCGTTCTTCGGCAACGTGGTGAAGGCGATGGGCGGCGCCAAGCGCGGCTATCCCGTGGTCTCCGCCATCCTCGCCGCCCGTCCGGCGACCGAGATCACCGGCCCCGCGCTGATCGCCGCCTGCCGCGATGCGTTTCAGGTGCGGGTGCATGCGGTGCACCGGCTGACCCCCACAATCGTCGAGGTGGTGCTGCACGCCCCGGCGGCGGCGCGCGCCTTCCGCCCCGGGCAGTTCTTCCGCCTGCAGAACTACGAGCTGAACGCGCCGCATCTCGACGAGACATCCGGCCGCACCGTGCTGGCGATGGAGGGCCTGGCGATGACCGGGGCCTGGACGGACGTCGAGCGCGGCCTGGTCGCGGTGATCGCGCTGGAGATGGGCGGCAGCTCGGATCTCTGCGCCCATCTCAAGCCTGGCGAACCCGTCATCCTGATGGGCCCCACTGGTGCGCCTACCGAGATCCACGCCAACTCGACCGTGGCGCTGGTGGGCGGTGGGTTGGGGAATGCCGTGCTGTTCAGTATCGGCGCCGCACTGCGCGCCGCCGGCACGCGGGTGCTGTATTTCGCGGGCTACAAGTCGCTAGCTGATCGCTACCACGTCGAGAATATCGAGGCCGCCGCCAATACCATCGTATGGTGCTGCGACGAGGCGCCGGGCTTCACCCCCGGCCGGCCGCAGGACCGCACGTTTACCGGCAACATCGTGCAGGCGATCGCCGCCTATGCCGCCGGCCGGCTCGGCACGCCGGCGATCCCGCTCCAGGAGGTCGAGCACTTCATTGTCATCGGGTCGGACCGCATGATGGCCGCCGTTGGCGCCGCCCGGCATGGGGTGTTGGCGCCCTATGTGAAGCCGGGCCACACCGCCATCGGCTCCATCAACTCGCCGATGCAGTGCATGATGAAGGAAGTCTGCGCCCAGTGCCTGCAACCGCATATCGACCCCGTCAGCGGCGCGCGCAGCGTGGTGTTCTCCTGCTTCAACCAGGACCAAGCGCTCGATCACGTCGATTTCCCCGGCCTCAATGAGCGGCTGCGGCAGAACGGGTTGCAGGAGAAGCTGACGGCGCAGTGGATCGACCGCGCGCTGCGTCGGCTCGCGGTGCGGCAAGCCGCGGAGTAGCTTGCGGCAAGGCTGGTATGCGGCGGCGGACTTGCTGACGTAATGGATGATCGCCATCATCTAAGCCATGCGCGTCAACCGTGAGACCCAGGCCGAACATCGTGCCGCCATGCTGGAGCAGGCGGGCCGGCTGTTTCGCGGCCGTGGGATAGAGGCGGTGACGGTGGCCGACGTGACCCGCGCCGCCGGCCTCACCCATGGCGCCTTCTACGGGCATTTCGCCAGCAAATCGGCCCTGGCGGCCGATTCATGCCGGGACTCGCTCGCCACCTCCGCGGAGCGCTGGCGCCGTCGCGCGGCCCGCGCCGAGGCGGCGGGGCAAGACCCGGCTGGTTTGCTGATCGACGGTTACCTGACCGAGGCGCACCGCGACGCACCGGACACCGGCTGCGCGCTCGCCGCGCTCGGTGCCGAAAGCGTGCGGGACCCCGAATTGCGCGCGGCGATGGCGGAAGGGGCGACGGCGCTGGCCGCCGTGCTGGCCTCCTGCCTCGCCGCCCGCCCGGCGCCGCCGCCCGATCCCGCCGGCACCGCCCAGGCCATTCTCGCCTTGCTGACCGGCGGCCTGCTGATCGCCCGCACCCTCGCCGACGACGCAGCCGCCTCCGCCGCCGCCCTCGCCGCCACCCGCACGGCGGCTCATCGACTCGCAACCTCCTGAAAGGAGCTGCCATGCTCGCCGCTACCATCGCCCCTTGGCTCTACCGCCGCGGCCTGCACTACAGCTGGGTCATGGTGGCGCTGACATTCGTCACCGCCGTCTGCGCCGCCGCCGCAGTCGGCATGCCGGGCGTGCTGATCGTGCCGCTCGGCAAGGAATTCGGCTGGAGCCGTGGCGAGATCTCGGCCGCGATGGCGCTGATGTTCACCCTCTTCGGCGGCGTCGCGCCCTTTGCCGGCGCGCTGATGCTGCGCTACGGGCTGCGCAAGGTGGTGGTCGCCGCCGCGACCCTTTCCGTGCTGGCGCTGGTCGGTGCGACTCAGATGACCAGCAAGCTGCATCTCTGGCTCTCCCTCGGCGTGCTGCTCGGCCTCGCCGCCGGGACGACCGGCATGGTGCTCTCCGCCACCGTCGCCAATCGCTGGTTTGTCGCCCGCCGCGGCCTGGTCACCGGCATTCTCGCCGCCGCCACCGCGACGGGGATGCTGATCTTCCTGCCCACCGCCGCATGGCTCGCCGAAACCCTCGGCTGGCGCTATGCCGTGCTGCCAGGGATCATCGGCTGCTCCACCTGCGCGATGCTGTATCTGCTGTTCGGGCGCGACTGGCCGTCCGATGTCGGCCTGCCGCCCTATGGCGAGACGCAGATCCAGCCGCCGCCCGCCGTCTCCGCCGGTAATGCCGTGGCGCTCAGCCTCGGCACGCTGCGCGAGGCCCTGCCGTCCCGCACTTTCTGGGTGCTCGCCGGCACCTTCTTCATCTGCGGTCTCTCGACCTCCGGCATCGTGCAACAGCATTTCATCCCGCTCTGCGCCGATAACGGCATCAGCGGTGTGCAGGCCGCCTCCTATCTCGCGCTGATGGGGATCTTCAACTTCACAGGGACCATCATCAGCGGCTGGCTGTCCGACCGGTTCGACAACCGGGTGCTGCTCGGCTGGTACTACGGGCTGCGCGGCCTGTCGCTGATGTGGCTGCCCTTCGGCAATTTCGATTTCGTCTCGCTGACGATGTTCGCGGTGTTCTTCGGGCTCGATTTCATCGCCACCGTGCCGCCGACGGTGCGCCTCGCCGGGCAGCATTTCGGCGCCGCGAAGGGCCCGATCGTGTTCGGCTGGGCCTTCGCCGCCCACCAGTTCGGCGGTGCGGCCATTGCGCTGATCGCTGGCCTGTCGCGCGATGCGCTGGCGACCTACGTGCCCGCCTTCTTCGGCGCCGGGCTGGCCTGCATGCTCGCCGTGATCATGATTTTCGGCATGAAGCGCTATCGCGCGCCGGCGACGGTGGCCGCGGAGTAGGCGTCGCAAGCGGGGAATGCGACCCCGCTTGCCAGGCGACCCGCTAGCCAGACGACCCGCTCGGCGGGCGCGCCCTCAATCTCGTGCCGGCTGCTGTCGGAGCGATATGGGATGGCGGCACCAAAGGAGACTATTATCTGTTATAGCGCATAATAACGGCTAAATTTACCTTTTAATCTGACTTTTTGCTTTACTCTCAGGCCGAGATGTGGTTCATTGTGGGTTGTCCGCAGCCCATGGAGACCCCACACCGCATGTCGCCCGCCCCAATCCCCACCCCCAAGCCTCCCGCCGAACTGGCCGCCGCATTCGCGGCCGCGTTCGCCGGGATTCTGCGCGCGCTGGTGGCGGCCTTGTTCGGGGATATCGCGACGCTGTCGCCCGGCACCCTGCGGTGGAAGCTGTATTCGCGGCTGCTCGCTGATATCGCGGCGCTGGAAGCGAACCTCGCCCAAGCGCTGCTGTTCGAGGGCGTTGCGGTCTCGCCGTGCGGCGCCGCACCTCGCGCCCGGCGCTGCCGCGCGGCCCACGCGACCAGCCGGCCGCACGAGATGCGGCTGGTATCGATCCCGTCCGCGGCGGATCAGCCGCCGGCGGCGCCCGGCGCTTCAGACATCAGCGCGTCCCGAGCCACCCGGAGCCGACCCGTCCCGCACCGGTACGTCCCACGCGTCCGCCGTTTCGCTGCTCGCGCCCTGGCCGTACAGCCAGGGCTTCCCCGTGCGCGCCCGCCGCCGGATCGACAAGTCGTGAAACGCCGAGGTTGCCGCGCGCGCTAAACGTTTCGATTTACTAACAATAAACGACCCGAATACGCCCCACCCCCAGGATCAGCCCGTCTTGGTGGCGGTGGCGACGTGGGGGTAGCGGCGGTCGAAGTCGGTGAGGGATTGGCGGGCGGGGGTGATGCGCAGTGTGCGTTCATCGCCGTGCTGGGCGAGGCCGCTGATGATGTCCTGCACGTCGGAGTCGTCGACGGTTTCGTTTTCCAGGGCTTCGAGGAGTTTGGCGCGATGGATGCGCAGGCCCTCCGGGGTTGCCATGGCGACCTCCTTGAGGGTTTTCGCTTCGCCGGGCAGCAGCGCGACCTGGCCGCCGAGCAGGTGGCTGTAGCCGCCATCGCGCAGGGTGGGGACCATGGCGGCGGTATAGCGCGAGGCGGCGATGTCCTGGATGGTGAGGATGTCGTTGTTTTGCAACGCAATGCGCCGCCCGTTGAGTTCGGCGGCGAAGCGGCTGCCGAGCACGCCGATGCGCACCTTGCCGCGCGCGACGTCCCGTTCGATGATCCATGTCGGGCGGGCGGTTTGGCTCATCATGTTCTCCTCGATCCGGCCCAAATTTGTCCCGCATCGGCCGGGGCTTTGCAACCGTGCCGTGAGACCCCACCTGAGGCTTGCCGATCCGGCGCCCTCCCGACTCCCGCGAGACCCATGGACCAGTCCCAGCCGCCGACCGACGATACACTCACCCAGCCGGCCTCGGCCCGGGTGCGCGCCCGCATCCGCCGCGCCCGCAAGCGCTTCAACGCCAACGACAACATCGCCGAGTTTCTTGAACCCGGCGATTTCGACGCCTTGCTGGAGGAGGTCACCGGCAAGATGCAAGGCGTGCTGGAAAGTCTGGTGATCGACACCGAGACCGACCACAACACGCAGGACACCGCGCGCCGGGTCGCCAAGATGTATCTCACCGAGGTGTTCCGCGGCCGCTACGAGCCGCCGCCGGGGGTGACCGAATTCCCCAACGCGGCCTCGCTCAACGAGCTGATGATTGTCGGCCCGATCACCATCCGCAGCGCCTGTTCCCATCATTTCTGCCCGATCATGGGGCGGCTGTGGATCGGGCTGGTGCCCAACGAGCATTCCAACCTGATCGGCCTGTCCAAATACGTCCGCCTCGCCGACTGGATCATGAGCCGCCCGCAGATCCAGGAGGAGGCGATCACCCAGCTCGCCGAACTGCTGATGGACAAGGTGACGCCGGATGGGCTGGCGGTGGTGATGGAGGCCGACCATTTCTGCATGCACTGGCGCGGCGTGAAGGATGACCAGGCGAAGATGATCAACAGCGTGATGCGCGGTTCCTTCCTCAAGAACGCCGCCCTGCGCCGCGAGTTCCTCTCCCTCATCAAGCTGAAGGGGTAAGCCGCATGCTCGTCCGCTGCCTCTATGCCAGCCGCGTCGCCGCTCCGCTCGACCCCGCGCGGGTGGACGCGATCGTCGGGCTGCTGTGCCATGCCGACGGAATTTTCATCCAGGTGCTCGAGGGCGGGCGGGATGCGGTGAGTGACCTGTTGACCACCATCGTGCGCGACGAGCGCCATCAGGGCGTGCGGCTGCTCGCCTTTGCCGAGATCCCCGAGCGTCGCTTCGGCCACTGGACGATGGGGCGGGTGGATTTTGCCCGGGTCAACGCCTCGCTGCTGCTGAAATACTCGGTCCGCCCGGGGCTCGACCCCTTCACCTCACCGGCCGCGGCGACGTTGGCGCTGCTTGACGAATTGGTCGCGACAGGCTCCATCATCGGCCGCGCGGGCTGACCTAACGGGCCGCCGAAAGGGAGCCAGCCATGGACGTCGGCATTCAGATGATTTTTGCCAGCTACGGCTGGAGCGATATTTCGGACGGCGAGGTGTGGGACGAGGAAATTCGCCTCGCGCGCCTCGCCGACGAGCTCGGCTTCGCCTGCCTGTGGGCGGTGGAGCATCATTTCAGCGATTATTCCTTCTGCCCCGATAACCTCCAGCTCGCCGCCTATCTCGCCGCCCTCTGCCCCAACGCCGACGTCGGCACCGCCGCCGTTATCCTGCCGTGGAACAACCCGTTGCGGGTGGCTGAGAAGGCGATCGCGGCCGATATCATGTCGGGCGGCCGGCTGCGCTTCGGCATCGGCCGCGGCCTCGCCCGGCGCGAGTTCGCCGCCTTCAACCAGACCATGGACCAGTCCCGCGAGCGCTTCGACGAGGCGTCGGCGATGATCCTGGAGGCGTTGAAAACCGGCTTCATGGAGGGCAACGGGAAGTATTACCCGCAGCCGCGCGTCGAACTGCGCCCCCGCCCGCGCTACGATATGTCCGATCGCATCTACGCGGTGGCCTCCAGCGACGACTCGCTCGCCGCCGCCGCTCGCCTCGGGGCCCGCATGGTGATGTTCGCCGACCGGCCCTGGGAACTGCGCTTCCCCGCGATCCAGACCTATCGCCGCCTGTTCGCCGAGGCGCATGGCCGCGTCGCGCCGCCCGAGCTGATCGCGGATTTCTGCGTCTGCACCACCGGGGCGGACCAGGAGGAGGTTTCGCGCCAACATCTCGGCAGCTTCGTGAAGAGCAACATCGAGCACTACGAGCTGATGAGCGAGCATTTCGCGCAGGCCAAGGGCTACAACGCCTACGCCCAGAAATCCGAGATCGCCCGCAAGACCGGCGTCGAGGGCATGATCGACGGCTTCATGAAGGCGGCGATCTGGGGCTCGCCTGACCGCATCCTGCGCGCCATAGAAGCCCGCCGCAGCCTGCTCGGCGCCTTCGAGATGTCGACCTCGTTCCGCTTCGGCGGCATCCCGTACGACCTTGCGGAAAGCTCGATGCGGCTGTTCGCCAAGGAAGTGCTGCCGGTGCTGAAATCCTGGAAGGCCGAACCAGCCCAAGCCGCCGCGGACTAGCCGAAGTGCCGGACGCCGCCGTCCTCGTCGCGGCGCTGAAGCCGCTGCTCCATGCGCTCGACGTGCTGGGCGTGGTCGCCCGGCATTTCGACCCCGAGGAGTACGACGCGGTGATGGCGGCGGTGGGTGCCCCTGACGCCGAGCTGCGCGCCGCGCTGCCCGGGCTCGACGCGCTCCCCACCGAGTTCGACACGCTGCGTGCGGCGCTCGCCGGGTCGGGTGCGGAGGCCATCGCCGCGTTCGTCGGGCTGCGCGCGGCCCTGGAGTCCGACGACGGGGTGCGCGCCGTTTTTCGCGCGCTGCGCCACATCCCACGTGCGCGCGCCGCGCTCTACCCGGCCGCCGCCCTGCTCGCCCCGGTCAGCCGGTTTTTCCTCGAACCGTCCCGCCGCGACAGCGCCGCGCTGCTGGCAGCACTCGCCAATCCGCGCCCCGACACCGGCGTGCATCACATCTCCAACGACCCCGGCAGCCGCGGCGGCTACTCGCTCTACGTGCCGGAATACGCGACGCCCGACCGCGCCATGCCCCTCGTGATGGCGCTGCACGGCGGCTCCGGCAATGGGCGGGATTTCCTCTGGACCTGGCAGCGCGCCGCCCGCAGCCATGGCGCCATCCTCGTCACCCCCACCGCAACCGGCGCCACCTGGGCGTTGATGGGCGAGGACACCGACACCCCCAACCTCCTGCGCATCCTCGGCGAAGTGGGCGGCCAATGGCGCGTCGACCCCACCCGCATGCTGCTCACTGGCATGAGCGACGGCGGCACCTTCACCTATGTGAGTGGACTCGACCCCGCCTCCCCCTTTACCCACCTCGCCCCCGTCGCCGCCGCCTTTCACCCGATCCTGGCGCAAATGGCGGACCCCGACCGTCTGCGGGGCCTGCCGATCACCATCGCCCATGGCGAGCGGGACTGGATGTTCCCGGTCGAAACCGCGCGCCGCGCCCACGAAGCCCTTGCCGCCGCCGGCGCCGAGGTGATCTACCGGGAATTCGACGATCTCAGCCACACCTACCCCGGCGAACTCAACGGCGAATTGCTGGGCTGGCTCGCCGCGCCATGATTTGGCCGAATCGAACCGCCATGCTGCGCCACCACTTCATCCCAGGGAAACCCAGTGCCCGCCCATATCCTCATCGTTGACGGCGCCCCCTCCGCCTCGCAGGACCTGCTGGAACAGTCCGGCGGCCGCCGCCACGGCCCCAACTACGCCGCGGCGCTGGACAGCCAGGCCCACGAAAGCGTCGGCGGGGTGGAGACCTTCGTGCTCGCCGCGGCCGACGGCGCCACCCTGCCGCAGGGCATGGCGCTCGCCGATTTCGACGGCATCGCCTGGACCGGCTCGCCGCTCAACGCCTACCACGACACCCCCGCCGTGACCCGCCAGATCGAATTCGCCCGCACCGCCTTCCAGGCCGGCGTGCCGTGCTTCGGCTCCTGCTGGGGTCTCCAGGTGATGATGGTGGCGCTCGGCGGCAAGGTTCGCCTGAACCCGAAAGGCGCCGAATCCGGCATCGCCCGCTCCATCCTCCTCACCGAGGCCGGCCGCGCCCATCCGATGTTCGACGGCAAACCCTCCGTGTTCGACGCGCTCTGCGTCCATCAGGACGAGGTGTGTGACCTGCCGGACGGTGCCGTGCTGCTCGCCGGCAATGCCGTCAGCGATGTTCAGGCCGCCTGCCTGCATGACGGCGGGCGCTCATTCTGGGGCGTGCAATACCACCCTGAATACGACCTGCTGCAAATCTCGGCGATGTTCCGGCGCAGCGCCCAACGCCTGGTCGATCGCGGCCTGTTCCCCACCATCGAACAGGCACAAGCCTTCGCCGCCGACCTGCGCACCTTGCACGACGACCCCGCCCGCGCCGACATCGCCTGGCGCTACGGCATCTCGCCCGACATCATCGACCCCAACCGCCACCGCCGCGAATTCGCCAACTGGCTGCGCACGGAGGTCGCCCCGCGCATGGCGGAATAGTACCGGGCGACGAACTCGGTGTCTGCTCCAGCGGTTCGGGTGGAGCTGTAAATGGGCTTCGTGCATCAGACCCTCGACCATGCGCCTGACGGTACGGGCCGTTGATCCCAATGCATGGCACTAGGGTGCATTGCCATGCGAATCTTCCCCCAACACATCGGCTAGGCTGATGGTGGCGGAGCCGCGCCTGGCAGGCCCGCGTTGGCTGGGTGCGGGGGCCCAGCCGGTGAGCATGGCGAGCCGCAGGGTGCTGGGGTGGCGGCCATCGTGCAGGGGCAGGCTGCCCAGCGCGGCGGGGAACAGGTCGCGCGGCGGCGGGCGGCGGTCGCGCAGGGCCACCGCGTTGGTTTCGCCGGCGGCGCGGAGG
>JAPLOH010000269.1:0-13259 GCA_026400845.1 Alphaproteobacteria bacterium
GCTCGGCCGGCCAATCCCACCAGGCGATCCGCAACAGGCTGGCGATCTGTGCCTCGGAGAACCGCAACCGTATCACTCGTGCGGGATTGCCACAAACGATCGCGTAGGGCGGCACGTCCTTGGTGACGAGTGCGTTGGCCCCGATCACCGCGCCATGGCCGATCGTCACACCCGACAGGATTGTGGCGTCATTGCCGATCCAGATATCGTGCCCGATCGTGACTTCCCCCTTGCTGGCCGGATGTCCCACAATTCCGCGTGCGGCCGGCCAATGCTGTGCCAGGGCGGAGAACGGGTATGTCGTCACCCAATCCGGGCGATGATTGCCGCCGAGATAGATCGTCACGCCCGGCGCGATCGCGCAGTATTTTCCGATCGACAGCCGGGCGCCTTCCCCCCACATAATCGCCGGCACTCCATAGGACCATTCGCCGACGCTGTAGCCCCAATGGTCGATCCATGCCCTCAGGGCGTCCCGCGTGAACGTCACCTCCACCATCGTATTGCTCCTATCATCCACGCACCTGAAGGTATCACTGCTTTACCCCCGGTTAGGATCATTGCCTTACCATAAGCGTATGTCGATCTTCGCCTCCCTCACCGGCCGAGTCCCACCTGCCCCAGTGCCGGCGCCCGTGCGGCACGACGCCGATCATGTGCGCATCCTGCGCCTCATGGTCACCGACACCTATCGCTGGCGCTGCGACTGGGCGGCCTGGCGGATGCGCTTCGAGCATGACGATCACGTGCCCGGGCTGTCGCTCCGTGAGGTCGCCGCCTTCGTGCAGGCCCGTGCGCTCCCGCTGTGCGGCAGCGGTGCGGAGGCGAGCGGCAACATCCTCTACCTCCGCGACGAGGAGGACCTGCCGCGAGTGTTTGACGTATTCGGCGCCATCCTGCACGGGCTCGGCCACATCTCGGCGATCCAGAGCCGCGATGCCTATGAGGACGCGGCGCGGATTGCCGTCGTTTTGGCCGAACACCACCGCTCCCCTGCCCCGGTCAGTGACCCCCTCGCGCTGCCGGACCTGCAATGGCACGTCTCCGGGCAGGACCAGTTTCGCGTCGCGCGGACCAAGGTGAAGGGCCACGAAGTCGTTGTCCGTTTCGGCTATCTCGGCGGCCATGAAATGTGGATCGTCGATGTCGACGGGCGGGCGAACTGCGCCCATTTCCGCCTGCGGGCGGATGCCATGTCCAAGCTCGGGGTGGGCGTGGCACTCGATAACTTCCTGGGTCAGTCGAAACGGTAGATGCGGCGCGCGTTGTCGTGGAACAAAGCGCGCTGCTCGCTCGCGCTGAAGGGGGCGATGATTTCGGCGAACGCGTCCACCATCGCGCCATACGTCATGTTGCGTCGCGCCACCGGGTAGTCGGTGCCGAACATCGCGCGCTTGGTTCCGAACGCCTCGATGCAGGTCATCACCGTCTCGCGCAGCGCGGGGATGGAGCGGTCGGGCGAATAGGCACCGAAATTGGAGACCTTGATCGCCACGTTGTCATGCGCGCCCATCAGCGCCAGCCCGTGCCGCCAGCGCGCGAGCCCGTCGGCATCGCGATCGTTGGGCGTGCAGCAATGGTTGACCAGGATCATCTGGTCCGGGTAGTCGCCGGCGAGTTGGGCCACCTCGTCGGCCTGCCAGGGGTTCATCAGCAGTTCCAGCGCCATCCCGTGCCGCGCCAGCAGCCCGACGCCGCGGCGAAACGCGGGGGTCTCGACCAGGCCCTTTTCGGTCCAGCGCTTGGCAGGGTCGGGGTGCCAGCGGATGGTCTCTCGCACACCCGCCACCCGGCCCGAGGCGGCGTGGCGCTCGAGGATGCGTTCGACGTCATGGTCCTGCAACGGCGCGAAGCCGACATAGCGCAGGGCGACGCCCTGGGATTTGTCGAGCGTGTCGAGCCAGGCGGTCTCCTCGACCGGATCGCGCCCGCGGTCCCACACCGCCTCGATATGGACGGAGCCGACGACGTTCCTGCCGCCGACATCGCGCAGATAATCGGCCGGCAGATAGGTGTGGCGCAGGTAGGAGATGTCGCCCAGCGCCGCAAGGCTCTTGTCGTCGGCGGCGAGCCAGCGATGGCGGCCGAGGCTCAAATCCCACAAATGATGATGGGCGTCGATGATGGGACCTGCGTACATGTAAACCCTCCGCGAATTGACCCCAATCGCCCGCGCGCCTAGCCTTCGGCCAGCCGACGAAACAAGGGAAACGACCAATGGCAACCAAAGTGGCGAAAATCTGGGAATCGGGAAAGGCCGTCATGAACGGCTGGCTCGCGATCCCCTCCGGCTTCGCGGCCGAAGTCATGGCACAATGCGGCTTCGACAGCATCACCGTCGACATGCAGCACGGCGCACAGGACTTCCAGTCCATGCTGCAGTGCTTCCAAGCCATGCAGGCCCATCCGGTGACCCCGATGGTCCGCGTGCCGTGGAACGAGCCCGGCATCATCGGCAAGGTGCTCGACGCCGGCGCCATGGGCGTGATCTGCCCGATGATCAACTCCAAGAAGGAGGCCGAGGCGCTCGTCACCGCCTGCAAATACCCCCCCCTCGGCGCCCGGTCCAACGGCCCGTTCCGCGCCGGCATGTATGGTGAGGCGACCTCCTACCAGTCGACCGCCAACACCGAAACGCTGTGCATCCCGATGATCGAGACCAAGCAGGCGGTGAAGAACCTCGAAGCCATCCTCGATGTCGAGGGTATCGCCGGCGTCTATGTCGGCCCGTCCGACCTCGGCATTTCCTACGGCCTGGCCCCGAAGCTCGACCGCTCGGAGCCCGAGATCCTCAAGGCCTATGACAAGATCCTCAAGGAATGCTCCAAGCGCGGCATCTACGCCGGCATCCACACCGGCGGGTCGGCGGACGCCGCGCGCTGCATCGCCATGGGCTTCCGTCTCACCACGCTGATGAACGACAGCGGCATGATGGCGAGCTTCGCCAAGTCCTGCATCGCCGAGACCCGCAAGGGCTCGAAGGGCCTCGCCTGATCCAACAGGCTGCGTGACGAAAATTCCGGGCAGCGATGCCCGGAATTTTTTGTGTCCGGCTTCGTACATGCGCCAACGCCCGCGGGGGCGCGGTTGTCTGTGGAAATGCCGGCACAATGGACGGCAGGCGGGTCGCGCGCGGCCGTGGCCGGGGCGTGGTGAAACTGCGGAAGCGCACGCAATGGCGCCGAGACCGGCGGGCGTCGCCCCGTCCCCATCCGCGCTTGCATCGCGGCCCAACCTCGCGTGGGCGCGGGAGGGGGAAGTTCGCCGGGGCTGTCGATGCCAGGTGCCCGACTCTCCGGGCGCGTGACGGCGCGCGGACTCCGGCTTGCGGCCGGCGCCGCCTCGCGGTCCGCGCGATGTCCCGGACGGGTGCGAGGCACCGTATCGCCGTCCGGCGCGTCGTGCGACGGACCTCGCTCCGCCGCGCGCAGCAGCACCGTCCGCAGATCGGCCAGCATCGTACGCAACCCGGGGATGAACCTCGCCAGCAGGCCGAACAGCCCTTCCAGCGCCTCAAGCAGCGCGCACACGGCCGCGGCCGCGGATAGCGGCTCGGGGCAGGCCAAGGCGGGGGATGGGTCGTGCTTCATGATTTTATAGATAACTATTGTGTCTATGAAAATCAAGCCTTCCTTGGAAAATATTCTGCTCTCATGCCGTGGCTGCGCCACCGCGTGGCAAGGCCCGCCGGGCCGTGGTAGTGAGAGGGCGAAGCCGTTCCAAACGCAGGGGAATACATCCATGTCCGCACCGCTGGTCCTGTCGCTCAACCCCGATGACGGCGTGGTGATCGCCCGCGCGACATTGATGCCCAACACCCCAGTCGTGCAGGGCGTCACCTCCAAGGGCCGCATCCCCGCCGGCCACAAGATCGCCATCCGCCCGCACGCCGAGGGCGAACCGATCCTGCGCTACGGGCAGATCATCGGCTTCGCCACCCAGCCGATCACGCCCGGCGAGCACGTCCATGTCCACAATTGCGGCATGGGCGATTTCTCCAAGGACTACGCCTATGGCGTGGACGCCAAACCCACCGACTACTTCCCGGTGCCCGCCACCTTCCAGGGCATCCGCCGCCCCGATGGCCGCATCGCAACCCGCAACTACATCGGCATCCTCACCTCGGTGAACTGCTCCGCCCATGTCGCCGACATGGTCGCCGGCGCCTTCAAGAAAAATCCCTTCGCCGGGCATGATCCGCTGGCCGATTTCCCCAATGTCGACGGCGTGGTGGCGCTCACCCACAAGACCGGCTGCGGCATGACGCAGCTCGAACCGCTCACCGTGCTGCGCCGCACGCTCGGCGGCTACGCGCGGCACGTGAATTTCTCCCATGTCATCGTGCTCGGGCTCGGCTGCGAGGTGAATCAGATCGGCGGACTGATGACGGAGCAGAAACTCGCCGGCCGGCTGCGCGCGATGGACATCCAGGAGATGGGCGGCACACGCAAAACCGTGGAAGCCGGCATCGCCTTCGTCCGCGAAATCCTCGCCGAATCCAACCAGGCCCGCCGCACCACCGTGCCGGCCAGCGAGCTCATGATCGCGCTGCAGTGCGGCGGGTCGGACGGCTATTCCGGCATCACCGCCAACCCCGCCCTCGGCGCCGCCTCGGACCTCCTGGTGCGCCATGGCGGCACCGTCATCCTCTCCGAAACCCCGGAAACCTACGGCGCCGAACACCTCCTGACCCGTCGCGCCGTCTCCCGCGACGTCGGCGAGAAACTCGTCGGCCTCATGCGCTGGTGGGAAGACTACACCGCCAATGCGGGCGCCGAGATGAACGCCAACCCCTCGCCCGGCAACAAGGCGGGCGGGCTGACCACCATCCTCGAAAAATCCCTCGGCGCCATGGCCAAGGCCGGCAAATCCAACCTCGTCCAGGTCGTCAACTACGCCGAAGCCGTCACCGAACGCGGCTTCGTCTTCATGGATACCCCGGGCTACGACCCCGTCGCCGCCACCGGCCAGGTCGCCGGCGGCGCCAACCTCGTCTGCTTCACCACCGGCCGCGGCTCCGTCTTCGGCTGCAAACCAGCCCCCTCCATCAAACTCGCCACCAACTCCGCCATGTTCCACCGCATGGAGGACGACATGGATATCAACTGCGGCACCATCGCCGACGGCGACGAAAGCGTCCAAGCCTGCGGCGACCGCATCCTCCAACTCATCCTCGATACCGCCTCCGGAACCCCCACCAAATCCGAACAATTCGACTTCGGCGCCGCCGAGTTCGCACCCTGGGTCCTCGGCGCTACGATGTGATGGTGCCAGCCTGTAGAGCGGACCGGAAGGAAGGCCAGGGCTCTGCCCTGGACCCGCCTAGGGGCATAGCCCCTAGGAACCGTTCACTTAAGGGATTGGTGAGACGTGAGGGAGGAGGCCTATCCACCGAGTAGGCCCCCGCCTTAGCTTCCTTGCCGCGCTACCGCCGCGCGAGCATGTCGATTTCCACCAGCGCGCCGCGGGCGAGGCCGGTGACGCCGATGCAGGTGCGGGCGGGGAGGCGGCCTGCGGGGAAGTAGCTGCGGTAGGTTGCGTTCATCGGGCCGTAGTCTTGCTCGAAGCGGGTGAGGTAGGCGCGGACGCTGACGACGTGTTCGAGCCCGAGGCCGGCGCCTTTGAGAACGAGAATGAGGTTGTCCATCACCTGTCGGGTTTGCGCCTCGATGCCGTCGGGCAGGGGGGCGGCGTCGTCATCTGGGAGGGTCGGCATTTGGCCGGTGAGGAACACCCAGCCGTCGGTTTCGACGGCGTGGCTGAAGGGGGCGACCGGGGTGGGGGCGCCTGGGATCATGAGGAAGTCGCGCGGGGTCATCTGGGGGTTCCTAGTCGGAGTCGGGCCGCGTGGTGCGGCCGGATTTCACGCCGGCACGATGGGACTTCGCGTCGAGTCGGCGGAGTTTCGAGGCGAAGGTCGGGCGGGTCGGCCGGCGCGGGACTGGCGGGATGGCGGCCGCGCGGATCAGGGCGACGAGGGCCTCGCGGGCGGCGCTGCGGTTGCGGTCCTGGCTGCGGAATTCCTGCATCGTCATCTCCAGCACACCATTCTGTGAGATTCCCATTTGCTTCATAACATGTCATAAATGTACGTACTCCTGGGTCCAATGCTACAACGCCATCCAATACTGATTCATTCAGTTTGGGAACTTGGTAGGCGCGGATGAAACTCTCCTCGATCTCGTCCTCGTCGATGCTCAGGCGGTCGTCGATGCGGATCATGAGAGTTCCTGATGGCAGGGCACCGTTGTCACACTGGCGCGGCACGGCCGCTGCATCCTACACTGCGTCGCTTTCGTCGAGTGGTGAAACATGTCCCAACGCCCCCCGCCTACCATGCCCGATACCGGGTTCAACGACGCCGTGATGTGCCGCGGCGGGCCGATGCTGTTCAACCGGTATGACCAGTATGTCGGCGCGTCACTGCGCAAATACGGCGAGTTCTCGCCCGGCGAGACCGAAGTGTTCCGCCGCATCGTGCAGCCGGGCATGCTCGTCGTTGAGGTTGGCGCCAATATCGGCGCCCATACGGTTGAATTGTCGCGCCTGGTGGGGCCGCAAGGCGGCGTGATCGCCTTCGAGCCGCAGCGTATCGTGTTTCAGACCTTGTGCGCCAATCTCGCGCTGAACTCCTGCGCCAACGTGCATGCGATGCAGGTGGCGATCGGGGCCGAGCCGGGCGAGATCGTGGTGCCGTTCCTGGCGCCGGACCGGCCGAATAATTTCGGCGGCTTGTCGTTGATCGGCGCGACGGAGGGCGAGCGGGTGAGCCTGCGCACGCTCGATCAGTTCGGCATGCCGGCGTGCCACGTGCTGAAGCTCGACCTGGAGGGCATGGAGGTCGAGGCGATCCGCGGCGGCGCGGCGATGATCGCCGCGCACCGGCCGCTGATGTATGTCGAGAACGACCGGCCAAACCGCTCGGCCGAGCTTCTGTCGCTGCTGCTCGGCCTCAATTACCGGCTGTACTCCCATAATCCGCCGCTGTTCACCCCGAACAACTTCGCCGACGACCCCGAGAACATCTTCGGCAACATCGTCTCGGTGAACCTGCTGTGCGTGCCGGCCGAGCGCAACCTGACGATCCAGGGGCTGCCGGAAGTGACTGGCTGAGGTGACCGGCTGAAGTGATCGGCCGAAGTGGGGCGGCCTATTCCGCCGCTACCACCGCCATGGCAGGCAGGCCGCGCGGCAGTGCGGCCATGCCGGTGCCGGCGCCGCGATCATAGCCCAGCCGATACCCACCGTCGGTGTTGACCAGGATCCGCGCGACGCGCTCGTCCGGCTCGATCTTGCGGCGCAGGCGATAGATGTGGGTCTCCACCGTATGCGTGCTGGCACCGCTCGCGTAGCCCCACACGTCGCGCAACAGCGCCTGGCGCGGCACCGGGGTGCTGCCGGCGCGGTAGAGATGTTTCAGCACCGCGGCCTCCTTCTCGGTCAGCCGCACACGCCGGTTGGTGGTCGGGTCGGTGAGCGAGCGCGAGCCGGGGCGGAAATGGTAGGGGCCGATCACCAGCACCGCGTCCTCGCTGGTCTCGAACACCCGCATCTGGGCGCGCAGCCGGGCCACCAGCTCGGCGAGGCGGAAGGGCTTTACCACGTAGTCGTTGGCCCCTGCATCGAGGCCGCGCACCACGTCTTCCTCGCCATCGGCGTCGGTCACCAGGATGATCGGCACGCGCACCCCGCGCCGGCGCAGATCGGCGCACAACGCGACCCCGGCGCCGACCGGCGCGAGGTCGAGCAGGATGGTGTCGAAGTGATGGGCCCGCGAGGCGGCCAGCGCCAGCACGTCAGGCGCGTCGCTGGCGACGGTGACGGTGAAGCCGCCGCACGTTTCGAGGGCGAGCGAAAGTGTGGAACAATGGGCTCGATTGTCGTCGACGAGCAGGATATGACGGCTGGCGCGCATCGCTGAAACCTCCAACACGCTGCGGATCGCCTCCGCGGCATGGCGCTACAATCACCACGAAGACGTAAATTGTCTGTGACCCAGATCACTGCATCCGCACATTGCCCGATCGCGGTTCGCAGGGCGGTGCATGGCGATCGCTGCATGCCAGCCTTTCCCTGCCGGGCCTCTCGCCGCGCGGCCGAATCCACGCTAGGCATGGGCTTTCATCGGCAGGACGACACGCGACGTGGACACCGACATTTCCGACCGTATTCCGACCATCGAATCCGTGCGCGCCGGGCTCGCCGGCACCGGCTACATCCCCTCCCGCCAGATTGCGACCGCGCTGTTTCTCGCCATGCGGCTGGGCAAGCCGATCCTGGCCGAGGGCCCGGCCGGCGTCGGCAAGACCGAACTCGCCAAGGCGACCGCCGAGTTCCTCGGCCTGCCGCTGGTGCGCATGCAGTGCTATGACGGGCTCGACGAGAGCAAGGCGCTGTACGAGTGGAAATACGGCAAGCAGCTGCTCTACACCCAGATCCTCAAGGAAAAGGTGAGCGCCGTCCTCTCCAAGGACGATACGATGGATGCCGCCCTCGCCCGGCTGCACGAGTTCGATGACATCTTCTTCTCCGAGCGCTTTCTCGAACCGCGACCGTTGCTCAAGGCGCTGCAGGAGCCGCGCGGTGCGGTGCTGCTGATCGACGAGATCGACAAGGCGGACGAGGAGTTCGAGGCCTTCCTGCTGGAAATCCTCTCGGACCATCAGGTGACCATCCCCGAGATCGGCACCATCCAGGCCATTGTGAAGCCGATCGTCATCCTGACGTCGAACAACACGCGTGACCTCGGTGACGCGATGAAGCGGCGCTGCCTGCACCTGCATATCGGCTACCCCGACGCCAAGCTCGAGGAGCAGATCATCGACAGCCGCATCCCCGGCATCGAGGACTCGCTGCGCCGCCAACTCGTCAGCTTCGTGCAGCAGCTGCGCGGGCTCGATCTGCGCAAGCTCCCCTCGGTCAGCGAGACGATCGACTGGGCGCGGGCGATCCTGCTGCTCAACGCCTCGCGCCTCGATACCGAAGTGGTGCAGGACACGCTGAACCTGCTGCTGAAGTTCGAAGGCGACATGAAGATGGGCGGCAAGGCGGCCGGCGAGCTGGTGCACAAGGCAAGGCGCGACGGCGGGCTGGAGGACTAACCGAGCATGACCGCGATGCTGCTCGACTTGCTGCGTGCCGCGCGCGGGGCGGGCGTGGCAATCTCGGTCGCCGAGTCGCTCGACGCATTCCGCGCCGCCGAAGTGGTGGGCTACTCCGACCGTGAAGTGCTGCGGGATACGCTCTCGCTCTCGCTCGGCAAGACGATCGAGGACAAGCGGACCTTCGAGGCCTGCTTCGACCTGTTCTTCCAGCGCGAGATGGTCACCTCCGGCGAGACGGAAGGTGAGGCCCAGCAGCGCGGCGCTGGGCAGCCCGCCGACACTGACGGCATGTCGCCGCTGGCCTCCATGCTGCTCGATAACGATCAGGCCGGCCTGGCCGCCTCGATGGAGAGTGCGGCGGCGGCGATCGGCGCTTCCAACATCGCGCTGTTCACCCAGACCAACATGTTCGCCTGGCGCATCCTCGAACAGATGGGCCTGCCGGAGCTTGACCGCGACATCGCCCATCTGCGCGGCGAGGGGGCGGACGAGGCCGCCGCCCAGCGGCTGGAGGCGATGCGGGCCGCGATCGGCGCCCAGGCGCGCGCCTATATGGAGCGCCAGCTCACCCTGTTCTCGGCCGCCACCACGCGCGACATTCGCGAGGGCGCGCTGCGCAATGTCCGCCTGTCGCAGCTTGACCGGCGCGATATGGACCGCATGCGCACCCTGGTGCGCGACATGGCCAAGCAGATCGCCACCCGCTACAGCCGCAAGCGCTACGAGGACCGCAAGGGCCAGCTCAATATCCGCCGCACCATGCGCAAGAACATGAGTTTCGACGGCATTCCCTTCAACATGATCTGGAAGCGCCAGCGCATCGACCGCCCCTCGATCATGGTGCTGTGCGACGTTTCGGGCTCGGTCGCGGCCGTCTCGCGCTTCCTGCTGATGTTCCTCTATTCGCTGGCCGATGTGCTGGCCGGCATCCGTTCCTTCGCCTACTCGAACCATTTGATCGAGGTCAGCGACATTCTCGCGCGCCGCGAGATCGATGACGCGATCGAGGAGGTGATGAAGGTGGTCGGCTTCGGTTCGTCCGATTACGGGCGCTGCCTCGTCGATTTCTCCGAGGTGGCGATGCGTTCGGTGAACCGCCACACCACGGTGATCATCCTCGGCGACGCCCGCGGCAACCGCAACGAGCCGCGCATCGACATCCTCAAGCAGATTTTCGAGCGCGCCAACCGGGTGATCTGGCTGAACCCGGAGCCGCAATCGCTGTGGGGCACCGGCGACAGCGACATTCTGCGCTACGAGCCGTTCTGCCACCAGGTGACGTCCTGCGGGACGCTGGTGCAGTTGGAGCGGGTGATTTCGGAGATGATGGCGCAGTCGCAGTAGGAAGGAAGCGCTTCTTTTTTGAAAAAAAGAAGCAAAAAACTTTTATCCGTTTGCTTGGTTCCGCTCCCAAGTCTCCGCGGAGCCAAGCCAAAGGCATCGAACTGATAAAAAGTTTTTTTGGTTCTTTTTGTTCACAAAAAGAACATGCTTCCTATTCTGGAGTAGGCACTTCCACTGGCAGCAGCCCGTTGGATTTAAGCTCCGCCCACAGCGCCCCAGGAATCGGCGCGCTCATCATCCGTGCATTTTCGCGCACCTCGTCCGGATTGCGCGCGCCGGGGATGACGGTGGCGACCACGGGGTGGGCGGCGCAGAATTGCAGGGCGGCGGCTTTGAGATCCACGCCGTGGCGGGCGCAGAGTGCGTGCATCGCCTGGGCGCGGGCGGCGAGGTCGGGCGGCGCGTTTTCGTAGTTGAAGGTGGTGCCACCGGCCAGCAGGCCGGAGTTGTAGGGGCCGCCGAGCACGACTTTGGCGCCCTTGGCGGCGCAGGCGGGGAAGAGCTTGGCCAGCGCGGTGTGGTCCAGCAGCGTGTAGCGCCCGGCGATGAGGAAGACGTCGGGGTCGGCCTGTTCGAGGCAGGCCAGCGCGGGTTCCACCAGGTTGAGGCCCATGCCCCAGGCCCGGATTTCACCGCGCTTGCGCATTGCGGAGAGCACCTTGGCGGCGCCTTCCATGGCTTCGCGGAAGCGCAGTTTCCACTCCGGGCCGTGCCAGTCCTCCGAGCAGTCATGGATGTAGACGATGTCGATGGAGGAGAGGCCCATGCGGGCGCAGGAATCCTCGATGGAGCGCACGGTGCCGCCGGCCGAGTAGTCGAAGGTGCGGGCGAAGGGCAGGGCGCCGGTGAAGCCTTCGTCGACCTCGGGCACCGAGGGCACCGGGCGCAGCAGGCGGCCGATTTTGCTGGAGAGCCAGAAATCGGCGCGGTTCTGGCGGCGCAGGATGGCGCCCATGCGGAGTTCCGACAGGCCGGCGCCGTAATGGGGCGCGGTGTCGTAATGGCGGATGCCGCAATCCCAACCGGCCTGGGTGGTGGCGGCGGCGGTGTCCTCGTCGATGCGGGCGAAGAGATTGCCGAGCGGCGCGCCGCCCATGCCGAGGGGGCCGGGGATCATGCTTTGTCTCCTGGCATGGAGACGTCGGGCGCGATGACGCCTTTGGTCAGCAGTACGTTGCCGTAGAAGCGCCGCTCGCCGGTCTGCACGATGGCATAGGCGGTCTCGGCGCCCTCGTAGAAGGCGTGGCGCTCGACGCCAATGGCTTTCGGCCATCCGGCTGAGGTTAGGATGGCGTTCATCTCGCCGACCACCGACGGCACGGCGTTGGGGTCTCCCACCACCTCCATGATTTGCGCGGGATCATCGACATAGGTGTCGCACGGCAGCAGCGAAAGGATCGCCCGCAGCACGCGCGGTGTGTCGGCACTGGGCTGGCGGATCAGGCGCCGGCCGCGGGTGGCGGGGTAGTTGCCGTCCACCAGCACGATGCGGTCGCCATGTCCCATCGCGGCCAGGGCGTGCAGGAGTTCGGGGGTGAGCAGCGGGTCGATACCGATCAGCATGGCGCCCTCACACGTGGCCGATTGCGTGCTGGCGGAAGCGGGTGCGCCCCACCGCCGGGTTCATCAGGCGGCCGGTGTTGAGCGGCTTGCCCTCCTTAACCCGCAGCAGGATGAAGGCGAGCCCGTTGCCTTCACGCACCAGGCGGCGGCCCTCCGGCAGGTCATCCATGGTGTTGATGGTGAGCACGGCGGGGATGCCGGAGCCCTCGGCGATTTTGGCGAGGTTGACGCCGAAGCCGGTATGGCTGTCCTGGTTGCCGGTCTCGCCGTAATGGCCGTTGTCGACGCAGATGATGGTGAGGTTGGGCGGGTTCATCAGCGCGGTGGTGGCGAGCGCGCCGAGGTTCATCAGCAGTTCGCCGTCGCCGGTGACGCACAGCACGCGCCGCTTCGGCTGGGCGAGCGCAAGGCCGAGCCCCATGCTGACCGCCGCCCCCATGGCGCCGGCGAGGGCATACACGTTGGGGCCGTCATTGGTGATGGCGGTGAGTTCCTGGGCGGAACCAGCGAGGCCGGCGACCACCAGGAATTCATGCGGGTTTTCGATCAGCAGGGGAATGACGTCCCGGCGGTCAAGCACCGTTTCGGGCATCGGGTTGACTTGCAGCGTATGTGGGCGTGCCATTTTCTCGCCTCCTCAGCCGAACTTCTTGGCGCCGATCAGGCGCTGGGTCAGCAGGACGGCGACCGTCTCGCCGGATTGGAACACCATCGTCAGCGCCGCTTCCACGGTGGGGATGACGTCGGCCGGGGTTTCGGCGCGCAGCACGATGGTGCCCATCGCCTCCAGCACCGGTTGCGTTGCCTGGCCCATCGGGAATTGCCAGGGATTGCCCTCGCCGAATTCGCCGCGCATGGAGATCAGCATCAGCAGCGGGAATTTGCCGCCCTTGTTGAGCGACAGCATGTTGATGCAGTTGCCCGCGCCGGAGGACTGCATCAGCAGCACCCCGCGCGCGCCGCCGAGATCGGCGCCGGCGAGCAGCGCCACGCCCTCCTCCTCGGTGGTGAGCGCCACCGAATGCACGTCAGGGTCGGCCAGTGAGCGGTCGATCAGCACGCGATGGCCGGCATCCGGCACATAGGCGAACTGGGTGACCTTGGCGCGGCGCAGCAGGTCATAGAGCTGATCCGGCCAGGTGACCGCTCCGGTGGTGACGTCATGGGAGGTCAAGGCGGGGTTCCTTCACTCGGCGATGGTGATGGTGGGCGGGTTGCGCAGGGTTTGCAGGATGACGCAGTAGCGCT
>JAPLOH010000269.1:13285-15594 GCA_026400845.1 Alphaproteobacteria bacterium
CGAGTTTCGTCGCATCGGCGTCGCAATCGACCTCAAAGCGGAGCGTGAGGTCGGTGACCCCCACGGGGGCGGCGCGATCGACGCCGAGGGTGCCGCGGGCATCCCACCAGCCTTCGGCGAGAATGCGGCCGGAGTGGATGGTGACGCCCATGGCCGTGGAGACGGCGCGCAGGGTGACGCCGGCGCAGGCGACCACGGCCTCCAGCAGCAGATCGGCCGAGCAGGCGAGCTCGCCACTGCCGCCGCCAGCCGGGTGCAGGCCGGCGACCACGGGGGCGGCGCGGCTGGCGATGGTGCAGGCGATGGCGTTCGGGTCGAGGATGGCCTCGGCATGGGCGCGGACGGGTAGCGCTGCTTGATCGGCGCCTGGATGGCGCGGAGTTCCTCGGCGTTCATGGTCGTCCTTCTTACTCAGCTTCCCGCAGTATTGCGCGACAGCACGGCGACGAAAACAGCCTTCAGCGTTGCGACAGCGTCGGCCACCCCTGCGCGGCTGCGCCAGGCGACGTGGCCATCTGGGCGGATCAGTACTGCGCCATTGGCTTCCAGGCCATAGGCTTCCAGCCAGCGCCCTCCCGAATCCTCAAGGCCGCCTGGGGCGCCGATGCGCCAGGCGCTCAACGAAGGCGCGGCCTGGCCCGCGGCGGAAATCCACGCTCCGCCCGCCGGACCGGCCAGCAGGGCAAAGCGGTCGCCGCAAAGATCGATGGGCGACACCGGTTCGCCGTCCCGTGACAACCAGACATGCGGCGCGCGGCCGCCGGGTCGTGCCGAGGGGATGTAGTCTGTGACATCCGCAGCAGTCGGAACAGGCGTTCCGTCGTCGATGACGGCCGAGGACGCATAGGTGGCGCCGAACACGAGGCCCTGCTCGTTGAGAAATTGCGGCCGCGCCACCACCGCGCTGCCTTGCCGGGAGGTGCGCCCCATGGAAAGCGCATTGGCGAGGCTGGCCGCGGTGGTGAGGGTGGCGACGGGCCGGCGTTCGGCCTGGTAGCTGTCGAGTAGCGCATCACCGGCCTGGCCATTCAGCACGGCGGCGAGTTTCCAGGCCAGGTTCTGTGCATCCTGCACGCCGGTGTTGAGGCCAAAGCCGCCGGTCGGCGGCATCTCGTGGGCGGCGTCACCGGCGAGGAAAATGCGGCCGTCCCGATAGCGCTCCGCGACGACGGCCGAGGCTTCCCACGGGCTGATGCCGGTGACCTCGACCGCGAGGTCTGGCGCCCCCACCGCCTGACGCACCAGCGCGGCGCAGCGCTCGGGGGTGAAACCCGCTTCGGTGTAGCCGTACTGGCTGATGCTGTGGATCAGGAACCCCCAGCGATCGGTGCCGTTGATGGTCATGATGGTGCCGCGCAGGTCGGGCTGCTCGACGAAATAGAGGATCGCCGGGCGGTCCGCCGTCCAGGGGCGGAGGTCGGCGCGGAAGACGATGTTCACGCTGTCGTAGATATTGTGCTCACCCTGCATGGCGATGCCGAGCTGGGTGCGCACGCGGCCTTTCGCGCCATCCGCGGCGATGAGGTAGCGGGCGCGGATGGTGCTGCGCGCGCCGTCCGCGCGGCGCAGCAGTGTGGCGGTCACGTGATCGGCGGACTGGCTGACGTCGCTTACCTCGGTACCGAAGCGGAGCTCCGCGGCCTCGGCGCCTTCGGCAGCGCGCCGGAGCACAGGCTCGAACTCGTCCTGGGCGCAGGTGCAGCCGGGGGCCGGGGTGCGGGAGCGGTTGCCGGCCGCGAGGTTGCCGGGAACCCGCCGCTCGATTTCCCGCCCGGCGAGGCTCTCGGTCCATACGATAAACTTGGCATAGCCGGCCGGCAGCCCGGCGGCGCGGATCTCGGCTTCGATGCCGCACTGGCGGTAGATTTCCATGCTGCGCGGATTGATACCGCGCGCCTTCGGCACGATGGCGGTGCCGGGGTGCCGTTCAGCCAGCACGGAGCGCACGCCGAGGCGCGAGAGCAGCAGCGAGGCGGTGAGCCCGACCGGCCCGCCGCCGACGATCAGTACCGGCACGTCGAGCATGAAGCTCCTCCATACTGGTTCCGATCGGGGGAGGTCCCAAACCGGCAGCGGCGTCCGTCGCGGTTGCGCGGCTAGGTCACGGCAATGGTCGGCAGGTCCGGCGCGGCTAGAACCGGCGCCCCGGTGGCCGCGCGGACCTCATCGAGCGTCACCCCCGGGGCGATGGCGACCAGCTTGAAATGGTCGCCGGCGGGTTCGAACAGTCCGAGATTGGTCGCCACCAGCTTTACCACCCCCCGCGCGGTGACCGGCAGGGCGCATTGGGAGAGCAGACGCGCGGCGCC
>JAPLOH010000317.1 GCA_026400845.1 Alphaproteobacteria bacterium
GTCCGGCAAGTTCACGCTGCCGTCCTTCGGCACCTTCACGGTGCGCAAGACCAAGGCGCGCAAGGGCCTCAACCCGCGCACCGGCGAGGCGATCAAGGTCAAGGCCGGCAAGACCGTGCGCTTCAAGGCATCGCCGACGCTCAAGAAGGCAGTCTGATCCCCGCGTCTGCCGGCACCCGGCACGCCGTTGCCGCCGCCCGCCTCCGGTCTGGAGGCGGGCGGTTTTGTTTTGCCGGGATTTCGGATATTCGAAGGAGGCGGGCTGGCCGGGGTTATGAATTGTCGGAATCTTTTACAGAGCCGCGGAGGTCCCGGTACAAGCTATTGAATATGGCGCCGAATTTTTCTGGCACACCCTTTGCTTTGTAGGTTTCAGCGGTTGCGTTTGGGCGTGACCATCGGATGAGCGACGAGAGCTAGGCTTTGGTCTGGCAATTTTGGAGGCTGGTATGACGGGTTTCAGCAAGGCACTTTCCTTCTTCGTCGGCGCGGCGGCACTGGTTGCCGTCTCGGCGGGCGACGCACAGGCTGTGGTGCAGAGCTATATTGGCGCGGATACCACTTCCAACTCGACATCGGCGATCTCGAAGTGGTTCCAGAATGTCGGTTTGCAGCGTACGGTGTTGACGCCGACGGGTGTCACTGGCAGCGGCACCCAGACCGTGACAGTCCCGATCGGGTATTCGACTGGGCTCACTATGACTTCGAGCCAAGTTACGGGTGCGGGGACCTTGGCGGTCGGGGGAACCCTCCTCAACGCCCCAGCGGGAACAGTTTTTCAAGATAGTAATAATAACTGCAGCATAACAATAACGAACTTTTCGCCGACGACTACGGCGTTCGGGTTTTACCTTCAGAACCTTACTGCTGCTGGCGGCCAGGGCAGCGACGTGACGATCACGATGACTGATGCCACGGGCGCAACGTCGAAGATCACCGTGACAACGCTGGGAGTCGTTACTTCGACCACTGCCAACAACACGACGGTCGGCGGAGGTGGCACTACGGCGTTCAGCGGGTCGGCCACGAGCGCCGAGTTTGTCGGGTTCACGACTGGTAACGTCCCGATCACGTCGGTCGTCATCAGCGCTGCCACTAACAGCCGCTGGGGGCTTGGGGACTTTTACGAGGCAGTCCCGGAGCCCGCCTCTATGGCCCTCCTCGGCGCCGGCCTCGCTGGTCTCGGCCTCCTGCGCCGCCGCAAAAAGGCCTGATCGCCGCTGCTGAGGAACGAGTCGGGATAGTTTACAGGGCGGTCCGCGATGCGGGCCGCCCTTCTCGTTTCCCGGGCTTGCCAGCCGAACCAGCCACAGGCAGACATGGCGGCGGAATGTCGAACATATTCAAGAGCACATGGCCGACCTGACCCGTCCCTACGATGTTCTCGTCATCGGCGGCGGCAATGCCGCGCTATGTGCCGCCGTGACCGCGCGTGAGGCCGGTGCCAGCGTGCTCCTGCTCGAATCGGCGCCGAAGGCCTTCCGTGGGGGCAACTCTCGCCACACCCGCAATTTCCGTGGCATGCACCAGGCACCGACGAAGGTGTTGACCGGCTCCTATCTCGAGGACGAGTACTGGGACGATCTCCACCGCGTAACCGGAGGGATCACCGACGAACCGCTCGCCCGCATGACCATCCGCGTCTCCGCCGAGATGACGCCGTGGATGGAGGCCTGTGGCGTGCGGTTCCAGCCGGCACTGTCCGGCACGCTGAGCCTTTCGCGCACCAACGCCTTCTTCCTCGGCGGCGGCAAGGCCCTGCTCAACGCCTATTACGCGACCGCCGAGCGTCTCGGCGTTGATATCCTCTATGATGCCGAAGTCACCAATCTGCTCCTCGATGACGGGTTCGTCCGCGCGGCCGAGTTCAACCATCGTGGCTTTCCCGCCCGCGCCACTGCCCGCTGCGTCGTCGCTGCCGCGGGTGGGTTCCAGGCCAATCTCGACTGGATGCGCCAGTACTGGGGCGATGCGGTGGATAATTTCGTCATCCGCGGCACGCCCTACGCCAAGGGCCGCGTGCTGAAGACCTTGCTGGACCAAGGCGTTGCCCCGGTCGGCGATCCCACCCAATTCCACGCCGTGGCCCTCGATGCCCGCAGCCCGCAATTTGACGGCGGCATCTCTACCAGGCTCGACAGCGTGCCGTTTTCAGTGGTGCTCAACCGTGAGGGCAAGCGCTTCTATGACGAGGGCGAGGATGTTTGGCCGAAGCGCTACGCCATCTGGGGCCGCCTGATTGCCCAGCAGCCTGGGCAGATCGCCTATTCGATCTGCGATGCCAAGGCTTTCTCGCTGTTCATGCCCTCCGTCTACCCGGCTATGAAGGCAGACACGCTGGGCGAACTCGCGCACAAGCTCGGCATCGATGCCGGCCAGGTCGAGCAGGTGGTGGCCGACTATAACCGGGCGGTCCAGCCCGGCCGCTTCGACAGCACCGGCCTCGATGCGTGCCGCACCGAGGGGCTCGATCCGCCCAAGACCCATTGGGCACGGCGGATCGACGAGCCACCGTTCTATGGCTATCCGCTCCGGCCGGGCATCACGTTCACCTATCTCGGGGTGAAGGTGAACGAGAACGCGCGGGTGTTGATGGCCGACGGCAAACCCTCCGCCAATTTATTCGCTTCGGGAGAAATCATGGCCGGCAATATTCTCGGCCGCGGCTATCTCGCCGGGTTCGGCATGACCATCGGCACGGTTTTCGGCCGTATCGCCGGGCGCGAGGCCGCACGCACGGCTAGGAATTGAGCCATGGGCGATATGCCTCAGCCGACTGAAGCGATGACAGATGCCCGCCATGACATGGAAATCTGCAACGCCTGCCGCTATTGCGAAGGCTTCTGTGCGGTGTTTCCGGCCATGCAACTGCACCGCGCGTTTACCGACGGCGATCTCAACTACCTCGCCAATCTCTGCCATGGCTGCCAGGGCTGCTTCTACGCCTGCCAATACGCGCCGCCACATCCCTGGGGGATCAATGTTCCGCAGGCCTTCGCCGCACTAAGGGTGGAGAGCTACGCCGAACACGCCTGGCCGCGGCCGATGGCCAGGCTGTTCACGCGCAACGGCACGGTCGTCTCGCTGCTGACTGCGCTTGCGGTGGCGCTGGTGCTGCTGATCGCCGGTGCGCTGCAATCGCCCGACGTGATGCTGCGCGCCCATACCGGGCCGGGCGCCTTTTTTGCGGTGATCTCCTATCGCGCGATGGTGTGGACGGCGGGAGCGGTGTTCATGTTCGCGCTGCTGGCGATGGCGATGTCGACCGCCTCGTTCTGGCGCGCCTCCGGCGGTGGAGCACCCTCGGCCGCGGCGCTGGCGCGCGCGCTGCACGATGCGATGACGCTGCGCAACCTCGGCGGCGGCGGTGATGGCTGCAACTATCCCGGCGAGGGCTTCTCGCACCTGCGCCGCTGGCTGCATCATGCCATGGCATATGGGTTCCTTCTTTGTTTCGCTTCGACCAGTGTCGCCACCATCTACCATCACGCCCTTGGCCTGGTGGCACCCTATGACCTGCTCAGCGTGCCGGTGCTGCTTGGCACGATCGGTGGCATCCTGATGCTGATCGGAACGATCGGCCTGCTATGGCTGAAAATCCTTGCCGACCCGGCACCCGCGGCGCGTGCCGTGCTGGGCGGCGAGTATGCGATGCTGATACTGCTCGCGGCGGTGGCAAAAACCGGGCTTCTGCTGCTTGTCTTCCGTGCCACGCCCGCCATGGGCTGGCTGCTCGCAGTGCATCTCGGCTTCGTGCTTGCGCTGTTTCTGGCCGCGCCCTACAGCAAGTTCATTCATGGTCTCTTCCGCACCGCCGCACTCATTCGCAGCCACGTGGAGCGTCGAGGGTCAGCGGCGTGAGCCGCGCCGGTGCGTGCTCCTCGCGTGCCACGCGAGTTGTCAAGTTTGTGAAGACACCTTCAGGTGCGGTTAAGGTTCGCTGGATTATAAGGCCTTCAACGATCGTCAGATTGGCGACGCCCTCTTCAAAAGAAGCGAAATCGATGAAAACCAGACTCGCACCCTCATCCCACGTGCTGCGCATGGGCGTCCTGCTCGCCGGTCTGGCAGGTTTGGTGTCTGCCCATCCGGCCAATGCGGCCACGCTTCCGGTCCTGACCGGCGCCTTCAGTGGCTCCGCGGTCTCGGTGTTCGACACCAGCACACAGGCCTGCGAAGCGACCGACACGCCCGATGCGCCGGCTCGCGCCTACAAGGACAGCAACGGTGTCGTGCATCTGCATGCCAGCGGCTCGACCAACCGCGCGATGACTGGCAATTCGCTGCTGACCGTCGCGCGCAATTGCGCCGTGGTGATGCGGTCGGGGTTCGACCCCAACCCTGCGCATTTCGCCCAGTACCAATGGTTGTCCGGCTTCTACACCACCGATGGCAAGAAGATCGCGGCGCTGGTGCATACCGAATTCCACGGCGATGATGTGGCCGGTCAGTGCCTCGCCACAGCGACGACGGCTAACCGCTACTGCTGGTACAACGTCATCGGCTATGCTCAATCGACCAACAACGGAACCACCTTCTCCGAAAGCCCCGCGCCGGCAAACTATGTCGCGGGCCTCCCGTATCAGTTCAACAAGGGCATTGACGGCGGCCCGAACGGCTATCAGAGCCCCACCGGCATCGTCGCCTCGGGAAGGTTCTACTACGCGATGATCAATGACTGGCCCTACAAGGCCCAGGCCTATGGCCCCTGCGTGATCCGCACCACCAACGTGTTCGACCCCACGTCGTGGCAGGCCTGGGATGGCAAGAGCTATAACGTCCAGTTCGCCAACCCCTACGTGCAGACCAGGATCAGCAACCCCGCGAATTACGTCTGCGCGCCAGTCGGGGTCGGATCGCTCGGTGAGGTGCAGAGCCTCGTCTACCATTCCGCCAGCGGCGCCTACCTGACCACCCAGTTCACGCCCGACACCCGCTGGGGCGTGCCCGGCCTCTACCTCAGCGCGTCATGGGACATGATCAGCTGGTCCAAGCCCCTGCTGATCGCCAGCACCGCGACGCTGACCGCCGGCGAGCCGGCAGGAAACTGGCACTATGACTATTTCTCGCTGCTCGACCCCGCTGCCAGCGACCGCAGCTTCTCCACCATCGGCAACACGCCGATGATCTATTACATCCGCTTCGACTACAACAACGGCCCCTACAAGCGGGTGCTCTATCGGCGGCCGCTCACCTTGACGGTGAGGTAATCCATCCCGCCCAGCCTACCCGCCGCCGGCGACATGCGCGCCGGGATGGAAATGGGCATAAACCCGCCGGGCGATCTCGCGAGAGACGCCCGGTGCTGACTCCAGGTCCTGCAACCCAGCCTGCTTCACCCCGCGAGCCGAGCCGAAGTGGTTTAACAGCGCCCGTTTGCGTGCCGGCCCGATGCCGCCGATCTCATCCAACTCACTGGTCACCAGCGCCTTGGATCGGCCGGCACGGTGGGTGGTGATGGCGAAGCGGTGCGCTTCGTCGCGCAGGCGTTGCAGGAAATAGAGCGTCGGGTCTCGCGGCGGCAGTTGGAAGGGCGGGCGGCCCTCCATATGGAACCACTCGCGTCCGGCGTCGCGATCCGGCCCCTTGGCGATGCCGACGAGCTGCACGTCATCAACGCCCAGCTCCTCCAGCACCCCTCGCACCGCCGACAACTGCCCGGCGCCACCATCGATCAGCACCAGGTCTGGCCATGAAGGCGTGCCCGGACCTTCCTTCTCCTCCTTCAGCGCGCGGCCGAAGCGACGCTCCAGCACTTCGCGCATCATCGCGAAATCGTCGCCGGGGGTGATGGCGCCGCGGATGGAGAACTTGCGATAGGCAGATTTGATGAACCCCTCGGCGCCGGCGACGATCATCACGCCATAGGCATTGGTGCCCATGATGTGGCTGTTGTCGTAGACCTCGATGCGCGCGGGGGGGCCTGCGAGGCCGAACAACTCCGCCACCCCGTCCAGCAGCTTCGCCTGACCGGCACTTTCCGCCAGTTTGCGCTCCAGTGCCTCGCGGGCATTGAGCTCGGCGTGCGCCACCACCGCGTGCTTCTCGCCGCGCTGGGGGATGGCGATCTCCACCCGCTTGCCCCCTCTAAAGACATTGGCCCCGAAGCTGTTGGCCTTGATGGTCAGCGCCTCGGTGATGAGGTCCTGCTCCGGCAAAGCGTGGTTGAGCAGCACGAGGGGCGGCGGCGGCTTGTCGTCGTAGAACTGGGCAACGAAGGCGGCCAACACCTCCGGCGCCTCTTCGCCCCTGCTGTGGGCCGGGAAGAAGGAGCGGTTGCCGTTGTTGCGCCCGCCGCGGAAGAAGAACACCTGCACGCAGCTTTGCCCGGCGATCTGCCAGACCGCGATCACGTCGGCGTCCGTCAGGCTGGCCGGGTTGATGATGTCGGTGCCCTGCACGGTGGTGAGCGCGCGGATACGGTCCCGCACCGCCGCCGCCCGCTCGAATTCCAGGGTTTCGGCGGCTGCCTCCATTTCGGTGGCCAGCGCCGCCTGCACCGCGCCGCCCTTGCCGGAGAGGAAGGTCTTGGCCTGGTCCACCAGCCCTGCATAGTCCTCGCGCGAAATCCGCTCCACGCAGGGGGCCGAGCAGCGGCGGATCTGGTGCAGCAGGCAGGGGCGGTTGCGGGTGCTGAATACCGTGTCGGTGCAGGAGCGCAGCAGGAACACCCGCTGCATCGCCGTGACCGTCTGGTTCACCGCCCAGGCCGAGGCAAAGGGGCCGTAGTAGCTGCCCTTGCGCACCCGGGCGCCGCGATGCTTGGCGATTTGCGGGTAGTCGTGGTCCTCGGTCAGCACCAGCCAGGGGTAGGATTTGTCGTCCCTGAGCACGATGTTGTAGCGCGGCTTCAGCCGCTTGATGAGATTGGCCTCGAGCAGCAGCGCCTCGGCCTCGGTGTGGGTGGTGACGATCTCCATCGACACCGTTTCCGACACCATCCGCCGCAGCCGCTCCGGCAGCCGGGCGATCTGGGTGTAGGAGACCACGCGCTTTTTCAGCGCACGCGCCTTGCCGACGTAGAGCGCCTCGCCCTTGGCATCGAGCATGCGATACACACCGGGCGAGAGCGGCATCGTCTCCAATGCCGTCTCGATCACGCCGACGCCCCGCATCACCGGCGGGGCGGACTCGTCAGGGGTATCGCTCATGGCGGCGGCTTATAGCAGACGCCGCGCGCGGTTCACCCCGCCGAAAGCTTCACCCCGTCGCTGCCCTTGGCGCCGCCATCGTTCTGGGCGCCGTAGTTGAGGTTGCGGTACCACACCATGTATTCTGGATAGGCCATCGGTTCGTATTTCGGCGGATTTCCCGGCCCGGTGCAGGTGGGCAGGCACTCCATCACCGCGCGGTAGTTGCAGTCGAAAAAGAACGGGATGGCGTAGCGCTCCTGCCCGGAGCGGTTGATCACCCGGTGGGGCGTGGCGAGGAAGCGCTCATTCGTCCAGCGCCGCAGCATGTCCCCGCCATTCACCAGGAAGGAGCCCTCCAGCGCCGGTGCATCCACCCATTTGCCGTTGGGCAGGCGGATGGAGAGGCCGGGCACCTTGTTCTGCGCCAGCAGGGTCATGAACGAGGTGTCGGTATGCGGCGCGAGGCCGAACTCGTTCTCCTCCACCACCTCCACCTTGGGGTAGTGCGACATGCGCAGCGTGTACATCGGGTCGCGGAACTTGTCGTCGAGCCCGTCGGCCGGCAGATCGAGCGCGAGCGCATAGAGCGGCACCAGTGAGAGCGCGAGCTTTTCCAGCGCCGCCTGGTATTGCAGCACCGTCTCGCGGAAGCCCGGTAGGTTCTCCGGCCACTGGTTGGCGCCGCGGAAGGGCAGGCCGGCGACGACATCCGGATGGTCGGCGGGGATGTCGCGCTTGGCGAAGAAGGCCTCGTTGAGGTTGGGCTTGTTGCCCTCGTTGATCTTGGAGTGCCGCGTCACCGAGCCGCGCACCGGCAAATAGCCGATATTGTGGCTGTTGATCTTGAGTTTCAGCTTCTCCTCCAACGGCTGCGCGTGGAAGCGCGCGGCGGCGGCGAAGGCTGCATCCACCAGGGATTGCGGCACCCCGTGGTTGACGATGAAGTAGAAGCCGACATCCTCGAAGGCATGGCGCAGCTCGGCCGCCGCCTTTTCGCGCGCCCCGGGCACGCCCGCGAGATAGGGGCCGAGGTCGATCACCGGGATTTCTTCGCGCGCATCGGGGCGGATCGGGTTAAGGCTGGGGGCGAGATCGTTCATGGCAGTCCCTCCTGATCCCCCATGGTTTGGCCGACGTTCGCCTGCCGTCAAGGCCATCGCGTGGCTGCACTGGCCAACGCGCGGCGCGCTGCTACTATCGCAGGTCAGATCAATCGCCCTCAGGAGCCCGCAATGCTCGATATCGCCGTCGCCAAATCCGCGCTGCCCAAGTCGGGCGCGCTCGTGCTGCTGCTGGAGGAAGGGGCCGCGCTCGATACTGGGCTGGCCCAGGCCGCCGACGAGGCGACCGGTGGCGCCATCGGGCGCGCCCTCGCGGTCGCCGAATTCAAGGGCCGCAAGGGCCAGAGCACGATGGTGCTGGCCCCCGGCGCCGGGCTGTCGCGCGTGCTCGCGGTTGGCCTCGGCAAGCTCGCTGACGCGGCGGACCGGGATCTCGAGGCCGCCGGCGGCGCCA
>JAPLOH010000181.1 GCA_026400845.1 Alphaproteobacteria bacterium
GAGACCCTGCTGATCGACGCAGCCATCGCGCCCTCCCTGCTGCCCGATCTCCTTGCCGATCTCCGCGCGTTGGGCTGCGACTTCCGGGCCGGCCCCCGCGCGCGCGCCATCGTGCCCGACCTGCCCCACGCGCCCGACGGCACCTTCGATACCGAATGGCTCGACGCCATTCTCTCCATCGCCGTGGTCGACAACCTCGACCACGCGCTGCGCTTCATCCGCCATCACGGCAGCGAGCACACCGACTGCATCGTCACCGAGGACCCCAACGCCGCCGCGACCTTCCTCGCCGGCGTCGATTCGGCGGTGGCGATGTGGAACGCCTCCACCCAGTTCTGCGACGGCGCCACCGGGCGCATCCACGCCCGCGGACCGATCGGCCTCGAACAGCTCACCACCTTCCGCTACCACGTCATCGGCACCGGGCAGGTGCGCCCCTGATACCTGTCAGCATCCCGGCGCGGGGTGACCGGCGGACCAGCCGGATCGGGCTGCTCGGCGGTTCGTTCAACCCTGGCCACGCCGGGCACCGCCACGTCGCCGAGCTCGCCCGCTGCCGCCTTCGGCTTGACCAGGTGTGGCTGCTGGTCTCGCCCGGCAACCCCCTGAAGCCCGCGCGCGGCATGGCGCCGCTCGCCGAGCGCCTCGCCTCCGCGCGCCGCATCGCCGATGGCCGCCGCATCGTTGCCACCGATATCGAGCGCGCGCTCGGCAGCGTCTACACCGCCGATACCGTGCGCCTGTTGCGCCGGCGCTTCCCGCGCGCCCGCTTCGTGTGGCTGATGGGCGCGGATAATCTCGAACAAATTCCGCGCTGGCGGCGCTGGCGACAGATCGTCACCACGATGGCGTTTGCCGTTGTGCCGCGTCCGACCTACAATCACCGCGCGCTTTCCGGGTTGGCCGCCCATCGCCTGGCTGGCGCCCGGCTCGCTGCCCACCAGGCGTCTTGCCTCGCCGACCAAAACCCGCCCGCCTGGGTGTTCCTGCCCGCGCAACAACACACGGCGTCCGCTTCCGCCATCCGCGCCGCTATTTCCGGAGTCTAGGACCATCGCCAGAAAACCGCCCGCTCCCCCCACGGAGACCGCGAAGAAACCCGCAGCGCGCCCGCGCACACGCACCGCGGTCGCCGGCAAAATCCCCACGCCCCCCGGCACGCCGCGCAAAAAGGCCACCGTCGCCGGCCCAGCGCGCAAACGCGCCCGCGGCGTCCCGCTGCCGTCCGAACGGCTCGACGAATTGCAGAAAATCATCGTCGACTGTCTCGAAGACGACAAGGCCGAGAACGTCGTCGCGCTCGACCTCGCCGGCCGCGCCTCCTTCACCGACCGCATGGTGATCGCCACCGGCCTCGCCGACCGCCAGATTGCCGCCATGGCCACCCATCTGGAGGACAAACTCAGCGCCGCCGGCCTCAAGCGCATCCAGATCGAAGGCGCCGGCGGCTCCGACTGGGTGCTGATCGACGCCGGGGACATCGTCATCCACCTCTTCAAGCCCGAAGCCCGCGACATGTACGGCCTCGAACGCATGTGGGGCAGCGATCTCGACGAAGCCGCCGAAGACCCTCAGTCCGCCCCTGGCTGAGCACCTCCTGGCCGCGGTCGGTAAAATCGGCCGCGGCCCCGAAGCCGACCTTTTCGCCCGCTACAATGCCCGGCTTCGCCCGCCCCTCGTGCTGCGCGAAATCCCCGACGGCACCGGCTCGCCCCCCGAAATCAAGCGCCGCGAAGCCCAGGCCCTCCTAGCCGCCATCCCCCAAACCGCCATCGCCATTGCTCTCGACCTAGGCGCGCCATCCCCCACCTCCGAAGCCCTCGCCAGCCTGCTCACCGCCTGGCGCAACACCGCACGCCCGCTTTGCTTCATCATCGGCGGCGCCGAAGGCCTCGACCCCGCCATCCTCACCCGCGCCAACCACACACTCTCGCTGGGCACCCTCACCTGGCCCCACATGCTCGTCCGCGTCATGCTCGCCGAACAACTCTACCGCGCCCAAAGCATCGCATCAGGCCACCCGTACCACCGCGGCAGCCGGCCATGACGACGCCTCCCATCGTTGCGAGAACAACGGCCGGCTCTGCACGACAGTGCGATTGAAAGAGGATGGTAGCGGCGGGCGGATTTGAACCACCGACCAAGGGATTATGATTCCCCTGCTCTACCGCTGAGCTACGCCGCCATCCATCGTGCCGCGCCGGTAGGTGCGCGGGAGGCGGGGTGATAGCGCTCCCGATGGGGCGGCGTCAATTGCGTGGTGGGCATGGCCGGTCGCATGGCGCGTCGCGGCTGGACGGCACTGGCGTGACGGGACAAGCTGTGGCGAGGCGTCGGGTGCGTTGAACCGCGGCGCGGATGGAGGCGTTTGATGGATCGTGCTTTTGCGCATGTGCGCGTTCTCGACTTCACCCGGGTGCTGGCAGGGCCGTTCGCCTCGTTCCAGCTGGCATTGCAGGGTGCCGAGGTGATCAAGGTGGAACAGCCCGGCGGCGAGGATACCCGTAACATCTCGCGCTCGCGCGACTGGTCGGAGCGCAAGATGGCGCCGATCTGGATGTCGGTGAACGGCGGCAAGCGCTCCATCACGCTGGACTTGCAAAAGCCCGAGGCGATTGCCGTGGTGAAAAAACTCGCCGCCGAGGCTGACGTGGTGGTGGAGAATTTCCGGCCGGGAGTGATGGATCGGCTTGGAATCGGTTGGAAGCAGCTCTCGGCGATTAATCCGCGGTTGATCTATTGCGCCATGTCCGGCTTCGGGCAGGACGGGCCGGAGCGCGGGACACCCTCGTACGACGGCATGATCCAGGCGATGAGCGGGCTGATGTCGATGACCGGCACGGTGGAGACCGGCCCACTGCGCGCCGGCTTCGCGGCGGCTGACATGATCACCGGAATCAATGGCGCCTACGCGATGGCGACCGCCTTGTTCCAGCGCACCCATACCGGGCGCGGCCAATTCGTCGATGTTGCGATGCTCGATTCGATGATGGGGCTGCTGGCCCAGCAGGTGGCGGAATACACCACCACCGGCGAGGTCGCCGGCCGGGTCGGCAATCTCTCGCCCTCGCGCAAGCCGACGGCCGATTTGTTCAAGGGTCGCGACGGGTTCGTACTGCTCGCGGTGCTGACGGAGAAGCAGTACCGTATCCTGTTCACTACGCTCGGTCGCGAGGAGGTATTCGCCGATCCCCGGTTCGCCGACTGGTTCGCGCGGATGCAGAACGCGGCGGCGTTGAAGGCGGTGATCGAGGAGGCTTTGCAGACCGACAGCGCGGCCGCCTGGGAGGCCAGGCTGAAAGCCGCCGATATCCCTTGCGCCCGGGTCTGGGGGATCGATGAGATCCTCACCCATCCGCAACTCGCGCATCGCGACATCGTGCAGACCGTGCAGAGCGAATACGGCTCGTTGCGGCTGACCGGCCCTGCGTTCAAGCTCCGAGAGGGCGGCTCGGGCGGGCTGGATCGGCCGCCGCCGCGGGTGGGGGAGCATACTGGGGAAGTCCTACGCCAGGCCGGGTTTTCCGCCGAGGAGATTGCTACGCTGCAGGCATCGGGCGCGCTTGGGTGAGGCGGGAGCGGTTCGGTGCGGATTACCGCGAGGGCGCGCATGGTCTGATCCGGGCGATGGTCGTGGTCGTCAACCTGACGCCGCAGATCGACCGCGCCGACCTGTGCAGTTGAAAAAACGAGCCGCTTCCTCCCTCCGACTTTGACGAACCGGGTCCTGTGCGACCACACTCCACTGATAGGGACCGTGGGGCCAGCCTGCGGCGAGGGATGGAGGGAATGCTGATGAGTGAACGTGATGTCACCCGGCGCGCGGCGATCGGCGGCGCTCTCGGCGCCGGGGTTGCGGCAGCCGGGCCGGGCCAGGCCCTGGCGCAGGGCAGCAAAACCGGCGTCGACGCCGCGACCTGGACGCCCGAGTATATCTCCAGCATCGCCGGCACCGCCGAATACGATACCGCGGCCGAATGCGCGAAAGTGGTGCCGCTCAACACCGCCGGGCGCCTCACCTACTGGTATGTCGGCCCCAACCAGGCCTCGCCGCAAATCGAGCATGAGATCGATGCCGCGTTCTGGGCCGATTTCGCCAAGAC
>JAPLOH010000154.1 GCA_026400845.1 Alphaproteobacteria bacterium
CCGCCTCGGCACGCTGCACACCGCCCATGGCGACGTGGCGACCCCCGTGTTCATGCCGGTCGGCACCGCCGGCACGGTGAAGGGGATGACGGCGGATGCGGTGCGTTCCACCGGCGCCAAGCTCATCCTCGGCAACACCTACCACCTCATGCTCCGCCCCGGCGCCGAGCGGGTGGCGCGCCTCGGCGGGCTGCACAAGCTGGCGGACTGGCCCGGCCCGATCCTTACCGACTCAGGCGGCTTCCAGGTGATGTCGCTCTCCAAACTGCGCAAACTCGACCAGGACGGGGTGACTTTCCGCTCCCATATCGACGGCAGCTCCCATCGCCTCACGCCGGAGCGTTCCATCGAAATCCAACATCTGCTGGACGCCACCATCACCATGGCCTTCGACGAGTGCACGCCGTTTCCGGCCACGCCCGACGAAGCCAAGGCGAGCATGGAGCTCTCGATGCGCTGGGCCGCCCGCTGCCGCGCCGCCTTCGTGCCGCGCGAAGGCTACGGCCTGTTCGGCATCGTTCAGGGCAGCGTCTACCCCGATCTGCGGCAGCGCTCCTGCGAGGCCCTCACCGGCATCGGCTTCGAGGGCTACGCGGTCGGCGGGCTCGCGGTGGGCGAGGGGCAGGCGATGATGTTCGACACGCTCGACGTCACCGTGCCGCATCTGCCCGAGACCCATCCGCGCTACCTCATGGGCGTAGGCACCCCCGATGACATCCTGGGCGCCGTGGCGCGCGGCATCGACATGTTCGACTGTGTCATCCCCACCCGCGCTGGGCGCACCGCCCGGGCTTACACAAGGGCCGGCGTGTTCAACATGAAGAACGCCCGCTTCGCCGATGACGGCCGGCCGCTCGATCCGGGCTGCGCCTGCCCGCTCTGCACCCGCCACAGCCGCGCCTATCTCAACCATCTCTTCAAATGCGGCGAGATGCTCGGCCCGATCCTGCTGACCTGGCACAACATCCAGTACTACCAGGACTTGATGGCGGGCATCCGCGGGGCAATCTCTACCGGCACTTTGGCGCAGTTCGCGGCCGATACCCGCGCGCGCTGGCAACAAGGCGACCCTCCGCAATGACCTCCCCTTACGAGAACCTCACCCTCCTCGGCAGCCATGTGCCGCTCCCCGCCTCTCCGGAGGCGGCGGTGCTGGAGCGCGTGGCAAATCCGCACCCGGATACCCAGTATCTCGTGCGCTTCACCGCCCCCGAATTCACCTCGCTCTGCCCGCTGACGGGGCAGCCCGATTTCGCCCATATCGTGATCGACTATATCCCCGGTGCCTGGCTGGTGGAGAGCAAGTCGCTGAAGCTCTACCTCGCCGCTTTCCGCAACCATGGCGCCTTCCACGAGGCCTGCACGGTGGATATCGCCAAGCGGCTCGTGGCGCTGCTGGAGCCAGGCTGGCTGCGCATCGGCGCCTATTGGTATCCGCGCGGCGGCATCCCGATCGACGTGTTCTGGCAGACCGGGGCGCCGCCTTCGGGCGTGTGGATCCCCGACCAGGGAGTGCCCTCCTATCGCGGTCGAGGCTGATCCCCCTGCCCTAAAGGGAGGGGGGGGCGTGGCTGACCCGCGCGAGGCCATCCGCGCCAAGGCGCTGTCGCTCGGCTTCCACGCCGTCGGCTTCGCGCCGGCCACGCTCGGCCCCGAGGCGCGCGACCGCCTCGCCGATTTCCTCGCCGCCGGCCATCACGGCGACATGGGGTGGATGGCGGAACGCACCGAGCAACGCAGCCACCCCCAGGCGTTGTGGCCCGAAGCCCGCAGCGTCATCGCCCTCGGCCTCGCCTACACGCCGGAGGGCGATCCGCTGGCAACGCTCGCCCAACCTACCGCCGGCAATATCTCGGTCTACGCCCGCAACCGGGACTATCACGACGTCGCCAAGGGCATGCTGAAGCATCTCGGGCAATTCATCGTCTCGCGCTTCGGCGCGGCGGTGAAAGTGTTCGTCGATACCGCGCCGGTGCTGGAGAAGCCGCTGGCGCAACAGGCGGGGCTGGGCTGGCAGGGCAAGCATACCAACCTGGTCTCGCGCGCCCACGGCTCCTGGCTGTTCCTCGGCGAAATCTACACCACGCTCGCCCTCCCACCCGACGCCCCGCATGCCGATCGCTGCGGCAGCTGCTCCGCCTGCCTCGCTTCCTGCCCGACCGACGCCTTCCCCGCGCCCTACCGGCTCGACGCCACGCGCTGCATTTCC
This sequence comes from Alphaproteobacteria bacterium, assembly GCA_026400845.1. GTDB lineage: Bacteria > Pseudomonadota > Alphaproteobacteria > Acetobacterales > Acetobacteraceae > CAIYPH01. The sequence continues at coordinate 2,210 of JAPLOH010000154.1, forward strand.
TACCTCACGATCGAGCACAAAGGTGCCATTCCCATCGAGTTCCGTGCCGCCATCGGCAACCGCATCTATGGCTGTGATGACTGCCTGGCGGCCTGCCCGTGGAACCGCTTCGCCCATGCGGCGCACGAAAAGCTTGCCGCCTTGCCGCAGAACGTCGCCCCGCCGCTTGGCGAACTCGCTGGGCTCGACGAGGCGGCCTTCCGCGCGCGCTTCGCGGCATCGCCGATCAAGCGCATCGGGCGGGCCCGTTTCATCCGCAACGTGTTGATCGCCATCGGCAATTCGGCGGACCTTTCCCTCGCCCCCGCCGCGCGGCATCTTGCCGGTGACGCCGACCCCGTGATCGCCGAAGCCGCCGCCTGGGCGCTCGGCCGCCTGGAAGAGAGAGAACCGCCATGAAGCGCACCGAAACCGATAGCCTGGGAGCCGTCGAGATCGACGCCGCCCGCTACTGGGGGCCGCAGACCGAGCGGGCCCGGTCGCTGTTCCGGATCGGCACCGAACGCCTGCCCACCGGGCTGATCCGCGCCATCGGCCTGCAGAAACAGGCGGCCGCCGAGGCCAATCTCGCGCTCGGCGAATTGTCCCGCACCGTCGCGGCGCCGATCGTCACCGCGGCGCGCGAAGTCGCCGAGGGCAAGCTCGACAACGAGTTTCCACTCCCGGTGTGGCAGACCGGCTCGGGCACCCAGACCAACATGAACGCCAACGAGGTGATCGCCAATCGCGCCAACGAGATGCAGGGCCAGCCGCTCGGCAACCGTTCGCCTGTACATCCCAACGATCACGTCAACCGCGGCCAGTCCTCCAACGACAGTTTCCCGACGGTGATGCATATCGCCGCTGCCGAGGCGATCCAGTTCCTCACCATCCCCTGCCTGCGCATCCTCGCCGACGCACTCAATCGCCGTGCTGCGCAATGGGACGGTATCATCAAGATCGGCCGCACCCATATGATGGACGCGGTGCCGACCACGCTCGGGCAGGAATGCGCCACCTGGGCCTGCCAAATCGAAACCGGCATCGAACGGCTCGAAGCGGTGATGCCGCGTCTGCTGCTGGTGCCCCAGGGCGGCACCGCGGTCGGCACCGGGCTCAACCGCCATCCACAGTTCGACGTTGCCTTCTGCGAGCGCCTCGCCGCGCTGTGCGGGCTCGATTTCGCGCCCCACCCACGCAAGGCCGAGGGCATCAGCGCGCATGACGTGTTCGTGGAGCTCTCCGGCGCGCTCAACACCGTCGCCGTGTCGCTCAACAAGATCGCCAACGATATCCGCCTGCTATGCTCGGGCCCGCGCGCCGGCATCGCCGAGCTGATTGTGCCGGAGGACGGGCTGTCCTCCTCCATCATGCCCGGCAAATCGAACCCCACCCAGTGCGAGGCGATGGCGATGGTATGCGCCCAGGTGATGGGCAACAACGTCGCCATCACCTTCGGGGCCGCCCAGGGGCATCTCGAGCTCAACACCTTCAAGCCGCTGATCATCCACAATATCCTGCAAGGCACTCGTCTGATTGCCGACGCTGCCGAGAGCTTCGCGGTCAACATGATCGACCGCATGGAGCCCAATCTGGCGCAGATCGCCGAGCATCTCGCCCGCTCGCCGATGCTGGTCACCGCGCTGGCGCCCCATATCGGCTACGATAACGCCGTGCGCATCGCCAAACGGGCGATGGAGGACAACTCGACCCTGCGTGAAGCCGCCGACAAGCTCGCCCTCGTCACCCCAGAGGATTTCGACCGCTGGGTCCGCCCGGAACGGATGATCGGGCCGAGCGTCACCGAGGCCTGAGCCCCAAGAATGGCCGGGCTCATCAAGCGCAGCTTCTCCCTCAGCGGCCATCGCACTTCGGTGGCGCTGGAGGCCGAGTTCTGGGCCGCACTAGCCGCCGAAGCCGTTGCGGGCGCACGCTCACTCGCGGCCCTTGTGAGTGACATCGACACCACCCGCGATCCTACCCGCCCGCTTGCCTCCGCCTTGCGGGTTCATGCCTTGCGTGTCGCCGGGACTTTGTCGGAACAGGCTTTCAACGACCATCGAAATGATTGACTGTTCGGGGTCTACCGCCGGATTGGTTTGTAAATTGATGTCATAACGATAATAAATGCCCTGGCGGGGCGGCTACATGCGTGATTCACCGTGGCCGGTCCTACTGAGTCGAGGAACCATGGCCCGGCCCTTTCGAACCGTGGTCCGCCGCGCGGGAACGGCCGGAAGCAGCAAGACCGAGGTCAGGCATCCGCCGAGCAGCCCATCACCGGACATACCGCAACGGGCTCTCTCAGCATTATCATTTTTAGAATCGGACGCCTGCGCCTGGCGACGCGCCCTCCCATGCCCCGCTATGGCACATATCAAGGTCACCCTGGTGATGAGTTCCGGCAGCCGGATCGGGCCGGGCAAGGCCGCACTGCTGGAGAGCATCGGCGCCACCGGTTCCATCGCCGCCGCCGCACGAGCCATGCGGATGGACTACAAGCGCGCGTGGCTGTTGATCGACAGCCTCAACAACGCCTTCATCTCGCCGGCCGTGGAGCGCGCCGCCGGAGGCAGCGGCGGCGGCGGCGCGGTGCTGACGCCGCTGGGGCGCGATCTCGCGGCGCGCTATCGTCACCTTGAAGCTGCGGCGGCCGAGTTGGCGGCAGCCGACCTGCGGGACCTCGAGACCCATGCCATCCCCGGCGCCGTCAAGCAGGTCTAGCCGCGGGATCAGGGGGTAGCGGGCGCGGCCGATCTTCGCTATCGTTATGGTAAAACTGCCATAGCGATTTACCATGCTCGCCAACACCCTGCCATTATCTGGGCTTATTTTCCTCGCGGCGACCATCTACACCTCCGTCGGCCATGCCGGCGCCTCGGGCTACATCGCGGCGATGGCGCTGTTCGGGGTGGCGCCCGCGGTGATGAAACCGACGGCGTTGTGCCTGAATATCCTCGTCGCCAGCTTCGCGACCTGGCGGCTGCACAAGGCGGGGTGGATCACCTGGTCCGCCCTTTGGCCCTTCGTGGCCTGCTCGGTGCCGCTTGCCGCGATCGGCGGCGCGATCCAGCTTCCGGGCGCGGCCTACAAACTCCTGGTCGGCCTCGTCCTCCTGTTCGCCGGATTGCGTCTGCTGATCGATCCGCGCGAGAAAACCAACACCCCGCGCGGCCCCGCCCCGCGCCCCCCGTTGCTCCGGGCGCTCGGCACCGGCGCAGTGATCGGGCTGCTCTCGGGCCTCACCGGCACCGGCGGCGGCATTTTCCTCAGCCCGGTGCTGCTGTTCATGGGCTGGGCAGGAGCCCGGCAATCGGCGGGAATCACCTCGCCATTCATCCTGCTCAATTCAATCGCCGGACTCGCCGGAAACATCCTGTCGCTCAGCGTGGTGCCAGTCGAAATCTCCGCCTACGCCACCGCCGCCCTCGCCGGCGCCCTGCTCGGCACCCAACTCGCCATCCACTGGCTCTCCCCCACCGCCCTCCAACGCCTCCTCGCCACCGTTCTGCTCATCGCGGCTGTGAAGCTGATGCTGGCCTGACCGGGAAGGAAGGCCAGGGGCGCTGCCCCTGGACCCCGCTGGGGGCTGCGCCCCCAGACCCGCATCCGTTTAAGAGGGTGAGAAGTTAGGGAGGGGGGCTTGCTACATATACTTTCTCTCT
>JAPLOH010000310.1:0-6207 GCA_026400845.1 Alphaproteobacteria bacterium
GCGGCACGGCGAGCCCGTTGGCGTTGAGGATGCGCTGCGCGGTGACGATCTCCTCCTTGGTGAGGTGCTGACCCTCCAGCACCTTGGTGCGGATGGACTGCGGAATCGCGGTGGTGAAAAAGGTCCGCAGTTCGTCGCGGAACGCGGTCTCTGCCGGGGTGAAGCTCAGATCCATGGTCGTCTCCTCATGGGTTGATATGGGATGAAAGTAGTCGGGCTGGTGCGAAGCGCAATGCGGGGCTCACCCCGCTTTCGCCGTCTCCTCATCCGACAACTCCTTGCGCGACAGCTTGCCGACCGGCGTCTTGGGCAGGCTTTCGCGGATCTCGAGTGCGACGGGCATCTCGTGGCGCCCGACGCGATCGGTCAGGAACACCTTCAGCGCCTCGTAGCTCAGCGACACCGCCCCAGGTTTGAGCGAGACGAACACTTTCGCCGCCTGGCCGCGATAGGGGTCGGCGATGCCGATCACCGCGCACTCCGCGACGTCGGGATGCTCGTACACCGCATCCTCGATCATCGCCGGATAGACGTTGAAGCCACCCGAGATGATCATGTCCTTCTTGCGATCGACCAGGAAGAAAAAGCCGCGCTCGTCCATGTGCCCGACATCGCCGGTGAGGAACCAGCCATCGGCGAAGGCCTTGGCGTTCTCCTCCGGCCGGCCGTAGTAGCCGGGCGTGACGTTCGGCCCCCGGATGGCGATCTCGCCGCGTTCGTTCGGCCCGAGTGCCACCGCCGGATCATCGAGCGAGACGATCCGCATCACCAGCCCCGGCACCGGCAAGCCGATCAGGCCGGGCTTGTATGTCACATCGGTGGGGATCAGGGCGCCGATCGGCGAGGTCTCGGTCATGCCCCAGCCGCCGCCGAGCCGGCAACCGGTGGCGGCTTCGATGCGCACGGCAATCTCCGCCGGTAGCGGCGCGCCACCGGAACCGGCGAACTTCAGCGACGAGAAGTCTCGCGTCTCCAGGTCCGGCAGCCCCGCCAGCGCGATCCACATGGTGGGCACGCCGGGAAACACGGTCGCCCGCTTTTGCTCGATGTCCGCCAGCGTTGTCGCCACATCGAACCGCGGCCGCAGCATGATCTCCGCCCCGGCCGAGATCGACCGCAGCAGCACCCCGGTCAGCGCGTAGATATGGAACAGCGGCAGCACGCCGAGCACCCGATCGCCAATGCCAATGGAGAACGGCGCCGAAGTAGAGGCGCCCCAATTGTCCAGCATGGAAATCGCCGCCGTCAGATTGCCATGCGTCAGCATCGCCGCCCGCGGCAGCCCGGTGGTGCCGCCGGTATATTGCAGGCAGGCGACGTCATCGGGCGTCAATCCATGGTCGGGTGGGGCCGGGCCGCCCTCGAAGTCCGTCCAGGCAATCGCTGCGGCCGGCACTGGCAGGCCCGGCGAAGGGGTGCCCCAGGCGGCATCCTCGCCAACGATCAGCCGATCCGCATGGCCCTCGGCGAGCAGCCGCTCGGCCACCTGCAACATCCCCGGGATATTGCTGGTCAGCAGCGTGCGCGCCCGGGAATCCTGTAGTTTGTGTGCCAGCACGCGGGGGGCATCGAGCGGGCTCAGCAGCACTACGCGCAACCCGGCCTGGAAGGCGCCGAAAAACGCGATCGGATGATACGGCGTGTTGTGCAGATAAAAGGCTACCGTATCGCCGCGCACGAGCCCCAGCCGGTGAAAGCCCGCGGCCGCCAACCCGGCCCGCCGCGCCAGTTCGTTGAAGCTGATTTGCCGCTCACGGAACTCGATCGCAGGCCCATCCCCGAATTTTTCAGCCGCGGTGGCCAGCAACTCCGGCAACGTCGCCCGCAACACCGGCGCATCCCAACGAACCCCCTCGGGGTAGGATGCCTCCCACGGAAATGGCCGCGTCAATCCCATCTTGTACCGCTCCTCTATCGCCCTTTGCGTTGAGAGGAACCTCGCCTGTCCCGAGAAACTTGTCCACCTTTTCCCGATCAAACTTGCCGCACGGCGCCCCGCAAGGCAGTCACTCAGGCAGCCTCATGCAGCGAACCGATGATCGTCCGGCGCAGGGCCTGCACCTCATCGGACAGCGCCGCGGCATTGGCATGCACCCCTTGGGCATGCGTGCTGGCCTCCGCCGCGCCATCCGCCAGCGCGTCGATCTGCCCGGCCACACTGGCGCTTACCTCGGCCGTCGCGGCCACCCGGGCGGCGATTTCGCGCGTTGCCTCGCTCTGCTCCTCGACCGCGGTGGCAATGCCGGCGGCGATCGTACGCACCTCGCTTACCGTCTCCTCGATGCGGCTCACTGCCCGCACCGCCTCCAGCGTTGCATTGCGCACCCCCGCGATAGTGCGCGCGATCTCCTCGGTGGAGCGCGCGGTTTGGGTGGCGAGCGACTTCACCTCCGAGGCGACCACGGCGAACCCCTTGCCGGCGTCCCCGGCACGCGCGGCCTCGATGGTGGCGTTCAGCGCCAGCAGGTTGGTTTGCCCCGCGATACCGCCGATGATCTCGGCGACATCGCCGATCCGCCCGACCTGCTGCTCAAGCTCGGCGATGGTCTGCCGCGCCCGCCCGCCCGCCGCCACTGCCTCGCTCACCACCGCGCGGGAATGCTCCATTTGTCCGGCAATCCCGGTGATCGAAATGGCGAGCTGCTCCGTCGTCCCGGCGATCGCGCTCACCGTGGTGCCCGCGCCGCGCGACGCTGTTGCTGCGGTCTGCGCCACCCGCCCAGTGCGCTCGGCGAGGGCGGCGACCTGGTCGGCCAGGCGGGTCATCGCATCGGTCCGCCCCGCGACAGTCGCCACCGCCGTCGCGGTCGCCTTCTCGACAGTCTCGGCCATCTCGCGCAAGGCCGTGTGCTTGGCCGCATCCGCTGCCCGTCGCTGCGTCTCGGTCTCCGCTTCCAACGTCAGCGTACGCGCCGCCGCATCACGAAACGACAGCAGCGCGCGCGCCATCGCGCCGATCGCATCACCGCGGCCGACGAACGGCACGACCGTATCGAGCCGGCCCTCCGCCACGTCGCGCATCCTGGCCGCGAGCGTCCGTAACGGGCGCAACGCCCGGCGCAGTTGCAACGCCAGCACGCCGGTCAGCGCCAGCAACACCAGCCCCGCACCCAGCAGCGACTCACCGCGCGCGGTCCTGATCTGCGCCTCGACCTGGTCGAGCGGCACGCCGACGAACAAGATGCCGCGCTGCTTGCCGGCGCCGTCGCGCAGCGGCTCATACATTGTGCGGTGCATGACCCCGAGGATCGCGTTCTCGCCGACGAAACTCCTGCCCTGGCCGATCACCGTGCCATGGGCAGCACCCGGTGCCAGCTTCGTGCCCACCGGCCGCTTGCCTTCCGGCGTGCGCAGCGACGTCGCGATGCGGGTATCGCCCGCGAAGATCGTCGCCACCGCGCCGGTGCCGATAGTGACTTCGTCGACCAGATCGAACCGCCCGGCCAGCGGCGCTCCGCCAGCATGTAGCGCCCCGTCCTCGCCCAACGAAACCGCACCGAGCGCGCCCACCCGGTGGCGCAGCAGGTCCATCGCACGGCGCAGAGTGGTATCGACCTGGCTGGCCTGGATCCCCGCCAGGCCTTCCAGCGCCCATAGTTCCAGCCCAGCGACGCCGGCCGTTACAGTAAGCGTTGTCAACAGCATCACCCGCGACGTCACCCCCAGCCGATCGGCAACGCGCTGACGGAACCTCATGAACCCAACCAGCATAGCCTGTCCCTCTTCGATGAGACCGACAAACTGACCCATCCGGGTTGCCAAACCATGAACGCCGGCCCCGGCCGTTCGCGCGCCGACATTCCCGGGCCACCCCTCTTCGCAGCACCATCCGCGCCCGGTAGGCTGGCGCAAACAGGAGACGCCGCGTGCCGCTACCGCCCCCCGCCATCTGCATCATCGCCACCCCACGCCGCCGCCGCCTCGCCGTCGAGACGGCGGTGGAGGCCGAGCGTCGCGGCTTCGCCGGCATCTTTGCCCCCTCCACCTTCGGCAACATGTCGTTCTGCGAGGCTCTGGCGTGGAACACCAAGACCATCCCGTTCGGCACCGCGATCGCGCCGATCTACCAGCGCACTGCCGGTGATTTCGCGGAATCCTCGGCCTTCATGCACGAGATATCGGGCGGCCGCTTCAGCCTCGGCATCGGCATCGCGCACGGGCCGAGCCATGTCCGAATGGGCGTCACTCCCGGCAAGCCGCTGGGCGACACGCGGAGTTTCATCGAGCGCTTCCGCGCCCATGACAAGCTCGGCGAATTGCCGCCGATCATTGTGGCCACGCTGCGCCAGAAAATGATCAAACTCGCCGGCGAGCTCGGCCAAGGCCTGATTTTCGCCAATGCCAGCCTCAGCCACACGCCGACCTCGCTGCTCGCGCTGCCGGAGGCGCAGCGCGCGGGCGGCTTTTATATCGGCAACATGATCCCGACCTGTATTTCCGACGACATCGAGGCGGCCAAGGCGGTCAACCGCCGCACCCTGAACGGCTACGCCTTCCTGCCGAACTACCGCAACTATTGGAAAGAGGCCGGCTACCAGGAGGAGATGGAGGCGATCGAGCTTTGCATCGCCGAAGGGCGCAACGACGACATCCCGAAATACCTGCATGACCGCTGGCTCGCCGATGTCACCCTGTTCGGCCCGGCGGCGAAGGTGCGGGACGGCATCGAGGCCTGGCGAGCGGCCGGGGTGCATACCCCCGTGGTGGTCGCCTCCTCGGCGACCGGCGGCCAGCGCGAGGCGATCGCCGAGGCGTTCGCGACGTTTACCGGCTGACTATCGCCGCGTCTCGGGCGGCACGAAGTCGAGCCAATGGCCGGGCCGTTCGGGCGCGTCGCCGTAGCCGCCTAGCGAGTCGGCGGTGCGGCCGATGATGTCGGTGAAGCGGACGCCGCGGCTGGAGAGTTCGCGATCGAGATCGGCGATGATGTCGGCCAGTGCCACGAAGCCGTCATGCATCACCGCCGAGGCCGCTTCGATCGCCGCGGCGCCGCACAAGCCCATGCGGAGCACGTCGGCCCCGGTGCGGACGCCGTTGGTGCCGAGGAGTGGGAAGTCCTTGCCCACCGCGCGGCGGCTGAGCGCGAGGAAGCGGCACACGATCGGCACCGCCCAGGGGCCGCCATAGGCCGCTGAGGTGCCGAGCACGGGGGTGAAACTATCGAGATCCGGCACCAGGGCCATGAAGCGGCCCATCATCACCACCGCATCCGCGCCCCCCTGCCGCGCCGCCAGCGCCTGGGCGGGGAGGTTGCTGGACAAGCCGGTGAGCTTCACCCACAGCTGCATCCCCTGCGTGACCGCTCGGACCCGTTGGACCAGGGCGCGCAGGGCGGTCGGATCGGTTTCGTTGGCGATGGCGCCGGGGGTGGCCTCGGAGGCATGCGGGGCGCCGACATTGAGTTCGAATACGCGAAGCCCCGCCGCATAGGCCTGGCCGGCGATCGTCACCGCCCCGTCGGCGCCGCCCAGCACCAGGCTGGCCGCGACGAACCGCCCGCTCGCCGCCGCCTCGGCGTCGAGCACGGCGAGGGCAGCGAACCAGTCTCCGGCGTCGCGCTGCGAAAGGCCGGAGCGGTTGAACAACGACGTCGCCTCCGCCCCCCAGGGCACCGGGGAGCCGGTGCTGTCGAGCCCGACACAGTCGGCGCGGTCGAGCTGGCGGGAAGCGGCGGGCTGCTCGTTGACGGATTTCGCGATCACCCCCGCCGCCCCCGCGCGGAGTGCCGCCTGGATGCCGGACTCGGTCGCCACCGCCTCGCTGGAGCCGCAGATGACCGGGTTGACCAACGCCAATGCGCCGATCCTGGTGGCGAGCCGTCCTTGCCGGTCCGACATTCCTGTTTCCTCCGTTCCGGCGGTGACTTTGACAGCGGCGGCACGGGATGCCTAGCGTCCTCGCCAAAGGGAGAAACACCATGAAACGCCCGAAACAGTCAGCACAGCCGACCACCCAACGCCTGAGCGCCGCCGAGGCTGCGATCGGCACGATGATCGCCAACGGGGTGGATACACTCTACTGCCTGCCCGGCGTGCAGAATGATCATTTCTTCGACGCCCTGCATGGCGCCCAGGACAAGCTCCGCCCCATCCACACCCGCCATGAGCAGGCCACCGCCTACATGGCGCTCGGTGCCGCGATGGCGACCGGCAAGCCGCAGGCGTTCTCGGTGGTGCCTGGTCCAGGCTTCCTCAACACGACCGCCGC
>JAPLOH010000310.1:6258-7951 GCA_026400845.1 Alphaproteobacteria bacterium
GACCGCCGCCTTGTCGACCGCCTATGCCTGCAATGCCCCGGTGCTCGCGGTGGTCGGCCAGATCCAGTCCAACACGATTGGCCAGAACCTCGGCCAGCTCCACGAGATCCCCGACCAGCTCGCCATCATGCGCGGGCTGACGAAATGGTCCGACCGGATCAGCTCGCCGCAGGAGGCCGCGACCAAGACGCAGGAGGCCTTCCGCCACATGCGCTCCGGCCGCCCGCGCCCGGCCGGCATAGAATGCCCGATCGACATCTGGGGCCGGCGCGCCGAGGTGGCGATGCCCGCCGCTGCCGCACCGCCCGATCCGCTGCCGGTCGACACCGACGCCACCCAGGCGGCCGCGAAGCTGCTGGGCGGCGCGAAACGCCCGCTGATCTTCGTCGGCTCCGGCGCGCAGGGGGCAAGTGCGGAGGTGACCGAACTCGCCCATCAATTGCAGGCCCCGGTGGTCAGCCAGAAAATGGGCCGCGGCGTGCTCGACGGGCGCGATCCGCTCTCGGTCAGCACCGTGGAGGCGCACGGGCTGTGGGCGGAGGCCGACGTGGTGCTGGCCGTCGGCACCCGCCTGCTGATCCCGCTCCAGGCCTGGGGGCTCGATGCCGATCTCAAGATCATCCGCATCGATGCCGACCCCGACGAACTCGAGCGCATCGCCAAGCCCGCCATCGGCATCGTGGGTGACGCTGCCCCGGTGCTGCGCGCCATCCTCGCCGATCTCGGCCAGCACAACACCAAGCGCGCCTCGCGCGCGGCCGAGATGGCGGAGGTGCACGCCAAGGGCAACGCCGCCATCGCCCGGCTGGAGCCGCAGCTCTCCTACCTCGCCGCCATTCGCGACGAACTGCCGGAGGACGGCATCTTCGTCGATGAGCTGACCCAGCTCGGCTACGCCGCCCGCATCTCCTTCCCCACCTATCAGCCCCGCACCTACATCTCGCCGGGCTATCAGGGCACGCTCGGCTGGGGGCTCTCCACCGCGCTCGGCGTGAAAGCCGCCTGCCCCGACCGCGCGGTGGTTTCGGTGACCGGGGATGGCGGCTTCATGTTCCAGGTGCAGGAACTCGCGACCTCCGTGCAGCACAATTTGCCCATCGTCATCGTGCTGGTGAATGACGGCGCCTACGGCAATGTCCGCCGTATCCAAGCAACTTCGTACGGCAACCGCCTCATCGCCTCCGATCTGCAGAACCCCGACTTCATGAAACTCGCCGAGGCCTTCGGCGTGCAGGGCATCCGCGCCAAGACCGCCGACGCCCTGCGCAAGGCGCTGCGCAAGGGGTTCGCCAGCAAAATCACCACCCTGATCGAAATCCCCGCCGGCGTGATGCCCGATCCCTGGAGCCTCCTGCGACAGGGCCGCGCCCGGCCGCGCAAGGGCTGAGCCCGGCTCGACATCCACCGCGCCGCCATGGCAGGGCGGCGCGGCTGACGAAGGAGACCCCACCATGGCCCAATACCTGAAGCGCGGCCGCGACGCCGCGACCATCGCCGACGACGACGCCCGCATCCGCGCCACCGTCGAGGGCATCCTCGCCGACATCGCCAAGCGCGGCGATCAAGCGGTGCGTGAGATGTCGCAAAAATTCGACAACTGGTCGCGCGACGACTACCGGCTGACCGACGCCGAAATCCGCGCCTGCCTCGATCAGCTCACCGGGCGGGACCTGGAGGACATCAAGTTCGCCCA
>JAPLOH010000025.1 GCA_026400845.1 Alphaproteobacteria bacterium
GCACGCGCAGCTTGGCGTCGAGGTTGGAGAGCGGCTCGTCGAACAGGAACACCTTGGGGTTGCGCACGATGGCGCGGCCCCTGGCGACGCGCTGGCGCTGGCCGCCCGAAAGCGCCTTCGGCTTGCGGTCGAGCAGCATGGCGATGTCCAGCATCTTGGCGGCGTCATCGACGCGCTTCTTGATCTCCTCCTTGGGGAATTTCCGCAGCTTGAGACCGAAGGCCATGTTGTCGAACACCGACATGTGCGGATAGAGCGCGTAGTTCTGGAACACCATCGCGATGTCCCGGTCGCGTGGCGGCACGTCGTTCACGACCTCCCCGCCGATCGCGATGTCACCCGAGGTAATTTCCTCGAGACCGGCGATCATGCGCAGCGTGGTCGACTTGCCGCAGCCGGAGGGGCCGACGAGCACGACGAACTCCTCATCGGCGATCTCGAGATCGATGCCTTTGACCGCCTGGACATTGCCCTCATAGGCCTTGACGACCTTGCGGATGGATACCTGAGCCATTGAACGTCTATCCCTTTGTTGACCCGGCGGTGAGGCCGGCGATGTAGTAGTCCATGAGGAACGTATAAATGATGACCGGTGGTGCCGCGGCAAGCACGCAAGCGGCCATGATGAGACCCCACGCGAACACGTCCCCGCGGATGAGTTCGCGCACGATGCCGACCGTCAGCACGGCCTGGTCACTACTGTAGAGATAGGCCAGAGGATAGAGGAAAGCGCCCCAGGCGGCCGTGAAGGCGAAAATCGTCGCGGCAATGATGCCGGGCATCGCGACGGGAATGAATATCAGAAGCAGTATCTGTGGGTAGTTGGCGCCATCGATCAGCGCGGCTTCATCCAACTCCTTCGGGATCGAGCTGAAGTAGCCGATCATGATCCATGTGCAGAACGGCACCGCCAAGGTCGGGAACAGCAGTACAAGCACCCAGGTATTATTGATCAGGCCGAGCCAGCCGACGATCTGGAACAGCGGGATGAAGAGCAGCGAGGGCGGTACGAGGTAGGTCAGGAACACGCCGGTTGAAATCAGCTGGCTGCCTTTGAAGCCCATGCGCGAGAGGCTGAAGGCCGCCAGGATCGCGATCGTCATGCTGAGGATGACCACCACCAGGGTCACCCACACGGAGTTGAAGAAGAAGCGCTGGAACTGTGGGTTGGTGATCAGATAGATGAAATTGTCGAGGGTGGGATTGTGCACGATCCAGGGGCTGCCCTGTTCGGCAGATATCTCGGCCGAGGACTTCAGGCTGGTCATCAGCATGTAGAATGGCGGGACCAGGAAGATCACCACGAACACACTGAGTGCCGAGTAGCTGCCCCACAATGCCCATTGGTTCTGACGATGCAGGCTCGGGGAGCGTTTCGCGCGATTGGCCGGCGCAGCGGTCGTGGCGGAGTTCATGAAGCGATCTCCTTGTTACGCTTCAGCACATCCCGCAGCACAAAGAACGCCAGGGTTGCCAGGATCGGGAACATGAACAGGCTCACCGAGGCGCCGCGCGGGATGTGTCCCGATTGGATGCCGACAGTGAAGGCGTAGGTGGCGAAGAGGTGGGTCGAGTCCTGCGGACCGCCATTGGTGAGGATGCGCACGATATCGAAATCGGCGAACGTCACGATCAAGCTGAACAGCACGGTGATCATGATGATGTTGCGCATCATCGGCAGCGTGATGAAGATCAGCTTCTGCCATGATCCGGCACCGTCGATCGCCGCGGCTTCATAAAGCTGTTCTGACACCGACTTCAGCGCCGCAAGATACATGATCATGAAGAACGGCGCGCCAAACCAGGTGTTCACCACAATCACCGCGATACGCGCATTCCAGGTGGTGCCGAGAAACGGAATCGGATCCAGGCCGAACGAGTTCAATGTCCAGTTGAACGCCGAATAGGACGGATCGAACAACCAGAACCAGGTCAGCGTCGACAACGCCAACGGGATCACCCAGGGGATCAGGAGCAGTCCGCGCCATATGCGCTGGTTCCGGCCGCGAATGTTATGCATCAGGTGCGCGAGGATGAAGCCGAGGAATGCCTTCATGATCACCGCCGTGACGGCGAACAGACATGATTGGAAAACCACCAGCTGGAACGAGTCGCGACTGATCATGAAGATGAAATTGTCGAGCCCGACGTACTCGGTCATCTTCCGGTTCATCATGCTCAGCAGCAAGGCGTAGAAGGTCGGGTAGACCTCAAGGCCGATGACCAGCACCAGCAACGGCAGACACAGCAACACCGCCGCGGTCGAACGCCGACGCGACAGTTTTCGCAGGCTACGGACCTGTTTGTTCGAGGCGTTGTACGGTCCGCCTGTGTCGAGCATGATAGTGCTTCCGTCAGCCATCCAATCCTCCCTGGCCGGTTGGCCCGTCGACGGCTCTGCGTCACGGGCCATTCGCGAAACGTCACAGACTGCAACCAGTGCCATCGGGAGACGCTCTCCCGATGGCACCGGCCGCAACTAGGTCAGGTGACGAAGCCTTCCAGTTCCTTGGTCGCCCAGCCGATGACCTGGGCGATGGAGTCGCCCGACTTCAGCTTGGCAAACATGGTCGGGGCCGTGCCGCGATTGGCGATCTGCACGGCGATCTCCGGAGGTGCCGGCGAATGGGCGATGTGTTCGACCGCGTTGTGCTGCGGGCGCACCGGGTAGTTGTAGACCGTCCCTTCAGGCGGGCCGATCTTGTCCCACACGTTGGCTTCGGCCATCTTCTTGTAGGGCGGCAGGTCGTATCCCATCACCGCGGCGCTGCGTGCGGCGACATTATCGCCCTGCATCAGATACTCGATCAGTTCCTTGGCCGCGCTTTTGTTCTTGGCGAACTGCCAGACCCCGTAGAAGTTCGAGACATGGGGGACGAAACGCCCCTTCGGACCGGCGGGCGCCGGAAGGTGCCAAATGTCTGCCCCCACTGCGGGCGCATCGCGTACTGCCACGGCCCAGGCCGAGGGAGGATTCCAGATCATTGCGCTCTGCCCGGAGATCAACGCCCGGTTGTTCGAGGCATCGTCCCAGCTCTGTGCGTCCGCCGGGAGGAACTTGACGAGCCGCTGGGCATATTCAAGCGCCTGCCGCATGGCGTCAGTCTTCATCTGGATGGCGCCCTTGGCATCCACCATCTCGGCACCGAACGCGGCGAGCAACGAACCCGCCGTGTCCACGTTGTCGCCGGTTGTGCCAAGTCCAATGCCGAACGGCTTGCCGCCCTTGAAGCAGGCCTCGGCGGCCTTCAGCATGGTGTCATAGGTCCATGCCTTGGCTTCCGGCGTCTCGGGCACGTTGGCGGCGGGGTACATCTTCATCAGATCGAGCCCGGCCATTTCCTTCATCATGCTGATGCGCCCGGCCGGGGCTTTGTTCTGGCTACCCCAGCTGCACGGCACCGCGGCCCATTGCCCCTTGATCTTGGCGAGATAGGTCGAGGCGGGGTCCGCCTTGCCGTACTGGGCCTCAAGCCGATTTACCAGATCGGTCATCGGTTCGAGGAGGTGCGCCTGGTCCGGCACCCAGAAGTTCGACAGATGGACCACGTCATGGCCAGTTTTCGCCTGGGCCTCGGCGTTGACAGTCAGCAGGGTCTGGTTGCCCTGCGAGGTGATGAAGTCAGACTTCACGTCCACCTTGTTCTTGTCGGCCCAGACGGCGATCTGCCGTTTCATCTCGACATTGCCGGCTGGCACCCAATGGTCCCAGTTGAAGATCGACACCGAACCGGCGGCGCCGGCGGTGCGGATATGGACAAGCGGTAGGGCAGCGGCGGCGGCCCCGATCTTGAGTGCCTTGCGGCGTGTAACGCGCGACGTGACCATGTTGAGTTAACCTCCCTGAACGACCGGGCGTTCCCCGGCTAATCCCTCTCCCGAATCCAGCGGGGCTCGGACCTGCTTGGCATGCTGTCCGATCGCCGCTGTAGGAAGCCACACGTCAAATGACACCGACGTGCGCTTCCCCTTCCGGCATTGCCGATTTCAGCAAATGCTCACTTTGTCCGCACGTTAATCGCGCGTTGGGACTAGGTTAGGCACAAGCGCGAATGGGAAGCAACGTGTTCGTGCCGCGATATCGGCCTATTCGCCAGAGAGTTCGCGGCGGCGGCGTTCGAGTTCCTCGCTGTAGCGCCGCAGCGCGTGCTGCTCGGTCAGCAACCCGACCACGCGGCGGGTCTCGGCGCTTTCGACGACCACCAGCGCGTCGGCCTCGGCCTCTTCGAATCGGGCGACGGCATCCTTGATGATCATCTGCGGCACCAGCATCTCGTCCTGGTAGTGCAGCATGTCGCTCAACTTCCCGGTTCGCCCTTCCGCGGCGTGGATCTCGGCGACCAGCACGATGCCGGCGTATTTTCCTGCGCCATCGACCGCCACCACGCGGGCCGTTGAACCAAGCGGCACGTCGCGTCGGAGCGCGGCGTAACTGGTGTCGGCGCGCGCGGTGCGGACTTCGCGGCGCATCATCCGCCCAACCGTCAAGCTCCGCATCCAGCCAATGTCGACGGCGCTGCGGATCGCCTCGCCGCGCAGATGGAAGCGCCAGGTCGCGAAGGAGTAGCCGAAGGTGCGGCGCACGGTGAGTGCCGAGACCACGCTCGCCGCGATCACCGCGACCGTGAGCGGGAAACTGCCGGTGCTCTCCAGCGCGAGGAACGTCATCGTCAGCGGGCCACCGACGATGGCGACCGCCAGCGCGCTCATGCCAACCAGCGCGAACACCACGGCCGGCACGGCCTGCATGAAGGCGAACGCCCCGAGTGCGGCGGCAAACAGCTTCCCCACCAATGCGCCGAGGAACAGCGACGCAAAAAACAATCCGCCGCGGAAACCCGAGCCCAGCGACACCGCCGAGGCGACCGACTTCAGCACGATCAGCAGGGCGATCTGGCCGAGCCCATAAGGTGCGTCGAGCCCGACCTGCAAGGCGGCATGGCCGGACGACAGGACTTGGGGCGACACCAGGGCCAGCAATCCCACCACCAGCCCGCCGATCACCGGACGTGCCCAGACCGGTACGCCGCTGCGGCGAAACAGCGTCTCGGTCAACGTCACGCTGCGCATGATGGCA
>JAPLOH010000182.1 GCA_026400845.1 Alphaproteobacteria bacterium
CGAAGTGCGTTCGGGTCACCGCCCGCAGATAGCCGCGGCGGCGATGGGCCGGATGGGTCGAGACCTGGGTAACGCCCGCCACCCGCACGGCGCGCCCGGCCAGGCGAAGCTGGAGCGGCCACCAAGCATAGGTCGTGGCCACCTCCCCGTCGACGAAAGCCGCCAGGGTCCATTCCGGCGGCATACCGGCCAACATGGCGGGCGGCAGCGCAATCTGCCGCGCCGCCTGCCGTGTGAACTCGGGCATCTCGTCCGCCCGCGCCGGCCGGATTTCGACGTTCGCCATCACCGCCTCCGTCATCCGGTGGTGCCGAGCCGCGCCGTTCAGCCGCCGACGATGAAGGGCTTGGCGGCGACATCGTAGTCGCCATAGCCGAGCGTCGCGCGGTGGTCCGCCGGCGTCAGCGCGCTGGCGGCCGTCGCGTCGCCGGCCAGCATCGCCGCAAGTCCGGCGCGCATGCCGGCGATGGCGGGCGAGAGCATGGTCGGCGGATAGGTGCCGATCTTGAAGCCCATCGCCGCCGCCGCGGCCGCGGTCGGGATCGGCGAACCGAGCGACTGGACGACGTTGAAGGAGGGGCGGCCCTGGGCGGCCGCGATCGCGCGCACGATCTCCGCCGGATTGGCCGGGGAATCGAGGAACAGGATATCGGCCCCCTCCTCGACGTACATCTCAATGCGAGCGACCGCCTCCTCGATCCCCGCGGTCGGACGGCAATCGGTGCGGGCGAGCACGCAGATGCCCGACTCCTTGGCGGCCTGCACGGCGGCGCGAACCTTCATGCGCGCCTCCTCGCGGGGAATACAGGGCTTGCCAGCGGAGGTCAGGGCGCGCGGGGTGATCTTGTCCTCGATCAGAATGGCAGCGGCGCCGGCGCGACCATAGGCACGCACGGTGCGCTGCACGTTCATCGGGTTGCCATAGCCATGGTCGGCATCGGCCAGCACCAACGTATCGGGCGCGGCGCCGCGGACCATGTTGAAGCTGTCGAACATCTCGGCAAACGAGACGAGGTCGAGATCCGGCCCGCCGAGACGGCTGGCGGCGACGCAGGAGCCGGAGAGAAAGGCGGTCTTGAAGCCGGCAACCGCGGCGAGCCTGGCGCTGAGCCCGTCCCAGACGGCGGGCATCTGGATCATGCCGGGTTCAGCCATCAGGGCGCGAAGGCGATCAGGAGGGGTCATGGAAAATCCTTGGACGATGTGGTTCAGGCGACGCTAGCCGGTTCCACGCGCAGCGCCAAATTCCCAGCGAGCGTAGCTGCTACGGGAATTCCGGCCGTCAGCCCTTGACCTCATAGATTGCCGAATTGCCGGCATGCTCGCGCACTTCAGCCGACTCAAGCCACACCCGCCCACCGGTTTCCTCGCGGGCGAAAGCGCCGACATACTCGAACGCCAGCCGCGCCATCGCCTCGCAGCCAACCGCCTTCAGCACACGCAAGTCCACCAGATCCCGCGCCGCGAGGTCGCGGAAAGCTGCCAGATCGGGGTCATCCTCGGTGACCAGCACGGTGTGGTCGAACATCTCGTGCAGCCATTGCCGCACCGGCTTGAGGCCGCCGAAATCGAGGCACCAGTGGTGCTGGTCAAGCTCCCGGGTGGCGAAAACGAAGTGGAACGCCAAGGCATAGCCATGCAGCAGCCGGCAATGCGAATGCACCGCCCGCCACTGCCGGAAACAACAGGACAAGCCCTCGTTGTGATCGTAGGTCTTGGTTGACCGATAGGTTCCACTCATGCCGCGGCCGCCCACTCCAATGCCATGCTCTCGGCCAGGATTTGCCCGCCGGAGCCTCTCGTTGCCTCGCAATTCGCCATGGCAGGCCGCGCCGATCGTCCCGGACTCGTGAAGGGCGCGCACCCGTGATGCCCACGGCACATGTGCACCGCGTTGCACCGCGCCGCAAGGCCGCGCGGTGCAACGCGAGCACGCAAGCGCATCACCTTGCACGGCACCGTCACTCCGCGCGTTACCTGCTGTGAATGCGCGACCGGTTGGAAACTCGACCATGGCCGTATTCGAACTGCACTATGCCGTTGAAAATCTTCTTTTTAAGCCCGCACGGGAGTGCTAATATCAAGCGCGCATGACATCCGTTCAGAAGGCGTTGTCTCTAAAAAGGTGGCAAACTGCATGACGAAATTCATCTCCCGCCGCGGTTTTGCGGCGCGTTTCTTTGCAGGCGCGGCCGTGTCGGCGGCGCTACTGCCCGCGGCCCGAACCGCCCACGCCGCCGCGCTGACCAGGCCCGAGGGCAAGGTGGTGCTCACCATCACCGGTCGCATCAAGGAAACCAACGCCGAGGGCGCCGCCGAGTTCGATATCGCGATGCTCGAGGCGATCGGCATGAAGTCGTTCACCACCGCCACGCCCTGGTTCACCGGGCCCGTTACCTTCGAGGGCGTGCCGATGGCGGCGCTGCTCGATCGGGTCGGCGCCATGGGCGAGACCATCACGGCCCGCGCGCTGAACGACTACAGCATCGACATCCCGATCGAGGATTTCCGCAAGTACAACGTCATCCTCGCCCTCAAGCGCGACGGCGCCTACATGCCGGTGAAGGACAAGGGACCGCTGTTCATCGTCTACCCCTATGATTCCGACCCCGAGCTGAAGCACCAGCGCTTCTACAGCCGCTCGGCCTGGCAGGTGGCGCGGATGATCGTGAAATAGCCGCATGGCGAAATCGCCGCGCCGCGCGCTGCCGGTCGTCTGGGATGGTTGGGGTGGCTCAAGCACCCTCAAACTTCTGCTCGGCTTCGTCCTGCTATTGCTCGCCATCGCCGCCGTCGCCACCTCCGTGCTCATCGTCGAGCGGCAGGCCGCGCTGCAGCGGGTCTCGCGCTACAACCTCACCTGGCTGCTGAGCCAGGCGGTCAGCGAGACGCTGCGCTTCGCCGAGGTGATCTCGGCCGCGGCGGTCCCCGGCAGCAAGGTCGACCGCGACGACGTCGACCTGCGCGCCGACGTGCTGGAGAACCGTCTGAACCTGCTGCTTGGTGGCGAGGCCGCCGCGTTCATCGCAACCCGGTCCGACCTGCAGGAGTCGGTCGCCGCCATGCGCCGCACATTGGACGCGGCGCACCCGCTGATCGAACAACTCCCCAAGCCCGAGGCCGCCTTCAAGCTCCGCGCACTCGTGGAACCCATGATGCCGCGGATGTCCGAACTCGCCGCCGCCGCCAATGTGCGCAGTGGCGATATCGTGGCCAACGACCAGCGAGAACTCAGCGCGCTGCACTGGACGCTGACCGCCCTGTTGTTCGCCATCATGGGGGTCGCGGCGTCGCTGGTCTGGCTGCTCACCTGGGTCCGCAACCGCCTGATCCAGGACCTCACCCGCGCCAAGGAGGCCGCCGAGGCCGCCAATGCCGCCAAGTCGCAGTTTCTCGCCAACATGAGCCACGAACTGCGAACGCCGATGAACGGCGTCCTCGGCATGCTCGAACTCATCGCGCTCGACCCGTTGCCCCCCACCGTTCAGCGCTATGTCGAGGTTGCCCGCCAGTCCGGCATGATGCTGCTCGACCTCATCGCCGGCGTTCTCGACTTCTCCAAGATCGATGCCGGCCGCCTTGAGCTCGACCGCCAACCCTTCTCCGTGCGCCGCATGGTGGAGGATATCGCCGACATGATGCGCGCCCAGACCCGCGCCAAGGACCTCAGCCTCGCGGTCGAGATCGCGGATGACCTGCCCGCGACCGTGATCGGCGACCCGGTGCGGCTGCGCCAGATCCTCATCAATCTCGTCAGCAACGCCATCAAGTTCACCCCCTCGGGCAAGGTGACGGTTTCGCTCCACCCCGACCGTGACAATCCCCGGCGGCTGCGCTTCGAAGTGCGGGATACCGGGGTCGGCATCGCGGCCGACAAGCAGGCGCAGATCTTCGAGCCCTTCATCCAGGCCGACCTCTCGAGCACCCGCCGCTTCGGCGGCACCGGCCTTGGCCTCACCATCGCCCGCCAACTCGTCAACCTCATGGGCGGCGATATCGGCGTCGTCAGCCGCGAGGGTGAAGGAGCGACCTTCTGGTTCACCGTGCTGCTCGACGAGGCGCCGGCCAGCCCCATCGTCGACGCCGCCACCCGCGACGCCCTGCGCGGAATGTCCGTCCTCGTCGCCAGCCGGGCCGTGGTGCATCGGCGAAGCCTGGTCGAGACCCTCTCGGGCTTCGGCATCTATTCCATGACCGCCGACACATGGGACGCCGCCATGCTGCTGGCGCGCCAGGCGAGCAGCGAGCACCGGCCATTCTCGGCGATCATCGCCGATGCCGGCCTGCCCGGCCTCGCCGACGCACCCTTCGTGCCGGGAACCTCTCCGGCACGGCTGATCCTGGTCGGCGAGGCGTCGCACACTATTGGGTTGCCGGTCACGGCACGGCTCGAACCGCCGCTCCGAACCCGGCAACTGGTCGAGGCCCTGCTCGGGTCCGCCGAAGCTGCCAGCCCGGGCGCCGAGGCACCCGCCCCGCCGCCCGTCCCGGTAGCAACCACCCGGCGCATCCGGGCGCTGGTGGTGGAAGACGTGCCGATCAACGCCGAGCTCGCCATCGCCCTGCTCGGCGTCGCCGGCTGCCAGGCCGAAATCGCCGCGAACGGCGCAACGGCAATCCGGATGAGTGCCAGCAACCGCTATGACATCATCCTGATGGACAACCACATGCCGGACATGGATGGCCGCGAGGCCACACGGCGCATTAGGGACGCCGAGGCCGCCACGGGCATCCGCACGCCCATCATCGGCCTCTCGGCCGACGCGATGGAAGCCGATCGCCTCGCCTGCCTCGCCGCCGGGATGGACGACTATCTGACCAAGCCGGTCTCCATGGCGGCATTCAACGAAGCGCTGCGCAAATCGGTGCCGCACCTGCACCACGCCGCCTGACGGCGCCGTCGGGAAACAGTAGCAAGGAAAGAAAGCGCTTCTTTTTGAAAAAAGAAGCAAAAACTTTTTATCCGCCGCTTCGCCCTCCCCAGGGGAAGAGCGAAGCGGCGGATGAAAGTTTTTTGGTTCTTTTTTTCAAAAAAGAACCGCTTTCCTTTTAGCTGTGGATCGGCGCGATCGGCGCCGGCACGTCATTGCCCAGCACGAAGTCGACACCGAAGCCGGTGCCCGCGCTGGCGCCGAACATCGTCAGGCTGATCCCCACGCCGACATCGGTGTCGGCGAGGCCGGCAAGCGAACCGATGTCGGCGAAGCCGCTGGAGAAATACGCCATCAGCTCATCCGCCGAGAAAAACGTCTGGTAGACGTGGCCGATCAGCGAGTCGGCACGGAAGATGACCTCATCGAATGACCCTCCGGTGAATTCGGGGTTGGCGAATCCGATGGCGAGCATGCCGGGAGTACCCAGGGTGGCAGCGTCGATCTGGACGAACACCTGGGCGAAGTCGTTGGTCGGGAATGTCGCCTGATCGCCACCGTGCATCGGGTGCAGCTCGCCGGCGGCGAAGACGTCGTCGCCGAGGAATTCCTCGAGCACCGGGTCCGATCCCATCAGCGCCTGCACCGCCCCCGCCGACGGCAGTCCGACCACGCTGGCGGCTCCTGCCGATGGCGCGCCCAGGCTTATCTCGTTCCCCCAGGTCGCCGCGGCGAAGGCTTCCGCGCCAGCCGCCGTGCCGTGGGTCGTCGAGATGGCCGTCGCGATGATTGTGGTGACCAGGCCGCCGGGCTCGGCGACACTGACGGCACGCGCATTGGCCGTCCCGTCGTCGGTGGTGGTGATCACTGCATCGGCCTCCGCCGAGCCGGCCGTGGCGCCAGGAGTCACGCCGCCGCTCACAGCGAATGCCGTCGCACTGCCGCCGCTACCGGTGGCATTGACCCGTGCCGAGGCACCCCCGGCGGCGGTGCCAGTATCCCCGGCCCCGCCGCCCAAAGCGTTCGCCGAGGCATCGACGAGGCTGAACGGTGTCGCGGTGATATTGGACGCGATGGCTTGGCCGCCGTTGCCGCCAGTCCCGCCGTCAGTGTCGAAACTGCCGCCATTGCCGCCAGTGGCCTCGGCGTCGGACACCACCGAGGCACTGAGGCCCGCCGCGTCCTGCTGCGTGAGCAGCGACGTCGCGCTGCCGCCGTGGCCGGCATGCCCCGCATTTGTGCTACCCCCGTTGCCGCCGATCGCGATCTGGTTCAGCACGAGCGCCCCACCGGCGTTGATGCCGGAGACCGCGTTGAGGAGCACGGTATCGGCCCCATTGCCACCATCGGCCTCGGTGCCATTGGTGGCGAAACCGCCATCGCCGCCATTGCCGCCGGTGGCGTTGAGGTTGGCCACGATGAGTGCGCTGGCGCCGGGGGCGAGCGACTCGGCCCGCGCGGAGCCGGTGGCAACGCCACCATTGCCGCCATGGCCGTTCTGGAAGGGTTCGACGCTGCCGACCCCGGCTCCGCCATTGCCGCCAACCACGATTGCCGCGGCGCTGGACGTTCCAGCGTCCACCGCGTCGGCGGTGATCTGCACGGCCGAGACCGCTTTGGCCGCCCCGCCGTCGCCGCCCGAACCCAGGGCATCAGTGGCAAAGCCGTTCAATTCGTTGGCCCCGGCGCCACCGGTCGCGAAGGAACTCACGGCACTGGTATGGGCACTGATGAGCGTCGCACCCGCCAGGGCCGCGCCCGCCTGACCGGGGGTCGCGGGCCCGTACATTGCGCCGGCATCGCCGCCGATCGCGGCGACAATGACGGCCACGTTCGCGGTGGACACGGAATACTGGCTATCAGTCCGCGCGAGCAACGCGCGCGCCGTGCCACCATCGCCCGACGTGCCGTCGGCGCCGTTGACGGAACCGCCGTTGCCGCCAGTGGCCGATTCGCCAAGTGACAGCATGCCATGGGCCGCCGTGCCGCGCGCCGCGTTGGTCAGCGAGGCCGCCCCGCCATCGCCGCCGTCGCCTTCGAACCCACGGCCGCCCGCGCCCCCAACCGCCGTCGCCTGGACGCTCGCGTCCACCTCCCCGTTCCCCGCCGCGGCCACGCTTTTGACCGAGGCGCCGGCACCGCCGTTGATGCCGTCTCCGCCATTGCCACCCGCCGCAAGTGCGTTGACAGACAGACTGCTACCCGCCGTGGTCGAAGCCGCCGCCCGTGCGCGCGCGCCGCCGCCGTCACCGCCCCGCCCGGATTGCATGGCGGTATTCACATCATTCCCGCCATTTCCGCCATTGCCGCCGACCGCGTTGGCGGCAACGATGCCGTCACCTGCTATATCGAGATCCCGGATAACACTCGACGCGGCGCCGCCGCGGCCACCGTCACCGGCGCCACCCTGGTGGTTAATGATATCGCCGCTGCCACCAAACCCACCCTGGCCGCCAATCGCGGTATCGTTGATCAGCGTCTCGCCCGTCAGAATGTCCTGGAGAGAAGCCGCGCCACCCGCGCCACCCGGACCACCATCGGGCGGGCCGCCCGGAAAGCCGTCGGTGCCGTTGGCGCCGATCTTGCCGTACTTGGTCTGAATGATGCTCATGCGCGTCGCTTCCCTTGAACGATAGTGCCGTTTCGTTCCGCGCCCTTGCATCGCGGGCGCCACTCGCGACGCTCGACGGAATTAGTGGGTAAAATTAATAATTGGAATGCAGAAAATTAATTTTTCGAAAAAAAGTCACGGGCCGTTCATTCGGCATCAACCGCGCCTTGCGAAAGGCAGCGGCTGGCGCGCGCGAGCGCTTGAAAAATAGCTCGCACTCAAGCCTTTTTTCCTTGACATACGACCGTCAAGACACTATCTTTAACCACATGAGCAATCCCGCCCCCCACCCCGCCCTGCACATCGCCGCCATCCTGCGGTGGGTGTCGGCGTTTTTTGCCGCGCTGATCGGGCTGCGCCGGCTGTTTGACCGCGAAGGCGCGGCGGCGGCCGATTTGCTTCGCCAATACATCATCGAGACCCTTCAGCGTCTTGAGGACGTTCTTCAGAACACCGCCGCGATCGAGCAGTCCGCCGAGTGCGAGATGCGGCCAATTCGCCAGCGGAAGGCGCCGCGCGCGCGTATTGCGCCCGACGCCGCGCCGCATTGGCGGGTTTCAACCGACCGCGATGTCGATGGTGCTGCACAGGACACCCCTGGCGTGCGCATGACCTCGCCGGGCGATTGGCGGCCTACGATACACGCCAAGCCACCGGCGGCCCGTCGGCCGTGTTACCAACCCCGCCGCATCGCCCCGCGCCGCCCTCCCCGATGCCACGGCAACTCACCGCACGGTCGTAAGCACGCCGGCTTTGTTCCGATATCGAACTAATATAACTCAGCGCCAAACATAGCGATGACGCCAATGAGCCGCGGGCCGATCGACATGGAGTTCGCCACAGCCGGTCACTGGATCAGCCTAGCGGCGAAACCTGTGCAAAGGATTGAGCGCGGTGCCTCAAAGGGGCGGGTGCTGCCGATCGGTACCTGCGGCGCGTTCCCATGCGCGGGCGACCCGCAAGACGCTGGTTTCGTCGAAATAGCGCCCCGCGAACTGAACGGATAGCGGCAGGCCGTTCGTCGCCACGCCGGCCAGCATGGCGATCGCGGGGTGGCCGGTAACGTTGAAGGGGGTGCGAGCCTGGCGAGGATAGGTGCGGGCGGTGGTTTCGGCGTCCTCGATCCGGCTCGCGGGGTCCATCGAGGAAGCGCAAAGCAGCACATCGACCTCGCGCAGCGCGGCCTCCACCGTGGCGATCATCTGGGCGCGGCGGCGCTGGGCGTTGACGTAGTCGCCGGCCTGGAGAAAGGCGCCGGCCATCAGGCGCTGGCGCCCGAGTTTGCCGTAGTTGCCGGGCTGGCCGCGCAGCCAGGGGGCATGGATCGACCACGCCTCGCTGTTGAGGATGATGCGGTTGACGGCGGCGAATTCACTGAGCGTCGGCAAGGTGACGTCGGTGAGGATGGCGCCTTCGGCGGCGAGCGTCTTGGCCACCGTCTCAAGCGCGGCGGCGACTTCGGGGTCGGCGATCAGGTCAGCCTCGTGGAAATGGCGGACGAAGCCGATGCGCAGACCGCGCACGCCGCGTTCGAGGCCGGCCGCGTAGTAGCGCTTCGGCGCCGGGCGGCTGCCGGGATCGGCCGGGTCATGCCCGGCCAGCGTGTCGAGCAGCAGCGCGTTGTCGGCCACGCTGCGGGTCATCGGCCCGACATGGTCGAGCGTGAAGGCAAGCGCGAAAACGCCGCGGCGGGAAACCAGCCCGTAGGTCGGCTTGAACCCCACGATGCCGCAGGCCGAGGCGGGGTTGCGGATCGAGCCGCCGGTGTCGGAGCCGAGCGCGAGGGGGAAGAACCCGGCCGCGAGGCCGGCGCCGGAGCCCGAGGAGGAGCCGCCGGGATGGTGGTCGCGGTTCCACGGGTTGCGGGCGGGGGGGAAGGGGAGGTCGAAGGATGGGCCGCCAATGGCGAATTCATGGGTGGAGAGCTTGCCCATCACGATCGCCCCGGCCTGGCGCAGTTTCGCCACGCAGACCGCGTCGGCCTGGGCGTGGTTGTCGAGCAGCACGCGGGAATGGCAGGTGGTGGGCAGGCCGGCGACGTCGATGATGTCCTTGATGCCAACCGGCACGCCGTGCAGCGGCCCGCGGATGCGCCCGGCGGCGATCTCCGCCTCGGCGACCTTCGCCGCGGCCATGGCGGCCTCGTCGTCGCGGCGGATGAAGACGTTGAGTGCCGGGTCAAGCGCGTCGATGCGGGCATGGAGCGCGCGGAGGAGTTCGACCGGGGAGAGGCGTTTCGCGGCAAAAGCGCGCACGGCCTCGGAGGCGGTGAGCCAGTGCAGATCGGTCACAGCGTATCCCCCGCCGTCATCGGCGGCCACGGCTCGGCGGCCGGGTCCTCCGGGGCGTGCATGATGCCGCGATGCAGGCCGGCCTGGGCAAAGGCGGCGGCGACGTCATCGGGAAATTCCGCGAGGGCTTTGTCGAGCCCGGCGAGGCGGGCGATTTTTTCCATCAGCGTCGTGTCCATGCGGCGTTCCTTGCTCGTCTGCGGATCATCGTGCAGGACGGACGCTTGGCGGGGAAGGACAAAAAAAGGGCGGCGCGTGTTAACGCGCCGCCCGTCAAGTTGCCGCGTCGGCCAGAGGCTCTGACGCGGAGTAGGAGGGAGCTCGAAGCCAGCCAATGGCCTCGGGTGATGGTATGAACCACTAATGGTCAACGGATCGTTAAGATCGTCTGTCTTTTTTGTAGGAATTCGCAACGCCCCGGGTTTTCCTGGAGTGCGTTGCCCAAGCCGGGAGATTTCGCCGTCATGACCGCACAGTATCAGCGCCGCGGCGCCCTGGCCGGGCTCAAGGTGCTTGAAATCGGCCACTATATCGCCGCCCCCTTCTGCACCCGGGTGCTGGCCGATCTCGGCGCCGAGGTGATCAAGCTCGAACCGCCGGAGGGCGACCCGGTGCGCGGCTGGGGCGCCCGCAAGGACGGGCATCCCGTGTGGTTCAGCATCCATGGCCGCAATAAGCTCTCCGTGGTGGTGGACCTCAAGCGCGAGCGCGAGAAGGCGCTGGCCTTGGCCGCCCGCGCCGATGTGCTGGTGGAGAATTTCCGGCCGGGCCAGCTTGAGCGGCTCGGCCTCGGGCCGGAGGTGTTGCACGCGCTCAATCCGCGCCTGGTGATCGCCCGCATCTCCGGCTTCGGCCAGGACGGGCCCTATCGCGACCGCCCGGCCTTCGGCGCCATCGGCGAGGCGATGGGGGGCATCCGCCACCTCACCGGCCATCCCGCGGGGATGACGGACCTGCCGCCGCCGCGCTGCGGAATTTCGATCAGCGACGATCTCGCCGGGCTCTACGCCGCGATCGGCCTGCTCTCGGCGGTGTATGAGCGCGACGTCACCGGCACCGGCAAGGGGCGCATCATCGACATCACGCTGGTCGATTCCGTGCTCAACCTGATGGAGGGGATGCTGCCGGAATACGCGCTCGACGGGCGGATACGTCAGCCCGCCGGGGCCGGGCTGCCGACGGCCGCGCCGACCAACACCTACCCCTGCGCCGACGGCAAATGGCTCTGCATCGCCGGCAATTCCGACCTCATCTTCCGCCGCCTCGCCGCCGTGATCGGCCGCCCCGAGATCGCCGACTGGCCGCGCTTCGCCAACAACTACGAGCGCTGCGCCCATGTGGTGGAACTCGACGGTATCATCGCCGACTGGACGCGCACGCAAACCGGCGCCGCCGCCGAGGCCGCGCTGGAAGCGGCCGACATCCCCTGCTCCCGCCTGTTCGACATCGCCGACGCCGCGGCCGACCCGCATCTGGTCGCCCGCAAATCCGTGCTGCCGATCGAGGACCCACTGATCGGCCGGACCCTGCATTTCGGCCCGGCGATCCGCTTCGACGGCGAGGCGCCGGAGGATGCCATCGGCTGGACCGGCCCGGCGGTGGGCGCACACAACGACTATGTGTTCGGCACCCTGCTGGCGGGAGGTTCGTAATCTTTTCTGATGCTTGGAAGGCTGAATTGATGTATGAAACCGGCCATGTCCGCGAGGTTCATGATATTGTGCCGGATCGCCCCGCTGCTGCTGGCCCTCGGGCTGGCCGCCTGCGGGTCGAACCGGGCCGCCCCGGTGCCGGCCGCCGCCTCGGCGCCGGCAGGTAGCCGCCACCCCGGACTCACCTGCGCGCCCTTCGCCCGTGAGCTCTCCGGCATCGCGCTCTACGGCGATGCGGCGACCTGGTGGGACAGCGCGGCCGGCCAGTACAAGCGCGGCAGCCGGCCGGTGGTGGGCAGTGTGCTGGTATTGCGGCGCTCCTCGCGGCTGCCCTCCGGCCATGTCGCGGTGGTCTCGCGCATCCTCACGCCGCGCCAGGTGCAGGTGATCCAGGCCAACTGGGTGCCGAACGAACTTGACCGCGACCAACTCGTCGTCGACGTCTCGGAGACGAACGACTGGTCCGAAGTACGGGTATGGTATCCGCCGACCGGCCAGCTCGGCACCCATGCCTATCCCGCCTATGGCTTCATCCTGCCACCGCGTCCGGCCACACATGAGGAACTCGCCCAGGCGATGCAGCCGGCCGCCGTCTACGCCATCAGCTCCCGCGGTCGCCAGCCGCCAAGGGCGCGCACCTTCGGCAGCTGAAACCGCCTTCCGCTGCCGAGCGGCTTCGCGCTAAACCTTGGCCGCTTCCTTGGAGATGCCGCAATGCATGTAAACCATGACGATCTGCTGAGCGACGTTCTCGGGCTGCTGGCCGGGGAGCATGATCCGATCGCCAATGCCGCCAACATCGCCGCGGCGATCTGGCAGCACATGGACGATATCAACTGGGCCGGATTCTACCTCCGCCAGGGCGAGACGCTGGTGCTCGGCCCCTTCCAGGGCAAGCCGGCCTGCGTGCGTATCCCGATCGGCCAGGGTGTCTGTGGCACCGCGGCGGCCACCGCGATGACCCAGGTGGTGCCGGACGTGCACGCCTTCCCCGGCCATATCGCCTGCGACTCCGCCTCCAACTCCGAGATCGTGGTGCCGTTGATCCGGGGTGGGCGGGTGATCGGGGTGCTCGACATCGACAGCCCGCGCTTCGCCCGCTTCAGCGCGGCGGAGCAGGCGCTGTGCGAGCAGATCGCCGCAGCCTACGTCGCTTCCCTCGCGGCGTGAGGCGCCTCGGCGCTCTCTTTCTTTTGCTGCTCGCCGCCGCCGCCCCCGCGACGCCTGCGGCGAAGAAGCCTGCCACGGCTGTGCCGTCGGCGAAGCCGGTCGATATTGCCGAGCAGCTCGCCATGCTGACCTTCGACGCCAATCCGCAGTGGGCGATTCCCGCGCGGTTGGTATTTTCGCGCTGGGCCGGGCCGCTGCGCCTGTTCGTGTTCGGCCGGGCCGAGGCCCGGGCGGATGCCGGCGAGGCGATGCGCCTTCTGGCACGGCCGACCGGGCTGTCGATGCGGCTGGTGGCCGAGCACGAGGTGGCGCAGTCGGGGCCGAACGTCTTCCTGGTCGCCGACGAAAACCTCGCCGCCGTATTCCGTGGCCCGCTGCGTGACATGCTGCGCAACGCTTTCCTCGACGACGAGGCAGCGGTCGACGGCTTCATCGCCGCGGTCGTCGAGACCTCGCCCTGCTGGGTGCTGCCCGTGTGGACCGGCGCCGAGCGGCAGGTGCTGAAAGCCGCGGTGATCGGCGCCGATGCGCGGCGGCCGCGGGCGGAGACCAGGGCCTGCATCCTGCGCGCGCTCGGCGGCGGGCTCGGGCTGCTGGGCCCGGGCGCGTTCCTGCCTGCGAGCGCCTTCGCGCCCCAGGGCGCCGCGCGTTTGTCCCGCGACGATGAGCGGATGCTGCGGGTCATGTACGGCAAGGAACTGCGGCCGGGTATGGCGCGGGAGGACATGGTGGCGGCGGCCGGGAAGGCGCTTTCACGGCCGCAGGGCAAGCCGCCGGCCAAGCCGCCCGCGAAGATACCGGCGAAGAAGGCCCCCGCAGCACCGCTCCAATAGGCCGACCGTATCGGTGTTTGTCCTGATGCCGCGGCCTCTCGAATCCGGCTACAGTATCACCATATATCGTGCCGATCGGACCCCATTCACAGGGATTGCAGACCATGTTCCGCCGTTTCGCTTTCAACTCCGCCGCCGTTCTGGTGTTTGCCATGGCCGTCGCGCCTGGCGATGCCCTCGCCCGGGCAGGTGCCGGGACCTCGTCGGGCAGCCGCGGGTCGCAGACCTATTCGGCACCGCCTTCGACCGGGACCGCGACATCGGCCGCGCCGGTGCAGCGCAGCATGACGCCGCAGACATCCCCGTCGCGGCCTGCCGTGGCGGCACCGGCCGCCGCGCCGTTCGGCTCCTCGCTCGGCGGACGCTCGCCGTTCATGGCCGGGCTGATGGGCGGCCTGCTTGGCGCCGGGATCGGCGGGCTGCTGTTCGGCGGTGGCATGTTCCACGGCATGAGCGGCTTCTCCGGGTTCTTCGGCTTTCTCATCCAGATCTTCCTGGTGGTGCTCGTGGGCCGGCTGATCTGGGGCTTCATCAAGTCGCGCCGCATGCAGCCCGCGATGGCCGGCGGCCCGCAGGGCTACGAGCGGACCGAAGCGCCGGGCATGGCCGGTGGTGGTGGTGGTGGTGGTGGCGGCGCTCCGCAGGCCAACGTCACCCCGGTCAACGTCACGCCGGCCGACTACCACGCCTTCGAGGAGACTCTGCACGGCGTGCAGGCGGCCTGGTCGGCGCATGATCTGGGCACGCTGCGCCAGATCACCTCGCCGGAAATGGCGAGCTACTTCGCCGAGCAGATGACCGAGCAGAAGAGCTCGGGCGTCGTCAACACGGTGACCGACGTGCATCTCGAAAAGGGAGACCTTTCGGAGGCCTGGGGCGAGAACGGGCGCGAATACGCCACGGTTGCCATGCGCTTCTCGATGATCGACGTCACCCGCGACGGCGCCGGCCGCGTCGTCGACGGCGACCCGGTCCGCCGCAGCACGGCGACCGAGTTCTGGACCTTCCTGCGCACGCCTGGCGGCCGCTGGATCCTCTCGGCGATCCAGCAGGCCCGCTGACCCCTCCGGCGCGCGAGATCAGCCGATCCCGCGCGCCGCGACGATCTCCGCCATGCGGCGGAACAGCGGCACCACCTCGTCAAGGTCGGTGATCCGCAGCTTCTCCTGCGGTGTATGCGCCTCGCCGATGTCGCCCGGTCCCATGATGACGCAGGGGGCGAGCGCCTGTAGCTCCGAGGCATCGGTGCCGTAAGGCGCTGTGAGTGGCGCCTGATTGGTCTGAGCCGCACACAGCGCGATCAGCGGATGGCTCGCCGGCAGTTCCGGCGGGAACCCCTCGCGCGCCTCGGCCAGCGCCAGCCCGGCCCGGGCGGCAGCACCCCGCACCGCATCCAGCACCGGCGACGGGTCCAGCTTGGCGCTGTAGCGGAACTTGATCCGCACGGTGGATCTCGGGACAGTGACGTTCACCGCCGCGCCGTGGTTGTCGATGGTGAGGTTGAAGTCGCTGAACGGCGGGTCGTAGTCCGCGTCATGCAGCGTGGTATCGGTGCGCAGGCGCAGATGGACCGCTTTCATCTCGGCGAGGAACTCCACCAGGTCCCAATTGGCGTTGCGCCCCTTGCCGGTACTGCTATGCGCCTGGATGCCGGTGGCCACCGCGGTGAAGGCGATATGGGCGCGATGGCCGCGCACCGGGCGCAGCCGCGTCGGCTCGGCCACGATGATCGCCACCGGTTTCGCCCGCCGCGCAAGGTCCGACCGCGCGGCGATGATGCGGGCGCCGGCCTTGGTGGTTTCCTCGTCGGTGGTGAGCAGCAGCGTCACCGGCATGTCGGCCGGCAGGGACCGCGCGGCGACGATGCAGGCGGCGACGGGGCCCTTCATGTCGGTGCTGCCCAAGCCGTGCAGGAAGCCATCCGCGATGCGGCCGGACCAGGGGTCTTCGCTCCAGCCGGTATCGGGCACGGTGTCCATATGGCCGGAAAAAGCGATGCCACCCCCTTTTTGAGAATTGGTGCCGCCGCGATGGGCTACAAGGGCACGCTTGGGCACCAGATTGTCGTCGAGATAGTCCAGCCGCTCGATCTCGAAGCCCGCCAGCTCACGCTCGATGCGCTCGGCGAGCGGCACGTTGGAGACGAAGCTGCGGCTGTCGATGGCGACCAGGGCGCTGGCCAGGGCGTGTAGTTCGGATGGCATCGGTTGACCTCGTGGACGGGCGGCGGCAGCCTGACGGCAACAGGAGAGCCGACCCGCGCAGTGGCGCAACCTTCGCTATCGACGTGCCGCGCTGGTGCGGCGACGGCCACGCGCCGCTGCTGCTGACGCCGCTTCCCGGCATCACCCGCGACCAGATCGACCGCAGCACCCGCAGCCTGTGGCGCTACCGGGCCAGCTTCCCGGTGCAGGTCGCCGACCCCATCACCATGGGCGAGGGCTGCACGCCGCTGGTGGCGCGGCGCATCGCCGGCGCCGAGGCGCTGATCAAGTGCGAATGGTTCATGCCCACCGGCTCCTTCAAGGATCGCGGGGCGAGCGTGATGCTCTCCATTCTGCGCCAGCAGGGCATCACCGAGGTGCTGGAGGACAGCTCCGGCAATGGCGGTGCCGCGGTCTCCTGCTACGCCGCCGCCGGCGGCATGCGCGCCACCATCATGGCGCCCTCCTCGACCAGCCCGGCCAAGACGGTGCAGATGCGCGCCCATGGCGCCGCCGTCGAGCTGATCCCGGGCTCCCGCCAGGCGACGTCGGACGCCGCGGTGGCGCGCTCGGCGGAGGTGTTCTACGCCAGCCACAACTGGCAGCCCTTCTTCCTGCAGGGCACCAAGACGCTGGCCTATGAGCTGTGGGAGGATCTCGGCTTCCGCGCGCCGGACAACGTGATCGTCCCCTGCGGCGCCGGCTCCAACGTGCTGGGCTGCGAAATCGGCTTCGCCGAGCTGCTGCGCGCCGGCGAGATCGACGCCATGCCACGCATTTTCGCCGCCCAGCCCGCCAATTGCGGCCCCATCGCCGCCGCTTTCCTCGAGGGTATCGACACCATGCCGGACCGCCCGGTGCTGCCGACCATGGCCGAGGGCACCGCGATCGCCCAGCCGCTTCGCCTGCGCGAATGCCTGGGCGTGCTGCGCGAGACCGGGGGCGGCGCCGTGCTGCTCTCGGAGGCCGAGATCGCCGCCGCCACGCTAGAACTGGCCGGCATGGGCATCTACGCCGAGCCGACGAGCTGCCAGGCCGCCGCCGCTTTCGCCCGGCTGCTGGAATCGGGCGCCATCACGCCCGAGCAGACCACGGTGATCGTGCTGACCGGCAGCGGCCTCAAATCCACGCCGCGCATCGCCGAGCTGCTGGGAGTCGCGCTATGAGCCGCCGCATCGCCCTGCTGGGCTTCTCCATCGAGTGCAACCGCTTCGCCCCCGTGGCGCACGAAAAGGACTTTGTGGAGAAGACGCTGTTCCGCGGCCCCGCCATGCTCGCCGAGGCCCGTGCCGCGGCACCCCGCATGCTCGCCGAACTGCCCGGCTTCGTCGCCGACATGGATGCGGCCGGCCCCTGGGAGCCGGTGCCCCTGGTGATCGCCATGGCCGAGCCCAACGGGCCGACCGAGAGCGGCTTTTTCCGCGGCTTGCTGGCGGAGATGGAAGCCGGACTGCGCGCGGCCGGGCGGCTCGATGGTGTCTACTGCGTGATGCATGGCGCGGGGCTGGTGGAGCATGACGACGACCCCGAGGGTACCATCCAGACCATGGTGCGCGGCATCGTCGGCCCGGATGTGCCGGTGGTCGCCAGCTACGACCTGCACGGCAATATCTCGGACGCCGATATCGCCACCATCAACGGCTTCGTCGGCTACCGCACCAACCCGCATATGGACATGCGGGAATGCGGCATCGAATCGGCGCAACTGCTGCGCCGGCTGATGGACGGCACGAAAACCCATATCGCCAAGGTCCGCCTGCCGATCGTGCCGCCGACGGTGACGATGCTGACCGGCAAGGATGCACCGAACCGCCCCTATGGCGAGCTGATCGATCTCGGCCAGCAGCGCATGGCCGAGGCGCCCTACGCCGGGCGCGTGCTCAACGTCTCCGTCATGGGCGGCTTCGCCTTCGCCGATACCGCGTTCAACGGCCTCACCGCCGTGGTGACGGCGACCGACCAGGACGCCGCCGAGGCGCTGGCGATGGAGATCGCCACCGCCGGCTGGGCGCGCCGGGCGCAGTTCCACCCCCGCCTCACCAGCCTCGCCGAGGCGGTGGAACTCGCCCGCCACGCCGGGCACAACGGCAAGCCGGCCCTGGTCTTTGCCGATGTCGCCGATAACCCCGGCGGCGGCGGCCGGGGCAACACGATGTTCATCCTGGAAGCCTTCCACGCCGCCGGCATCAGCGGCGCCCTGTGCGGCGTGATCTTCGACCCCACGCTCGCCGCCGAGGCGCATCGCCTGGGCGAGGGCGCCCACTTCACCGCGCATTTCAACCGCGCGGCCGATTCCGACTTCTCCAAGCCCTTCGCCGCCCCCGCCGTGGTGCGCCGGCTGCATCCGGGCCCCGTGCAATGCCGTCGCGGCATTTTCGCCGGCTCCATGGTCGATCTCGGCCCCTCCGCGGCGATCGATCTCGACGGGATCACCGTGGTGGTGATCTCCCAGCGCGTGCAATGCGCCGACCCCGCGTTTTTCGAATCCTTCGGGCTCGATATCGGCGCGGCCAAGGTGGTGCACGTGAAATCCCGCGGGCATTTCCGCGGCGGCTTCGACGAGTTCTTCAAGCATGAGCAGGTGATCGAGGTGGACACCCCCGGCCTGACCTCGCCCATGCTCGCCCATTTCGCCTGGCGCCATCTGCCGCGCCCCGTGGTGCCGCTCGACGGTCACACGACATGGAACGGGGCCACGCCATGAAGCTCGCCGATCTCCCGACCCCCTGCCTGGTGCTGGACCGCGGGATTCTGCAGCGCAATCTCGACACCATGTCCCGCGTCATCGCGCGCCACGGCGTCGCGCTC
This sequence comes from Alphaproteobacteria bacterium, assembly GCA_026400845.1. GTDB lineage: Bacteria > Pseudomonadota > Alphaproteobacteria > Acetobacterales > Acetobacteraceae > CAIYPH01. The sequence goes on from JAPLOH010000182.1 coordinate 18,441, forward strand.
AGACCACACCTGAAGACGGCCAAGTCGATCGACGTCGCCCGCCTGGCCCTCACCACGTCGCTGGCGAAGGCCACCGGCATCACGGTTTCCACGCTCGCGGAGGCGGAATATTTCCTCGCGCATGGCATCACCGATCTGCTTCTCGCCGTCGGTATCACGCCGCAGAAGCTGGAGCGCGTGGCGGAACTCAATGGCACCAGCGGAGGCATCACGATCATCACCGATGATCTCGATACCGCCGCCGCGATTGCGGCGCACCCCATCGGTGCGCGCACGCTGATCGAGATCGATTGTGGCGAGGCCCGCGGCGGCATCAGCCCGGACAGCCCCGCCTTGCTAGAGATCGCCGCCCACCTCGGCACCCGCTTCGCCGGCATCATGACCCATGCCGGCCACTCCTATTCCGGCCGCTCGGCCGCCGACATGGCGACCATCGCCGAGACGGAACGCCGCGGTGCCATCACCGCCGCCGAACGCCTCCGCACCGCCGGCCACGCCTGTCCGATCGTCTCGATGGGCAGCTCCCCCACCGCGCTCTACGCCGGCTCGCTCGAGGGGATCACCGAGGTGCGCGCCGGGGTCTACATGCTGGGAGATTTGTTCCAGGCCGAAATCGGCACCCATGGCCATGCTGACATTGCCGTCACCGTGCTCACCAGCGTGATCGGCCGCCGTCCGGCCGAGCGGCGGATCGTGGTGGACGCCGGCGGCATCGCCCTCTCGAAGGACCGGAGCACCGAGACGGCGCCACATGACTGGGGCTTCGGGCACGCACGGGACATCATGGGCGAGCCGACCCTCGGCCACGCCCTGGTGAAACGCGCCAACCAGGAACACGGCATCATCGACCTTGACCCCACATTGCCCGACCCCGGCTTCCGAATCGGCGACAAGTTGCGCATCGCCCCCAACCACGTCTGCATGACCTCGGCCGCCCATGACCGCTACTTCGTCGTCGACGGCTCCGATGAGGTGATCGCCGTCTGGCGCCGGGTCAACGGCTGGTAGCACCGGGGATTTCCGCCGAACAACCCATTGCAGCGCCCCCCGGCATTACCTATAACCCGCCGCGCTACTCGGAGAGGTGACAGAGTGGCCGATTGTGACGGTCTCGAAAACCGTTGTACGTGCAAGCGTACCGTGGGTTCGAATCCCACCCTCTCCGCCA
>JAPLOH010000144.1 GCA_026400845.1 Alphaproteobacteria bacterium
ACCTCGTCCGGTTGATCGCTAGCCGGTCGATCATCTTCCTCGACAGCATCACCGACCTGACCCGGCAGGCGATGGCTTGGGCGAAGAGCCGGCCGGAGGCGTTCAGCGACAAGACCGGCAAGCCCGACACCCGTGGCGCCTACGGGCTGATGGCTCGCGAGGTGATCGGGCTGCTGAAGCACCTCCAGCACGCGCCGGGCAAGACCACCATCATGGTCGGCATTCTCGAAAAGGTCACCGACGACTTCGGCCGCGTCACCTGGCAGCCGCAGATGGAAGGCGGCAAGGCCGGCCGCGAACTGCCGGGCATCGTCGATCAGGCGGCTGGCGACATGACCCCGAGCGCGGCACCGAGCGCCGGCTGGTCTGCCGCGCCGGCAACGCCTTCGCCCTGCCGGCCAAGGACCGCTCCGGCCGGCTCGATGAGACCGAGCCGCCCGACCTCGCCGCACTCCTTCGCAAAATCAACGTCCAACCCAGCACCAGAGGGTAATGCCCATGTACGACATGAACGACGCGGAACTGCCGCGCAATTCCGAACTGATCCCCGATGGCAGCTTCGCCAAGGTTTCCATGGCCATCCGCCCCGGCAATGTCGACGGCCAGGGCGAACATGATCGCGGGTTGCTCAAGGGACCCAAGACCCCCGGCAGCGACGCGCTGATGTTGGATTGCGAGTTCACCGTGATGGCGGGGCCGCACGCACGACGGAAGTTCTGGCAGAACTTCACCGTCGCTGGCGGCAAGGTCGACGAGCACGGCGTGTCAATCGGCTGGAAGATCTCGAAGGGCACCTTCCGTGCCATGATCGATAGCGCGCTCGGGCTGAACTCGGAGGATATGAGCGAGGCCACCAAGGCCAAGCGTATGCTGCGCGGTCTGTCCGATCTCGATGGCATCAGCTTCGTGGCCAAGATCAAGGTCGAGCCCCCAACCGACCCTCGCTACAGCGCCAGCAACCGGCTGGATCGGGTGGTGCTGGCGACCGAGCCGGAATGGCAGAAGATCATGAACGGCGAGACCGTGCCGGCGCAGCCGAGCCAGACGTCGGCACGGGCGGCAGCCAAGCCGGCTCCGGCCACCACTGCCCCAGCGTGGGGAACGCCGTCCGCCGCGCCCGCCACAGCAGCGCGGCCCGCCTGGGAACGCCCCGCAGCGGCGGCGGCCGCACCCACGGCGTCGCCTCCCGCGGCATCACCGTCCGCCGGCCCGTCCTGGCTGAACGGCTGATGCGCACGTGGCGCGCAAGCGCTGGGCCGGCGGCGGGCGGAAGGATCGACCGAGCGTGCGGGGTCTCCCGCCGCTGGCCGTCCACACGCCTGCCGACCAGGTGCGCCGTTTCCTCTGCGCGCTGTGCGGGCGGGAGACAAAGGGGTTTGGCTACACCCACCCGCCGGCGGTGCTGCCGGAGCGCACGCACCTGTTCTGTTCCATGGCCTGCCTCACCGCCGGCGCCGATCTCGTCCGGAGGCACGGTCCGGTGATCGATAAGACCCGCATGGAAACACAGGCGATCAAGGATGCGCGGCGGCCGTTCGCCGAGGTGCTGACCGAGATGGGGTTACTCGCCCCGTTCCATGGTCGCACCCCGGCGGAGATCGACCGGGTCATCGAGGCCTGTGTCGACGGGTTCCAGGCCTCCATGCAGCGCCAAGCCGCAGCCCAAGACCCGATCGACGACCCGATCCCATTTTAGGAACGCACTCGTGTTGCTGGACCTGAACCACCAATCCGGCCTGGTGTATGGCCGACCGCCCAATAGGCCCACCGACGGCCAAGTCACCGCCCGCATCAATGCCCATGTGGACGCAGCACTCGTCGCCCGCAACCAGCGGCAGCAGCCGCGCGACTATCTCGGCGGCAGCCGCGTCGGCGACGACTGCGCCCGCAAACTGGTCTACGAGATCACCCACACGGCGAAGGACCCGGGCCGCGACTTCGACGGCAGCATCCTGCGCATTTTCGCCGCCGGCCATGTGTTCGAAGAACTCTCAATCCGCTGGCTCCGCGCCGCTGGGTTCGATCTACGCGATCGAGGCGCTGACGGCGAGCAGTTTGGCTTCGTCGCCGCGGGCGGCCGGCTGCGCGGCCATGCCGATGGCGTCATCGTCGCTGGGCCCGATGTCGGCATCACCTGGCCCGCCCTGTTCGAGCACAAGGCGCTGGGCGCCAAGTCCTGGAACGATGTCGTCAAACGCGGCCTGCGCCAGTCCAAGCCGATCTATTTCGCGCAGGTCCAGCTCTACATGGCCTACTTCAACCTCGAGGTGGCGCTGCTGACGGCGCTGAACCGGGACAGCTTGGCGCTGCATCATGAGGTGGTGCCGTTCGACCCGGCCGAGGCACAGCGCCTCTCAGACCGTGCCGTCGATATCCTGCGCGCCGCGGCCGCGGGCGAACTGCCGCCCCGCATCGCCGCCAATGCCGACTTCTTCGTCTGCCGCTTCTGCCCCTATGCCGCGCGTTGCTGGGGGGTGTCGGCATGAGCTTCTCGCCCTCACCTCAGCAATCGCAAGCCATCGACGACATCGTCGACTGGTACGAGCACAGTCGCTGGAGGCAGCAGGTGTTCCGGCTGTTCGGCTATGCCGGCTCTGGCAAGAGCACCATTCTCACCCACGCCATCGCCGCACTCGGACTCGACGTGCAGCGCGCGGAGCAGTCGAGCCCAAGGGTGCTGTTCGCCGCCTTCACCGGCAAGGCCGCCCTGGTGATGACCCGCAAGGGCACCCCGGCTTCGACCATCCACAGCCTGATCTACCGGGTCTCGGAGGCAACGCCGGAGGAAATCGATCGCGTCGAGAAGGAACTCGCCCACCTGCAGCGGCGGCTCGGACACATGGGACCGGCCGAGCGCAGCTTTGCCGAGACGCAGATCAGCAAGCTGCAACTGCGCCTGATGGACATCCACAAGCCGGTGTTCATCCTCAACGAGCAATCGGCCGTGCGCGATGCCGACCTGATCGTGCTCGACGAGGTGTCGATGGTCGGCACCGACATGGCCAACGACCTGCTGGCCTTCGGCAAGCCGATCCTGGTGCTCGGCGATCCCGGCCAGCTGCCACCGATCAAGGGGACCGGCGCCTTCACTGAGGCCACGCCCGACGTGATGCTGACCGAGATCCACCGCCAGGCCGGCGAGAGCGCCATCATCCGCCTCGCCACCATGGCACGGCAGGGTCAGTCCATCCCCTACGGCGAGCATGATGCGTTCGTCTGGAAAATGCCGCGGCACCACGTCGGGCCGGCGCAAATGCTGCGAGGCGGCCAGGTGATCTGCGGGCGCAATGCCACGCGGCTCCAACTCAATATCGGCATGAAGCGAGCGGCCGGGCTCACCAACACCTATCCGACCGGTCCGGGCGACAAGATCATATGCCTCAAGAACCGCAATGATATCGGCCTGATCAACGGCATGTTCGTCACCCTCGACGATATCCAGGATGAGGACCCGATCTGGTTCACCGCCGACGTCACCACCGAGGACGGCGTGGCGGTGCGCGGGCGCCGGCGTTTCTACAAAGGGCACTTCGACGACCACGTGACCTTCGATCCCGACCGGCTCCGGCGGGACTGGCGCGATATGCGCGGGCTGGTCGAGACCACCTGGGGCTACGCCATCACCTGCCACAAGGCCCAGGGCAGCCAATGGGAGAACGTGGTCGTCTACGACGACGGCCTCAGCCGCACCGCCGAGGATCGGGCGCGTTGGCTCTACACCGCCATTACAAGGGCGGAGTGGGGCCTGGTGATTGTTGAATAGGGGAGGTCCCATGAGCACAAAACGCGAGCGTCGGCTAGCACGTGAGTGCGGGGTTTCTGTGCGAGATATTCAGGAGGTCGAAGAGCGACTCAGAAAGGCGCCGATGCAGCCTTTCTTAGATGCACTCTTCGGCCCCGGTATCGCCGTCTACGACCCCGAGGCCGATCTCTGGATTGCCCCAGACCCGAAATACAGCGGCCCCGGCTTCGGCTTCATTGCGGTGCGGCCGGACAAGAGTTTCTTCACCGGTGTTGTCCCGACGGGGGCGTTCAATTGATTGATCTGAACGACATCGCTACGGCGCCGGTGCGGTATGACCTCGACGCGATTGTCCAGCGCCTGCGCGACACGGCGCACGCCTGGGTGCCGGGCCTATTTCCTAACGGCCGGCGCGAGGGCAACGAGTGGCGGCTGGCCAACATCCACGGCGATCCCCCGCGGAACTCCGGCTCCTGCGTCATCACCCTCATCGGCGAACACGCCGGCAGTTGGCATGACTTTGATGGTGATCAGGGGGGTGGACCGCTCAGCACATTGGGGAATGGCACCAGGCTCACCGGTCGCGACCTCTATGCTCACGCTGCCGATATGGTCGGCTGGTCCGGTGCACCGCCAGCGCGACAGGAACCGCCGGCCACGCCGAAGCCGGAGCGCGACCACACCCGCGAGATCAGCTTCATCGTTGACCATGCTGTCCCGCTCCCCGGCACGATGGCGGAGGCATACCTGCGCCAGCGTGGCCTTGAGCCGCCGACCTGCACAGATCTCCAGTTCCATCCTGACCTCACGCATTGGGAGACCAAAACCGGCTATCCCGCGCTGGTCGCAACCGTCGTCAGCCAGGCCGGCGAGATTGTCGCCGTCCATCGCACCTATCTCGCGGCCGATGACCAAGCACCGGAGCGGATTGTCAAAGCAAGGGTCAGCAAGCCGCGCATGATGCTGGGCAAGACTGGCGGGGGTGCTGTTCGGCTCGCGACCATCGGCGCAGACGGCATCCTTGCCCTGTCAGAGGGCATCGAGACCGGCCTCGCCGTCATGACCGCCTGTCCAGGACTGCCGGTCTGGGCGACACTGTCCACGGCGGGGATGGAGCAGGTGCAACTGCCGCCCGAGGCCCGGCACGTCCTCATCCTGGCGGACCACGATGCATCTGGTGCTGGCCACCGCGCCGCCGAAACGCTCCTGCGCCGGCTCAAAGGCGATGGGCGTCGCGCGGTGATCGTGCTGCCGCCTGAGCAGGGCGACGACTTCAACGACATGTTGTTGCGGGACGGGCCCGCTCCGATTGTGTCGCTCGTGCGCGCGGCTGCAACGAGCAACGACCAAACGGATGATGTGCAGGACACGCCGATCGGGCGCCACTTGCCAGTCGGCTTCCAGGACCCCGGGCAGCAGGTGCCACAGCTGCGTGCCGACGAGGGGGATCTGAAGCGGGCCGTGAATCGAACCTGGTCCGTGCTCTATGCCACGAACAATCCGCCCTGGCTGTTCCGTGCCGGCGGCCTGCCAAGTTGGATCATACCCGACGATGAGGGTCGCCCCACAGTCGCCATGCTCAACGACGAGCGCCTGCGCCACATGCTGGCGCTGGTTGCGACCTGGCGGAAGCTCAACCGGCAGGGTGACCTCATTCCGGCGCCGCCGCCCACCGGGCTGGTGAAGTCGCTGCTGGTGACCCCGGATACCAACCTGCCTGTGCTCGCCGGTATTGTCAGCACGCCAGTGTTCGGCCGAAGCGGCACGCTGCTCACCACGCCCGGTTATCACGCTGATGCGAAGCTGCTGTATCACGCAGCACCAGGCTTGATCGTGTCGCCGATCCCGGAGCACCCGACCGAGGCGGAGATCGCCGCAGCCCGCGCGCTGATCCTCGACGACCTCCTCGGTGAGTTCCCTTTCGTCAGCACCGCCGAGCGCGCACATGCTGTCGCGTTGCTGCTCCTCGGCTTCATCCGGGCCATGATCGATGGCGCAACGCCGTTGCACCTGATCGAGAAACCGACGCCCGGCACCGGCGCCACGCTGATGGTCGACGCGATTGCCACTATCATCACCGGCGTTGGCGCCTCGGTCATGACCGAAGGCCGCGACGACGAGGAATGGCGCAAGCGGGTGACCGCCAAACTCCGCCAGATACCGTCGCTGGTTCTGATCGACAATCTGCGCAACGAGCTTGACTCATCGGCGCTGGCCGCCGCCCTGACCGCACCGTTCTGGGAAGACCGCATTCTCGGCGTGTCGGAGATGGCCAGGTTGCCGATCCGCTGCACCTGGATTGCCACCGGCAACAATCCCTCGTTTTCCAACGAGATGTCGCGCCGCCTCGTGCGCATCCGGCTCGACGCACGCGTTGATCAACCCTGGCGGCGCGACGGCTTTCGTCACCCCGATCTGATGGGCTGGGTGCGTAGCAACCGCGGGAAGCTGATCGCAGCCTGCCTGACGCTCTGCCAGGGCTGGATCGCGGCCGGTCGGCCACGCGGCGCGCGCAGCATCGGAAGCTACGAGAACTGGGCGCAGACGATTGGCGGTGTGCTGGAGAACGCCGGCATCGAGGGCTTCCTCGGTAACCTGGACGAATCCCTTGAGGCCGCGGACACCGAGGGTGCCACCTGGCGCGCGTTTGTGCAGGCCTGGTGGGACCGCTTCGGCACCGCCGACGTTGGGGTTGCCGAGCTCTATGATCTCGCAATCAGGGCCGAGCCGCCGATCGATATCGGAGATGGGCCTGAGCGGGCGCTCCGCACACGGTTCGGGAAAATGCTCCGCAAGGTCCGTGATCGGGTGTTCCAGATCCCCTACCGCAGGGTCCGCATTGAGTTGGGCAGCATCTCCCACAAGGCGCGGCAATGGAGTCTGGGCGTCATGCCGGAGGCGGAGATGCCCGTTGGTGGCGATGGTGCCACGATTGCGGGGAACGTCGGGGCAATTCGGGGAACGTCGGTTGCGGACGTTCCCCGCGCAAACATGCAGTCCGCAACAGCAAACGGGGAACGTGGGGAACATGGGGAACGTTTTTCAACCCTAATGCATCCACACGCACACGCGCACATGGAGGAAGAGCCGGGAAAACGTTCCCCATGTTCCCCACGTTCCCCCGATGTAGATAAACACAGCGATTTTCACGGGGAACGTGCCGGGGAACGTCCGGTGGGAGGTTCCCCGGCCGACGCGGCGCCATCCTGGCTGGACGGCGTGCCATGAGCCGCCCCTACGCCACGGGGCCACCAGGCTCTCACAGCCTCCCCCTCCAGGCGGGCGACGCCGGCAAGCTCCGCCAAGAACCATGCCGACGTCGCCCTGACCACGAAGCTCCCCCTCTCAGGAGACCATCATGGCTTCCACGACTCTGAACGCACTCGCGCCCTGCGCAAGTACTCCCATCGCACCGATCAAATCTGCACCCGTGCTGATCGCCTTGCCGGTCATCCTCGCCCTCGATCTCGGCTCGACCACTGGCTGGGCCCTGCGCAGCCGCGACGGCATCATTACCTCCGGCACCATGACCTTCCGCCCCAGCCGGTTCGAGGGCGGCGGCATGCGCTATCTCCGCTTCCGTGCCTGGCTCACCGAAGTCTCTCGCCTCACCCGTGGCATGGACCGCGTCGTCTTCGAGGAAGTGCGTGCCCATGCCGGCACCGACGCGGCGCACACCTATGGGGGCTTCCTGGCCCATCTCACTGCGTGGTGTGAGGAACGGGAACTGCCCTACCAGGGCGTCCCTGTTGGCACGATCAAGCGCTTCGCCACCGGGAAGGGCAACGCCGGCAAGGACGCCGTGATTGCCGCCATCAAGGCCCACGGCTTCCAGCCCGTCGACGACAACGAGGCCGACGCCCTGGCCATCCTGCTGTGGGCGATCGACGCCCAGGGCGGTGCGGCATGAGGCTGCCCGGTGCGCCGCAATCCCCACGGTCGTGTCTGGACATGGCTCGTAGCCCGTCCACGCCCCAGGACCTCGAAGCCATGCGGGCACGCGCATGGCACGAACACCACATCGCCGCCCTGCCTCTGGACGACATCACCGACCCCTGGCTGCGGCAGGCCATCACCAACGAAGCCAACCGGCGCTGGGGGCGTCGCGACGGAGGACATCACCATGGTCGCTAAGCGCAAGGGCAAACGCCCGACGCAGGGCCGCGAGGACCTGTCGAAGCCCAGCAAATGGCGGTTGCAGCATGGTAACTTCACTGCGTCAGGCTTCGAGGCCGATCCTGACAGCGGCGCTGTGGTCGTGCATCGGCGCGCCGTCGATACGCTGGGCGTAATGCTGGCGAATGGCAGCATCACGCACGAGATGCACGATGCGGGACAGCTGCTCCGTGGCCTATTCCGCAGCGCCACGTTCGACAGCATGTCGACGTCGCAGTTGATCCGCGTGGCACGGGATAGCGGCGTCGGACTGTCGGAGCGGCAGATGGAAGCCCGTCGCCGCATCGCCGCTGCCCTCGACGCGCTGGGTGGGCAGGACGGGTCAGCCGCGTCCTGCGCCTGGTTCGTCATCGGATTGGAATATTCGGTGCGGGAGTGGGCGATGCGCCACGGCTGGGCTGGGCGGACGCTGGCACCGGCGGTGGCCAATGGCATCCTGGTCGCCACCCTCACCGTGCTGGCTGGGCACTTCGGCTTGATTCGGCGCCCGGCGGCGGCGGCCTGAACGAGCGGCAGGTCAATCCAGAATGTAACAGCACAACGCCGTTTCTGTTACATTAAACCCTCTCGCGGCGCAAATAACGATCGGGGTATAAGAACGACATGTAGAGGAGGTGGGCCTGAGGCCCACCCACCTCGCCACCGAGACAGCCCCGCCCGCATCGCCAAGGCCATGGTTCCTTCCATGGCCGGATCGATGCGGGAAGCAAGTGCGCGATAAGCCGCTAGCGACAGGTCTAAATAATGGTTCGCGGTGCGCACGCGCCAGTCCGCTGTGTGCCAGTTGGCGGCCAATCCCGCCCGCCGCGAACCGTGCGCGGTTCGCAATGTGGGCCGCCCGATAAGGCTCGCAGCCAGGCGCCACGATGACAACGCGCCCGAAGCTTCCGTGTCGCAAGTCCTGTGAGCAGCCCGTTACGTTTTACCGGCTTCGCGCGCGCGCCGGGCCTCGTAGGCGTCGACCATGCAGTAGGCGATGTCGAGGAATGGCGTAGGAACCCCGTATCGGCGCGCACGGCGGACCATATCACCGATCGTATGCTCGCCCTCAGTCGGTGCGTCGCGCTCAATGTCACGCAGCATCGACGCCTTCACCGGCGAGCCCTGGATGCTGTAGAAGCCCAGGATCCGGTCCACATAGGCTTGCCGGGGCGGATACCCGCACGCGGTGGCTACATCGCGCGCCTCATTGCACGCGCGGGCAATCATGTCGGTGCCGCCTGGAGTGGCCAGGATGTCTCCAAGAGTGGCGCGCATCAGGCACGAGATGCCATTGCCCGCTGCAAGAAAAGTAAATTTCTCCCACATGTCTTGCATGATGGTGTCGCTGGCGCGAGCACTAGTGGCGGCTCCATCGAACAATGAGCTGATGGCATGGCAGCGGGGAGTCGTGGCGCCAGAGAGTTCTCCAAAGACGATCTCTCCGCCTGCGAAGGGCACATTGACATTGCCGTCGGCATCGAGCGCACCTCCGGCAAGTGAAGTTCCACCGAGGACCCGGTCGGCGCCAAAGCGCGCGGTCAAGGTCTCCATATGGGCGATGCCATTCAACACCGGCAAGATCACCGTGTTGGGACCAACAGCGGCGGCGAACTGTTCCATCGCCTGTGAAAGGGCGTAGGATTTGACACAGACGAGGATGAGGTCCGCGTGATCGACGAGTTGTTCGGCGGTCACAATCGGAGGGGCAACTGTGAAGTCAACGGCCGGGCTTCGAATGCGCAGGCCATTGGCTCTCAACTGAGCCGCACGTGGCGGACGGACCAGGAAGGTGACGTCACGGTTGACCTTAAGGAGACTGGCGCCGAAGTAGCCGCCAAGCGCTCCTGCACCGACCACTAGAACCCGCATAGTTGCCCCCTATCGTTGCGCCATATCGGGACGGGAATGCTGCACGACCACATTCCCGGATGCTCAGCTCATTCAGGCGTCCCGTGTTGACCATAATCACACCTGACGGTGCGGACCAAGGCAAGTAGCATCGCGGCCACCTCGCGAGTGCATGGCGTTGGCCATTCGAAAGGCCCGTGAGGCACGTGTCTGGTGATCGTCCCGCGGACCTTTGCCGGACAAGCCGTATCTTCGGCACTCACACAAATTCATGCTCGCCTGGGAGTTATCTGCTGATGACCCTCCCTTGGATGGCCGCGAAGATCGTGCTGCGCCCGGTCGCGGAACTGCGCCCGCACGCCGGCAACGCCCGGCTGCACTCGGCGGACCAGTTGGAGCAGATCAAGGCCAGCATGCTGGCATTCGGCTTCACCAACCCGCTGCTTGTCGACGAGGCTGGCGAACTGATCGCCGGCCATGGCCGGCTCGAAGCGGCCACAGCGCTCGGCATCGCCAAGGTGCCCGCAATCGTGCTGCGGCACCTCTCCCCGGCGCAGAAAGACGCGCTCCGCCTGGCCGACAACCGCATCGCCGAGAACGCGACATGGGACCAGGCGCTGCTGCGCGATGCCCTGGCCGGCTTGCAGGAGGCTGGCGAGGTCGATCTGCTCGCCATCGGGTTCTCGCGCGACGAGATCAGCGCCATCCTGGCCGCGGCGGAAGAGGCCGTCATTGATGGCGATACGCCGGATGAGCAGGATGACGCCGATCAGGTCGCCGAGAATGCAGGCGGCGCGGCCGCCGCAACCGACGACGCCGAGGATCCCGCCGACGCCGAGCCTGAGCCGCCCCGTGCGGCTGTGACGCGGCCGGGCGACCTCTGGTTGCTCGGCGAGCATCGCCTGCTATGCGGGGACTCCACCGACGCCGCTGTTGTGACGCGGCTGATGGGCGACGACCGCGCCGCCCTGCTGTTCACCTCGCCGCCCTATGGCAACCAGCGCGACTACACCACGGGCGGGATCGGTGATTGGGATGCGCTGATGCGCGGCGTGTGCGGCCATCTCGATGCCGCCGTCGCCACTGACGGGCAAATGCTGGTCAATCTCGGGCTGATCCACCGCGACAGCGAGTGGCAGCCCTACTGGCACGGCTGGATCGACTGGATGCGCACGATCGGCTGGCGGCGGTTCGGCTGGTATGTCTGGGACCAGGGCCCGGGCCTGCCCGGCGACTGGAACGGGCGGCTCGCGCCGTCGTTCGAGTTCGTCTTCCACTTCAACCGCACGGCGCGCCAGGCCAACAAGATCATTCCCTGCCGCTGGGCCGGGCACGTCAACAGCGAGAAGGGCGGGCTGCGCGCCAAGGACGGCACGGTCGGCGAATGGACCCATGCCGGCCAGGGCGTCCAGGACACCCGGATCCCGGACAACGTGCTCCGCATCACCCGGCACAAGGCCCGCGGCGTGACGGAGATTGCCGATGCAGCTTGATCTCGCCGTGATGGCGATGCCGACCGCGTCGCTGGTGCCGTATGCCGCCAAGTTTACCGACGAGGGTAACCTGGTGTTCGAACCGTTCGCCGGTTCCGGCACCACCATCCTCGCGGGCCAGCGGACCGGCCGGCCGGTGCGGGCGATCGAACTGGCGCCGGCCTATGTCGATCTGGCGATCGCCCGGTTCCGTTCGCTGCATCCCGACCTGTCGGTGACGCTGGAGGGCGACGGTCGGAGCTATGACGCCATCGCCACGGCCCGCGGCGTGACGGAGATTGCCGATGCAGCTTGATCTCGCCGTGATGGCGATGCCGACCGCGTCGCTGGTGCCGTATGCCGCCAATGCGCGGACACATTCCGACGCCCAGGTGGCGCAGATTGCCGCTTCGATTGCCGAGTTCGGCTTCGTGAACCCGGTCCTGGTGGACGCCGCCGGGGTGCTTGTCGCCGGCCATGGCCGGGTGATGGCGGCGAAGCGGCTGGGCCTGGCTACGGTGCCGGCGATCCGGCTGGCGCACCTGACTGAGGCGCAGGCCCGGGCGCTGCGGCTGGCGGACAACCAGATCGCGCTCAATTCCGGGTGGGACGAGGCACTGGTGGCCGCCGAACTCGCCCGTATCCGCGACGACGGCTTCGACCTGGCCTCGCTGGGGTTTGATGCTGCGTCCCTCGACGCCCTGCTGGCAGGCGTGGCCACCGATGGGGGGGATGATGGTGCCCATGGCGACGAAGATGCGG